>PNKG01000125.1 GCA_013822585.1 Opitutus sp. | reverse complement strand
GCGGCAAACGGCAGCAACGCGAGCAGGTCCGCGCTCGGGCCGCCGTAGAACGGGTTGTGCGCGGCCGACCACTTGGTCACGGCCTCGTCGAACTTCACCGTCACGCCGGCGAGGAACGCGATCACGATGCCGGCGATGGCGCCGCCGGCGATGTAGCCCGAGGCCAGCAGCACGCCGGGGCTCTTGTCGCTCTCCTGGTTGAACTGCTCCTCGCTCATCGCCGCGTAGGCCGGCTGCCGCCGGACGCGGCGGTCCACCAGCCAGCGGATCAGGCCGCCGACGAGGATGGGGGAGGTGGCGGACAAGGGGATGTAGACGCCGACGGCGAAGGCCAGCGCCGGCACGAAGCTCATCTGGAGCACGAGCGCGATCATCGCGCCGAAAATCACCAGCGCCCACGGCAGTTGCTGGTCGAGGATGCCCTTGATGATGTAGGAAACGAGGCGGGCCTGCGGCGCGGCGAACTTCTGCACCTTGGTGCCGTCGGGCCGCTCGCTGTAGGCGCCGTTGATGCCGGGATCGACGAACCACACGGCTTCGCCGCGGTCGTTGACCAGGTATTTGCCCGTCGGGCCGCCCGCGTCGTCGGCCTTGTGCCACACGCGGTATTCGGCCGGGTCGCCCGCGGCCTGCGGGCCGCGCAGCGCCTCGCGCTTCGCCTCGCCGGCCGCGGCCGGGGCGTGCAGTCCGGCCGGGGCGACCTGCGCGATCGGCACATAGACCGTCGCGGAATCGTTCAGGCGAAGCAGGATCGGGCCGAGCAGCAGCGCGGACGACAGCGCGCCGATGAGGATGGCGATCTGCTGCAGGCGCGGCGTGCCGCCGACGAGGAAGCCGGTCTTGAGATCCTGCGAGGTCGTGCCGCCGTTCGAGGCCGCGATGCAGACGATCGCGCCGACCGACAGCGCCGTCACGTAGTAGGCCGGCGTGTTCCAGCCAATCAGCAGGAAGATCAGGCAGACGAAGAGCAGCGTCGCCACGGTCATGCCGGAAATCGGGTTGGACGAGGAGCCGATCTCGCCCGTGAGACGCGAGGACACCGTCACGAAGAGGAAGCCGAAGAGCACGATGAGGACGGCGCCGAGCAGGTTCATCTGCAGCGGCCTGGCCAGCACGATGAGGGTGAGCAGCAGCACGATGCCCGCGCCGATGAACTTAGGGGAAAGGTCGCGCTCGGTGCGCGGCACGGCGTCGCCGCTCGTGGCTTCGCCGCGGGTCGAGCGCACGTCGCGCAGGCCGGCGATGAAGCTGTGCCAGATGGTCGGCAGGGCGTGGAAGAGGCTGATCAGGCCGCCGGCCGTCACGGCCCCGGCGCCGATGTAGAGGATGTAGGCGCGGCGGATGGCGTAGGGGTCCATGTCGGCGATCGGCACCGTGCCGGGCGCGATCGGCGTGGGCACGCCCTCGCCGAAGAACTTGATCAGCGGGATGAGCAGGAGAAAGGACAGCACGCCGCCACCGCACATGATCGCGGCGATGCGCGGGCCGATGACGTAGCCGACGCCGACGAGTTCGGGGGAGATTTCCCCGCCCACCGAGCCGCCCTTGAGCGGGGCGCCGAAGACCTTTTCCGGGATGTCCTTCCAGCCCTTGAAGGCCACCATGAACGTCTTGTAGGCGAGGCCGACGAAGAAGCCGCCGAAGACCACCTTGGCGCCCGGCGATTTGCCCAGGCCGGCCGCCTCCGCCGCCGCCATCTCCGCGCGGGCCGAGGGCGAAGCCGCGGCGCGCGAGGCCTCGTCCACGCCGGCCTTCAGCACCGCCGCGCAGGCCGTGCCTTCCGGATACTTCAGGACGCCGTGTTCCTTGACGATCAGGGCGCGGCGCAGCGGCACCATCATCAGGATGCCCAGCAGGCCGCCCAGCACCGCCACGAGCATCACGCGCGTCAGCTCGAGGTCGAAGCCGAGGATCATGATCGCCGGCATCGTCGCGCCGATGCCGAAGGCGAGCGACTCGCCCGCCGAACCGGCCGTCTGGGAGATGTTGTGCTCGAGGATGGTGGCGTCGCGCAGGCCGAACTTCGAGAGGCCGCGCCAGAGCGTGAGCGAGATCACGGCCACCGGGATCGACGCGCTCACGGTCAGGCCGACCTTGAGCACGAGGTAGAGCGAGGAGGCGCCGAAGACCACGCCGAGGATGGCGCCGGTCAGGACGGCGCGCAGCGTGAACTCGGACAGCTGCGCGGAAACGGGGATGAAGGGTTCGAACTTCGGCGAGGCGGGCGGCGGCATGGGGGAACGAGCGCGCGCATCGTGCGGGCGGCGGCCGCCCGGCGCAATCCAAAGGTGCCGCGGATCGTCGCTGCCCGGAACGATCCGGAGCGCCGCCGCCCCCGTTCAGCGCCTCTTCGCGCCGCCCTGGCGCGTGGCGACCCTGTGGCGCAGCAGCCAGTAGAGCATCTCGAGCCGGGGCACCGCGGCGCCGACGGACTTCGCCCGGCGCACCGGCTCGCCCCAGATCTCCTCGAGCTCGATCTCCCGGCCGGCTTCGAAGTCGGCCAGGCTCGACGGGCGGTAGTTGCCCATCTTCGCCGTGCGCTCGAACTGGAGGTCGACAAAGGAGCGCGGGATCTCGAGCCCGAACTTGCCTGCGGCGTCCACGACTTCCTCCATCAGACGGCGGGCGAGCGTGCGCAGGCCCTCGTCGGCCATGATCACGTCGGTCGTCACGCCGCCGGCGGCGATGGCGAGGCCGTTGAACGGCACGTTCCAGACGAGCTTGCGCCAGCGCATTTCCTCGAGGTTGTCCTGCGCGTCGCATTTGACGCCGGCCTTCACGAAGAGCGCCGCGACCGCGTGCGTGCGTTCGCCGGCGGGCTTGCCGAACTTGCCGATGGTCATCACGCCGGGGAAGCGGCATTTCACGGCATCGGGCGCGGTGCGCTCGCAGGCGATGTAGCAGAGCGCCCCCATCACGCGGTCGGGGCCGGCGACCTCGGCCACCGGTTCCTCGACGCCGAGGCCGTTCTGGAGCGTGAGCACCAAGGTCGACGGACCGAGCAGCGGAGGCAGCAGCTTTGCCAGGGCGCCGTTGCCCGTGGCCTTGATCGCCACGATCACGAGGTCGCACACGCCGATCTCCTCGGTGGAGGCGTAGACCTGCGGCTTCTTCACATGGAGGCGCTCGGCCGGCGTCTTCACCCGGATGCCGCGCGCAGTGATCGCAGCCCGGCCGCCGCGGACGAGGAAGTGCACGTCCTGGCCGGCCTTGGCGAGACGGGCGCCGTAATAGAGCCCGAGGGAGCCGGAACCGACGATGGCGATGCGGGGCTTGGCAGGGAAGGTCGTGCTCACGCCGGCAAAGACATCCGGCCGCGGGCAAAACTCAACCCCTTTGCGCCGCGCTCAGAGCGCGATGTTGTCCGTCAGCCGGACCTCATCCACCCAGAACGCGACCGCCATCAGGCTCTGCCCGGGCGTGATCTCGCGCTGCGCCTCCATCGTGTCGCGGTGCACGATGCCGATGTAGATGACGCGCAGGCGGCGCTTTTGCGCCATGATGTGGGTGGCCTCGGCCACGACACGGTCGGCGCTGCGCACGCCGCCGTCGACCATCTCCTTGGCGCGCAGGAGGGCGCGGTTCACGACCAGGGCCTCCTCGCGCTGGGTCGGCGTGAGGTAGCCGTTGCGCGCGCTCACCGCCAGGCCGTCGGCCTCGCGCACGGTCGGGCCGGACAGGATCTCGAGCGGGAGGGAAAGGTCGGCCAGCGCCTTGCGGACGACGGCGATCTGCTGCGCGTCCTTCTCGCCCATGACGAGCGCGTGCGGCTGCACGACGTGCAGGAGCTTGAGCCAGCAGGTGAGGACGCCGCGGAAAAGGCCGGGCCGGGAGACGCCGCAAAGGGGCTTGCTCACGCGGTCTTCGCTCACCTGCAGCGAGAAATTCCTCGGGAACATCTCCTCGGCGGACGGGGCGAACATCGCCGCGGCGCCCTCGCGCTCGCAAAAGGAGGCGTCGGCCGCGGCCTGGCGCGGGTATTTGGCGAAATCCTCGTTCGCGCCGAACTGGAGCGGGTTCACGAACACCGACACCACCACCTCGAAACCGCGCCCGCGGGCCAGCCGGATCAGACTGGCATGGCCGGCGTGCAGCGCCCCGAGCGTCGGCAGCAACGCGACCTTTTGGCCCTCCGTCCGGAAGTTCTCCGCCGCCGCCCGCATCGCCGCTAGGGTGTCGATCTTTTGCATGACTGGGACGGGTCTTGATTAACCCGCCTGCCGGGACTTTATCAAGCTCTCCCCCGCTCCTTCGCGACGCTTCAAAGATTTTCGACATGTCCGTCTCCCCCGCCATCACCGCCCTGCGCACCCGGACCGAGCAGCTTTTCGCCGCCGGCGCCGCCGCGGACAAGTCCGCCGCCCGCGCCCTCTGGACCGAGGTCCAGGCCGCCCTGGCGTCCGGCACGGTCCGCTCGGCCGAACCCGACACCGCCGCTCCGACCGGCTGGCGCGTGAACACCTGGGTGAAACAGGCCATCCTGCTCGGCTTCCGCCACGGCGACCTGGCCGACGTGAGCGGCGCCTTCCCCTTCTACGACAAGGACACGATGCCCGTCCGCCGCCCCGGCCTCGCCGCCGGTGTGCGCATCGTGCCGGGCGGCTCCGCCATCCGCGACGGCGCCTACGTCGCCCGCGGCGTCGTCTGCATGCCGCCGATGTATGTCAACGTCGGCGCCTACGTCGACGAGGGCACGATGATCGACTCCCACGCGCTCGTCGGCTCCTGCGCGCAGATCGGCCGGCGCGTCCACCTCTCCGCCGCCGCGCAGATCGGCGGCGTGATCGAGCCGGTCGGCGCCCTCCCGGTCATCATCGAGGACGACGTGCTCGTCGGCGGCAACACCGGCCTCTACGAGGGCGCGATCGTGAAGGCCCGCGCGGTCATCGCCGCCGGCACCATCCTCACCGGCTCCACGCCGATCTACGACCTCGTCAACCGCACCGTCATCGCCCCCGCGCCCGGGCAGCCGGTCGTCGTGCCCGCCGGCGCCGTGGTCGTGCCCGGCGCCCGCACGGTCACGCGCGCCCCCGGTCCCGAGTGGGGTCTTTCCGTCGCCACACCGGTCATCGTCAAATACCGCGACGACAGGACCGACGCCCGCACCGAACTCGAGGCCTGGATCCGATGAGCGCCGCGATCCAAGGCGGGGACAAGTTCGACGCCGTCGCCTTCGCGCGCGGCCTGATGGACCTCGAGTCCACCACCGGCTCCGAGGCCGCCTGTGGCCGGAAGCTCGCCGCGGACCTCCGCGCCCTCGGCTGGCAGGTGCGCGAGCAGCCGGTGGCCGGCGACCGCTTCAACCTCCTCGCCACCGTCGGCGAACCGCGCGTGACCTTCTCCACCCACTTCGACTGCGTGCCTCCGTTCTTTCCGAGCCGCGTCGAGGGCGGCCGCCTCGTCGGTCGCGGCGCCTGCGACGCCAAGGGCATCCTCGCCGCGCAGGTCGCCGCCGCCGAACGCCTGCGCGCGCGCGGCGAGACGCGCGTCGCCCTGCTCTTCGTCGTCGGCGAGGAGCGCGGCAGCGACGGCGCCAAGGCGGCCAACACGCTGCCGAACTCGTCGCGCTTCCTCATCAACGGCGAGCCGACCGACCTCCGCCTCGGCACCGCCACGCGCGGCGGGCTGCGCGTGCGCCTGCACGCCGCCGGCCAGGCCGCGCACTCCGGCTACCCCGAACTCGGCGAGTCCGCCACGGAGAAGCTGCTCGACTGCCTCGAGACGCTCCGCCGCGCCGAGTGGCCGGCCGACCCCGTGCTCGGCCGCACGCACTTCAACATCGGACTGCTCAGCGGCGGCGTGGCGCCCAACGTCATCCCGCCGCAGGCGCAGGCGGAGCTGTTCTTCCGCACCGTGGGCGACGCCGCCGTCATCCGCCGGCGCGTGGCCGAGCTCGTCGGCGCACGCGTGCGCATCGAGGAGACGGCCCATGTGCCGCTCGTGCGGCTGCACACGGTCCCCGGTTTCGGGACGGCGGTGTTCTCCTACGCGACCGACGTGCCGTTCCTGGGCAACTGGGGCCGGCCGCTGCTCTACGGCCCGGGCTCGATCCATGTCGCGCACACGGACCGCGAGTTCCTCGACCTCGCCGAGCTGCGCGCCGCCATCGACGGCAACGTCCGCCTCGCCACCGAATTGCTGGCGCAGGGTTGATCCCCGCGGTCTGACGCCGACGTTTGCCCCCTTCACGCCGGTCTCCACGACTTTGGGCGTGCCGACCTTCGCCAGCGCGGGCAGCACGGCGGAGAACAGCTCCTTGTCCTGCCGCGGCAGGGCGATGGAGGTCGTCCACTGCCTCTTGGCCCGGTCGCCCTTCTCCAGCAGTTCGGCGCGGGAAGCCTCGGCGCAATGCCAATCGCCCCACGCTTTTTGACTTTGGCGCGGCAGCGCCGGCAGGGTCGGACCGCCGAGACTTTGCACTCGTCGCCGCCGAGGCTTCACACTCGTCGCCGCCGGGCCGGCTGCGAACGTTCTTGCGGT
>PNKG01000124.1 GCA_013822585.1 Opitutus sp. | reverse complement strand
CCTCGCCAAGGCCGGGGACGCCTCGTCGATCCCGGTGCACGAGATTCCCATCGAGAAAGGCGAGCCGCTCGCCATCGAGCTGGCGCACTTCCTCGAGAGCGTGGCCGAGGCGAGACAGCCCAAGGTCGGCGCGGCCCTCGGCAAGTCGGCGCTTGAAGTCGCCATCGCGATCACGGAGCAGATTCGCCGGGCGAAGAAGTCGTGAGCGCCCGGAACATCCAAGCCCCAACCCCCAAGCTCCATTGAAACACCAGGGATCAACAAAGCGTGGCTCGCCGCTAATTGGGCTCCAGGTTGGTGATTCATTGGAGGTTGGAACTTGGAGCTTGGAGCTTCCTGGTCAGCTTGCCTGAACCATGTGCGCCGTGGTGCAAGGTTCCCTCAAGCTGCCGGATCCCGCGGCCGGCGCGGTCGACCTGCTCATCGTCGCGGCGGAGCATTCGGGGGATGCGCATGCGGCGCGGATGGTGGCGGAGGCGCGGGCGAAGTCGCCGGGGCTGCGCGTGAGCGCGCTCGGCGGGCCGCGGCTCGCGGCGGCCGGGGCGCAGTTGCTGCGCGACCTGACCGTCGGCTCGACGATGGGCTTCGCGGTGCTGGCGAAGCTCTCGCACTACCGCGCGCTGATCGCGGAGGTCGTGCGCTGGGTGGGGGAGCACAAGCCGCGCGCGGTGTGCTTCGTCGATTCGTCGGGGCTGAACTTGCGCATCGCGCGCGGCCTGTTCGATCGCGGCTACTCCGCGAAAGCCGGCGGGCCGACCAAGGCGCTCTACTACATCAGCCCGCAGATCTGGGCGTCGCGCGCCGGGCGGCGCTTCGCGATGGCGAAGCACCTCGACGGCGTCGCGGCGATTTTCCCGTTCGAGCCGGCGGCCTACGCCGACACGACGTTGCCGGTGGAGTTCGTCGGGCATCCCCTCATGGCGGACGACGCTGCCCTGCCGGTCGCCTTCGATCCCGACGGGTCGATCCTGCTTCTGCCCGGGAGTCGGCGGCAGGTGGTGGGCCGGGTTTTCCCGGTGTTGCTCGACGCCTACGCTGCAGCGGGGGCCGGCCGGCCGGCGGTCGCGCTTTTTCCGAGCGGGGAAATCCGCGGCCAACTGGAGAAATTGAAGGCCGCCTCGTCCGCCGGCTCACGGGTCGGGTTGCGCGCCGTGGGCGGAGAGCCGGTCCGGGCTGCGGCGGTGCTGACCGCGAGCGGCACGATGTCGCTCGAGTGCGCCTCGGCCGGCATCCCGGGTGCGCTGACGTATCGCACCGATCCGCTGACCTATTATCTCGGCCGGCTGCTGGTGAAGGTGGAGTTCATCGGCATCGCCAACCTGCTGCTGAAGGAAGTGATGTATCCCGAGTTCATCCAAGGCGCGGCCACCCCCGCGGCGCTGGCGGCGCAGCTGCGGGAGTGCCTGGAGTCCCCGGTGCGACGGGAACGGACGCGCGCGCAGGCCGCGCGGCTGCGCGGCCTGCTGCATGCGCCCACCCGGGGCACCGCGGCTGACTGGCTGCTCCGGCAATTGGACACCTGAAAACTGCGCCAAACGGTTAGGTTCCGCCCATTTGTGCCGATGGTGGCGGGAAGATGTTCACTCCCCGCACGACTGGCCGCTCCTCGCGGAGCCGGTGGCTACCGGCATTGATGCTGGTGGGCGGACTGGCGTTGACCGGGGGGGCGGCCTGGCTCGCGCGGGCCGAAGTGCAGCAGACCGAACAGGCGCGCTTCGAGCGCTTGTGCGAACGTGTGGTCGGGATGCTCCAAGCGCGCTTCGACCTGGCGGCCCAAGCCGTGCATGGGGTGCGCGCTCTGATCGACGCCAGCGACCGCGTGGACCACCGGGAATGGGCCTCCTACTGTCGTTCGATGGAGCCGTATTTCAACGCCGGCGTCGTCGGCTTGGGCTTCGTCGAGCGGATCAGGCGCGAAGAGGCGAGCGAGATCGAGTCGCGGCTGCGCGCCGAGGGCTTGCCGAATCTCACCATCGAGCGGTCGGGCGCGAACGAGTGGCTCTACGTCGTGACCCGCATCGAGCCGCTGGCGAAGAACGCCGGCGCGCTCGGCCTCGACATCGGTTCAGACATCATCCGGCGCATGGCGGCCGACGAGGCGATGCACACCGGTCGGTTGGCGTTGACGCATCGCCTCAATGCCACCGGCGGAGGACACGAGCGGCCGGGTTTCCTGCTGTTGCTGCCGGTCTACCGCTCGGGCGCACGGACCGACACCCCCGAGCGCAAGACCTCGGCCCTGAGCGGCTGGGTCTATGCCTCGCTGCGGCTCCAGGATTTTCTGCGCGGCATCGACGATCTCGACGGGAAACGTCTGGCCATCGGCATCCGGGACGAGCGCCCAGGCGATGCCGGCCGGCTCTGGCCGGCCGGTTCCCAGAGCGAGGCGCCGGCCGGCCGGGACGCTTTCCGCGAATCCCGGGTGCTCGAGCTGCACGGCCGGAAATGGCGGCTCGAGTTCGTGTCGCTGCCGGGCTTCGACGCGTTTTCCGGCCGGGCTCTGCCGTTGTCGGTCCTGATCGGCGGTCTGCTCATCACCGCGCTCTGCACCGCGCTCACTTGGGTGATGGGCCACGGCCGGGCCCGCGCGCTGGCCTTGGCCGACCGCATGACGGCCGATCTGACCGAGCGCGAAGCGCAGTTCCGTTTCATCCTCAACTCCGTGCCGATGGGCGTCAGCTGGGTCCGTTATGGGGAGAATGGCGTCGAGACCTGGGTCAACGACGCCGTGCTCGAACTCACCGGCCTGACCCGGCAGCAGGCGCTCGATCCCGAGTCCTACCGGAGCGTGACGCCCGAGGAGGACTGGGCTGCGCAGCAGGAAGCCTCCGCCCGCCTGCGCTCGGGCGAGTCGGACAGCTTCTGCATGGAGAAACGCTACCACCGGCCCGACGGGACCGAACGGTGGTGCGTGCTGACCGTGCGGGTGTTCCGCGACCCTTCCGGCCGGCTGCGCCAGGAGATCGCCACGATCGTGGATGTGACCGACAAGAACCGCCACGACGCGGAGATGCGGCGGGCGATGGAGAGCATGGAGTCCCTCAACGCCCAACTCGAGACGGTCATCGAAAAGGCCCAGCAGTCCGCCGTCGAGGCCAACCTCGCCAGCCAGGCCAAGAGCCAGTTCCTCGCCATGATGAGCCACGAGATCCGCACGCCGATGAACGGCGTGATCGGCATGACGAGCCTGCTGCTCGACTCGCCGCTCTCCCGCGAGCAGCGCGAGTTCGCCGAGACGATCCGCGCCAGCGGCGACGCGCTGCTCACGATCATCAACGACATCCTCGATTTCTCCAAGATCGAGTCCGGCCGCATGGAACTCGAGCAGGCGGAGTTCTCGCTGCGCGATTGCCTGGAGGGCGCGCTCGACGTGCTCGCGACGCGCGCCGCGGAAAAGCGCCTCGATCTGCTCTACGAGATCGCCGACGGCTGCCCCGGCAGCGTGCGGGGCGACGCCACGCGCCTGCGCCAGATCGTCATCAACCTGCTCGGCAACGCCATCAAGTTCACCTCCCGCGGCGAGGTCGTCCTGTCCGTGGAGAACCAGCCGGCCGCGGACGGCCAGGTCGACCTGCTCTTCGCCGTCCGCGACACCGGCATCGGCATCCCGCCCGAGGGCATCGGCCGTCTGTTCCAGTCCTTCTCGCAGGTCGACGCCTCCACCACGCGCAAATACGGCGGCACCGGTCTCGGGCTCGCCATCAGCAAGCGCCTCGCCGAGCTCATGGGCGGCCGCATGTGGGTGGAGAGCGAAGTCGGCCGGGGGTCCACGTTCTTCTTCACGGTGCGGCTGGCGGTCGTCGCGAGCCGCCCCCGGCCGTTCCTCGTCAACGTGCGCGCCTCGCTCGATGGCCGGCACCTGCTCATGGTCGACGACAATCCGACCAACCTGCGCATCCTCGGCGAGCTCGCGCGCGGCTGGGGCATGGTCGTGCACGGATTCACCGAGCCCGCCGGCGCCCTCGAGGCCCTGCGCCGCGGCCAGCACTTCGATCTGGCCGTGCTCGACATGCAGATGCCGGGCATGGATGGGCACATGCTCGCCCAGGAAATCCGCCAGCTCGTCTCGGCCGAGGAGCTGCCGCTGGTGCTGCTCTCGTCCATCGGCCAGCGCAACTACGGCGGGCTCTTCGCCGCAAATCTCACCAAGCCCGTGAAACCTTCGCAGCTGCTCGACGTGCTGACGCGCGTCTGGGCGGCGGGCGGAGCGGTCTCGCCGTCGGCGGCGCCGATGGCGGTCGCGCCGCCGCAAGCGGCCGCCGCCGCCGCGCCCGCCGGCGAGCCGGAGACGGGGGTGCGCATCCTGCTCGCGGAGGACAATCCCGTGAACCAGAAGGTCGCACTGCACATGCTGCGCAACCTCGGTCTCCGCGCCGACGTGGTCGCCAACGGCCTCGAGGTGCTCGAGGCGGTGCGCCGTCAGCGCTACGACATCATCCTGCTCGACGTGCAGATGCCGGAGATGGACGGATTGGAGACGGCGGCCAATCTCGTCCGCGCCTACCCGGCCGCCGCCGTGCGGCCGTGGATGATCGCCCTCACGGCCAACGCCATGCAGGGCGATCGCGATCAGTGCCTCGCGGCCGGCATGGACGACTACCTCGCCAAGCCGATCAAGGTGCCCGACCTCGTTGGGGCGCTTGACCGCGCCCGGGCCGAGATCAAGGCCCGCACCGCGGCTGCGGCGTAGGACGCGGCGGCCATTTGAGACTCGCCCGATCGCCCGACGCGGGACGGCGGAGCGGATTGACCCCAAGCCGCTCCGAACGCGTTGAGGTCAACGCGCGCCGCCTCATCAGGGGCGCCCCCTCTCGAGAGGGGCGCGCGACTTGTCCGCCGCAGCCTTGGCGAAGGTGGAAGCGCGGGGGGCCGTCCGCCGGAGCATGCCAATGCCTGCGGCGCGAGCCGCCGTCACCCGTGCGGCTTCGTGTCGCCGGCCGTGCCGAGGGAGTGGGCGACGGCGGGCCAGAGCTGCGCGGTGCGCTCGGCGAGGATGGCGCGGCACTTGGCCACCTCGGCCTGGCGCTGCGCCAGGTTGGACTCCGCGATCTGCGCGAGATCGTCGAGGTTGTAGAGGTAGACGTTCGGCACGCCGGCACAGTCCGACTCGATGTCGCGCGGCAGGGCGAGGTCGATGAGGAACAACGGCCGGCCCGCGCGGCGCCGCATGGCCGCGGCGGCGAGCTCGCGCGTGATCACGGCGTTGGGCGACGAGGTGGAGCTGGCGACGACATCCGCGGCGGCGAGCAGCTCGGGCAGCTCGGCCATCGTGGCGGCCCAGCCGCCGGCGGCGGCCGCGGTCTCCTCGGCGCGCGAGAGCGTGCGGCTGGCCACGGTGATGGACCGGGCGCCGCGGCTTTGGAAGGCCTGCACGGTCTTCAGGCCGATCTCGCCTGCGCCGACGACCAGGATCCTCACCGGGTCGAGCTCGCCGTAGATCTTGCCCGCGAGGTCGACCGCCACCGTGGCGATGCTGATCTGGCCGGCGCCGATGGCGGTGTGGGTGCGGATGTGCTTGGCGGCCTGGAAGGTCTTTTGGAAGACGCGGTTCAGCACCGGGCCGGTCCACTTGAGCTCGAGGGCCTTGTCGTAGGCGCTCTTCACCTGGCCGAGGATCTCGGCCTCGCCCACGATCTGCGAATCGAGGCCGGAGGCGACCTCGAAGAGGTGGGCGATGGCGTCGTGGTTCTCGCGCTGCACGACCACGTCCGCGAGCTCGGCCGGGGCGCAGCCCGTGACTTCGCCCAGGGCGCGGCGGACGGACTCGACCGCGTGCGCTCCCGAGGCGACGCCGTAGAGCTCGACGCGGTTGCAGGTGTTGAGGAGGGCGAACTCGCGGATGCCGGGCGTGGCGCGGAGTTTGTCCGCCAGCAGGGCGGCGCGCTGGGCGTCGATGGCCAGCTTCTCGCGCACCGCGAGGGGGGCGGTGTGGTGGCTCGCGCCGAGGAGAACGAGAACGGGAGCTTCGTGGTCCATGGTTCAGCGTTGCGGCTGTTCCGGGGCGAGCTCCACGCGGTGGGCGCGGGTGTTGGCGTTGACGGGGCCCAGCGACATCATCGCGAGCAGGAAGAGGATGATGCAGGCCCAGGAGAACCGCGTGGCGTAGAGCCGGCCGCGCCAGCGCAGCAGCAGCACGGCGGAGTAGACGATCCAGACGGCGATGGTGACGGAGAGCTTGAGCCAGTTCACCGAGACGGGCTTCTCGATGAAATAGACCGAGCCGACGCTCAGCGAGACGGTCAGCAGGCCGACGCCCGCCAGCAGCATGCGCCAGTTGATCTGATCGAGCTGGACGACGGAGGGCAGGAACCAGAACAGGCCGTCGAGCCGCTTCTGTTTCAACGCCCAGTTCTGCAGCAGGTGCATCAGGGATGTGAGCGTCAGCAGGCCGAAGACGCCGTAGCTGAACACCGCCAACGCGGCGTGGAACTCGATCCACGGGCTGGGGAAGAGGCGGGCGTTGCGCACGGCGTCCCATTGCGGGATGGCGAGGGAGATGGCGGCGAGGCCGGCCGCATAGCCCGAGGTGAACAGGCCGAGCAGGGAGACCCGGAAGGCCGGCCCGACGATGAAATAAA
>PNKG01000123.1 GCA_013822585.1 Opitutus sp. | reverse complement strand
GGTTGTCCGGCGTGATGGAGAGCATCAGGCCCTCGGTCATGGCGGGCGTGAGCGCGGGGCCGTCGATCGGCGTCATGCTGCCTCGCATGCGGAGCGTGGGGGGCGTGCCGACTTGGAGATGGAGGTCGGAGCACTTCTGCTCCACGACGAGTTCCAAGAGGTCGTTCATTTCGTAGCTCATGGCGAGAAATCGGGGTCGGAAGGGGTGCCGTCTCCGGCGGCGACGGCGAGAACTTCCTCGATTGTCGTCCAACCGGCGAGCACTTTTCGCAAGCCGTCCTCGCGCATCGTCCGCAGGCCGTCGAGCCGGGCGCGGGCCCGCAGCTGGGCGGCCGGGGCCCGGCGATAGACGAGGGCGCGTGCTTCGTCGGTGATGAAAAACATCTCAAAGATGCCGAGGCGGCCCAGATAACCGGTGCCGTGGCAGCGCGCACAGCCCCGGCCGCGCATCAACTGAATTTCACCCCGGGGGCCGGCGGCCGTCCGCAACAGCCGCCGTTCGGCCGGCGTGGCCGGCGAGGCTTGCCGACAATGCGGGCAAATCCTGCGGACGAGCCGTTGCGCCACTGTCGCCCGCAGTGCCGCCGCGACGAGGAAGGGCCTGGCGCCGATGTCGATCAAGCGCGTGACGGCGCCGACGGCATCGTTGGTGTGCAGCGTGCTGAACACGAGGTGACCGGTCAGCGAGGCATTGATCGCGATGTCCGCGGTTTCGCGATCGCGGATTTCGCCCACCATCACGACATTCGGCGCCTGCCGCAGCATGGCGCGCAGGGCGGCGGCAAATGTCATCCCCACCTCGGGCCGCACGGGCACCTGGTTGATGCCGGGCAGCCGATACTCGATGGGATCCTCCACCGTGATGATCTTGCGGCTCGTCCGATTGAGGTGATGGAGGCTTGCATGGAGCGTGGTGGTCTTGCCCGAGCCGGTCGGTCCGGTGACCAGGACGATCCCGTCGGGGGATCCCAGCAGATTCGTGAATCGCGCCTCGTCTTCGGCCTCCAGACCGAGATCGGCGAGGCCCCGGCAGACTCCCTCCGGGTCGAGCAACCGCAGCACGACGCTCTCGCCCTGCGACGTGGGCAACGTGGCCACGCGCAAATCCACGGTCCGCCCGGCGAGATCGACATGGATGCGGCCGTCCTGCGGCACCCGCTTCTCGGCGATGCTGATGTTGGCCATGAGCTTCACGCGCGAGATCAGCGCCAGCTGCAAGTGCCTCGGCGGCGAGACCGCCTCGACCAGCCTTCCGTCCACGCGATATCGGACACGCAGCCGCCGGGCCAGCGGCTCAAGGTGGATGTCCGAAGCGCGCCGCCTCACCGCTTCGCGGATGATCTCATGCACCGTTCGGATGACCGGCGCGTCGTCAGCCGGCATCGCCGCGGATTCGGCGGCCGTCGCGTCCATCGCATCGCCCGGCTCATGCGAGAGCGTCTCCCCCACTCCGCTGCCGTAGTGTCTTGCCACCAATCGCCGCAAATCCTCGGCGGGGGCGACGCAGAGCTTCACGGGGTGGCCGGCGGCATGCCCGACTGCATCGACAACGGAAAGGTCCAGAGGATCGGGAACGGCCACTTGCAGCACGCCGTCCGACAAGGCCAGCGGACACACCTTGTGCCGCACGGCGAAGGATCGCGGCAGACCCCGCAGCGCGTCCGCCGGAATGCGCCACCCGGCCACATCGACGAAAGGCAAACCGAATTCCTCGGCAACCGCCCGGGCGAGCGCCTGGCGATCGAGGGCCCCGGAAGCGACCAGTTCTTCGGTGGATCCAGCCGAGCCCGTCTGCCGCACCGCATCCACCGCCGCAGCGGTCACCAAGCCGCGATCCAGTGCCAGGCGCAGGAGGAAATCTTCGGCGTTGGTCAAGGCGGGGGGGGCTGCCCGCGAGCGGCGCGGTCAGCGGTTGAGGCTCATCAGGAACTCGGCGTTGGTCTTGGTCTTCTTCAGGCGCTGGATGAGCATGTCGATCGAGTCGGCGGCCGGCACGCCCTGCATGGCGCGGCGCAGCGAGTAGATGCGCGCGAGCTCGTCGGGGTGGTAGATGAGCTCCTCCTTGCGCGTGCCGGACTTGTCGATGTTCAGCGCGGGGAAGATGCGCTTGTTCACCAGGTCGCGGTCGAGGTGGAGTTCCATGTTGCCGGTGCCCTTGAACTCCTCGAAGATGACTTCGTCCATGCGCGAGCCGGTGTCGATCAGCGCGGTGCCGAGGATGGTGAGCGAGCCGCCGCCCTCGATGTTGCGCGCGGAGCCGAAAAAACGCTTCGGTTTCTGCAGCGCCGTGGCCTCGATGCCGCCGGACATGATCTTGCCGGAATTCGAGGCGAGCGCGTTGTAGGCGCGCGCGAGGCGCGTGATGGAATCGAGGAGGATGATGACGTGCTCGCCGTGCTCGACGAGGCGGCGCGCCTTCTCGATCACCATCTCGGCGCAGTGCACGTGGCTCTCGGGCGTCTCGTCGAAGGTCGAGCTGACGACCTCGCCCTTGCAGTGGCGGCGGAAGTCCGTGACCTCCTCCGGGCGCTCGTCGACGAGGAGGATGATGAGTTTCGCCTCGGGCGCGTTGGCCGCGACGGAATTGGCCATGTTTTGCAGGAGGACGGTCTTGCCGGTGCGCGGCGGGGCGACGATCAGGCCGCGCTGGCCGAAGCCGACCGGCGTGATGATGTCCACCATGCGCATGGAGACGTCCTTCGCCCCCGGCGACTCGAGCCAGATGCGCTTGAGCGGGTAATACGGCGTGAGCTCCTCGAAGGGCTTGAGCTCGGAAATCGCGTCGGGCCTCCCGCCCATGACCTTGCGGATGCACACGACACTCGGGCAACGGTCCGTGCCCTGCGGCGCCTGCACCTGCACCTCGACGTGATGGCCGCGCTTGAGGCCGAGTTTCTTCACGAAACCCTCCGGCAGATACGAGTCCTCGGGGTAGAGGCGGTAGTTGGTGAAGGGGTGGACGATGAAGCCGAAACCGCGGTCCGTGAGGTCGAGCCAGCCCTGGTCGAGCAGAGGGATTTTCTGCTCGGCGGCGGCGGCGAAGACCGCGGTGAGCAGCTGTTTGCGGTTCGGCACGACGTCGAACTTCGCGCCGAGTTCCCGCGCCTTGGCGCTCAGGTCGGCGTGGCCGAGGGCGTAGAGTTCGTTCAGCCAGATCGGGTCGGTCTTCCTGTTGGCGATCTCGTCGGCGCTCTTGTCGAGCGCCTCGAGGTCGGTGAAGCGCGCGGGATCGGGCAGCTCGCCAAAGTGGATTTCACCCCTGGGCGGGGGCGGTTGCGGGGGATGCTTGGGCTGGCCGCCCCCTTGCCCACCCTGTCCACCACCGCCGTGCTTGTTCCATTTGCCGCGGAATTTCTTGTCGCGCCAGCGGTTGAACTTCCCGCCGCCCTGCTGAAATGGCTGCTCGCCCCCTTGGTCGCCGCCGTTGCCGGCCGGCGCGACGTCGCCACCCGCAGGCTCGGCCGGTGCACGGTCGTCGACCTGCGCGACGGGAGCCGCCTCGCGGCCTTCCTCTTGCGCGGGAGGACGCTCTTCCTCGCGAGGCGCAGGGGGGGGAACGTGGCGAGGCGCGGGAGTCTCCGCCGGAGCCGTGGATTCGGCCGGAGGCGCTTCGGGAGCCGCATCGGACTCGGCCCCCTTCTTGGCGCGATAGAGGCGCGAGCGGGTGCGGGTGCGTTTCTTGGGGGCCTCGCCGCTTTCAGGAGCGGATGAGCTTGTGTTGTCCTCGTCGGACTTCGGGGGCAGTGCCATACGGATGCCGGTCAGTTGGAGTGGAGAGAGGTGAGGCGACGGGCCAGTTCGCTGACTTGCTCGCGCAAAAATTCAAGGGTGCCGTCGTTCAGGATGACGAAGTCGGCCAACTCGCATTTTCGGGCCAGGGGCAGCTGCTTGGCGAGGCGCTGGCGGGCGATCCCGGGGGAAACACCGCGTTGCTCCAGCCGCCGTAATTGCAGGTCGGAGGATGTGGTCACGCAGACGGTGAAATCAAACCTATTCTGGAGCTCCTTTTCGAAGAGCAGGGGCACCTCGACGATGAACTTCTCCCCTTGGGCCGCCGCATAAATCTGCTCCCAGTGCTGTTGCAACCTCGGGTGCAGGAGTTGTTCGAGCCAGCCAAGCGCCGCACCGTCCGCAAAGACGACCCCGGCCAGTCTGGCCCGGTCAATCCGACCCTCCTGGTCGAGGACTTGCGGGCCGAAGCGCTCCCGCACGGCGGCCACGACTTCGGGATCCGGCAGCAGGGTCCGGTGCACATCATCGTCCGCATCGAGCCGGCGAAAGCCGTGCTCGGCGAACAACGCTGCGACGGTGGACTTGCCGCAGCCCATCCCGCCGGTCAGTCCGACGACTAAATTGCCTCCTTGGGCCATCGCGTGAAAACGGAAGACAATGAACTTGCCGCATCCGCAGCAAACCCTATTTCCGGTGGACCGAATGGCCTTACCCCTCGCCATGGTCAGCAAGCAGCCGGCGGATGCGGCCGCGCATGTGCGGCAGGTATTCGGCGAACTGGGCTGGCCGAGCAGCGTTCCCCTGCTCCTGCGGGTGCTCGTGGACATGGAAACGGCCTTCGCCGGTCGGCGCCAGGGTTATCTGCCGATCGACATGCGCTATCACGATTTCGGCCATACCCTGCAGGCCACGGTGTGCGTCGCCGATCTGGTCCTTGGACAACAGAAGACCGCGCCGGTCGAAGGTTTCGGCCAGCGCGCCGCGGAGCTGTGCGTGATCGCCGCCTTGCTCCACGATGTCGGATTCCTCAAGACGGCGGGCGACCTGGCCGGAACCGGGGCCAAATACACGATGGTCCACGAATACCGCAGCTGCGACTTCGCGCGCGCCTACCTGCCCGAACTCGGACTCGATCCGCCCGAGATCGAGGACGTCTGCTCGGCCATCAGCTGCACCGGTCCGCGCAATCTCATCAGCGCCCACTCGTTCCGGCATGCCGCCGCGCGCCGCATGGCCTGCCTGCTGGTCACCGCCGACTATGTCGCGCAGATGAGCGCGCCGGATTACGCCGACAAGCTCGACTTCCTTTACGCCGAATTCGTCGAGGCCTTCCATCACGAGAAAATCCCCGAGGAACGCCGCCCTTATCACAGCGCGACCGAGTTGAAGCTCAAGACGCCGGACTTCTGGGAGAAATTCGTCCGGCCGATGCTCGACACCGAGGCGGCCGGCGTGCAACGCTTTCTGTCAGTCACGGGCCAACCCAATCCCTACATGCAGGCGATCGCGGACAACATTGCGGAAGTCCGCCGCCGCGGGCAGCCGGGCTTGGTGCACACATAGCAGTTCCCCGCTCCTGATTAATGCTAGCCACCATCTGCTCGGCGGCGCTCGTCGGCATCGACGCCGTGCCCGTCTCCGTCGAGGTCAACACCGGCGAGACCGGCGAACCCAAGCTCATCCTCGTCGGCCTGCCCGACGCCGCGGTCAAGGAATCCGACGACCGCGTGTTCTCCGCGCTCAGCAACTCCGGCTTCCGGATGCCGCGCACGCGCACGACCATCAACCTCGCGCCCGGCGGCCTGCGCAAGGAGGGCGCGCTCTACGACCTGCCCATCGCCCTCGGCATCCTCGTCGCCGACGGCAAGCTCGAGGCGCCACGCCTCGACGACTTCCTCATCGCCGGCGAACTCAGTCTCTCCGGCGCCACGCGCCCCGTGCGCGGCGGGCTCGCCCTCGCCGTGCTCGCCCGCGCCTCCGGCCGGAGTTCGCTGCTCCTCCCGCCCGTCACCGCCGAGGAGGCCGCGCTGGTGGATGGTGTGCGCGTGTTCGCCGTGAAATCACTCGACGAGGCCGCCCGCTTCCTCAGCGGCGAGCTCCAGCTCGCGCCCGTGTCCCGGCGGGAACCGCACTCCGCGCGCCAACCCGCCGAAGCGCACCTCGATTTCTCCGAAATCAAGGGCCAGCACGCCGTGCGCCGCGCGGTGGAGGTCGCGGTCGCCGGCGGCCACAATCTTCTGATGATCGGACCGCCCGGCTCCGGCAAATCCATGATCGCGAAGCGCGTGCCCACGATCATGCCGCAACCCACCCTCGACGAGTATCTCGAGATCCTCCGCATCCACAGCGCGGCCGGCGCCACGCTCAACGGCGAGACGCGCTTCCTCGAACGCCCCGCCCGCGCTCCGCACCACACCATCTCCGACGTCGGACTGCTCGGCGGCGGCGCCATCCCCGGTCCCGGCGAAATCTCGCTGGCGCATCACGGCGTGCTCTTTCTCGACGAACTGCCGGAATTCAAGCGCTCCGCCCTCGAAGTGCTGCGCCAGCCGCTCGAAGACGGCCACGTCACCATCTCCCGCAGCGCCGGCAAGATCACCCTGCCCTGCCATTTCATGCTCGTGGCCGCCATGAACCCCTGCCCCTGCGGCTACCTCGGAGACGCCAGGCACGAGTGCCGCTGCTCGCCCTCCCAAATCCAGCGCTACCGCGCCCGCATCAGCGGCCCTCTCCTCGACCGCATCGACCTTCACATCGAGGCCCCGGCGCTGTCATTGACCGAGCTCCGCTCCGACAAGGGCGGTGAATCCTCCGCGGCGATCCGCGAGCGTGTCGAACTGGCGCGCGCCTGCCAGCGCCTGCGCTTCACCGGCACCGCCGCAGCCGCCAACGCCCGCATGAACCAAGCCCTGCTCCACCGGCATTGCCGGCTCAACCCCCATCTCGGCGATCTGCTGCAGCAGGCGATGGAGCAGCTGTCGCTCTCCGCCCGGGCCTACGACCGCATCCTCAAGGTCGCCCGCACCATCGCCGACCTCGCCGGCGCCGACGACATCGGCTCGCCGCACCTGCTCGAGGCCATCCAATACCGCTCCCTCGACCGCAATGTGTTCTACTGAGCCCCGCCTCACAATAAAAGAGGCGCGCACCTTCGACGATGCGCGCCTCTGAAAGTGGCGCCCT
>PNKG01000122.1 GCA_013822585.1 Opitutus sp. | reverse complement strand
CACCCGCGAAATCGAAAATGTAGTGGAGAAAAACCTCCCCTAAATCGCGCAAGTGCCTGCCAGCACGAACCCAAGTGGCCCGAACTGCGGAAGATGGGTTAGCCCCAACGCGCCCCGGCGTTCATGGCGTATCACGCAAAGAAAATCAGGGCAGGACTCTTTGCTGCTTGGGGGCGCCTCGACAGATCGCGCTCCCGGGGCCTGTCACTCTGAGCGCAGCGAAGAATCCATCCTCACGGCACGGCTAATCGCGCACCGGGAGCCGCTCGAGTTCCCGCAGCGCGTCGCGCGCGATCCAGCGCGCGGCGGGCGAGTCGAGCTCCGCGATGCGTTTCGCCTCGGCGATGGCGGCGCGGCGCAGGCGCGGATTGCGTTTGCCGATCTGGCGCAGCGCCCAGTTGACGGCTTTCTTCACGAAGTTCCGCTCGTCGCCCGCCTCGCGGCGGATCACCGGCAGCATCCGCTGGAAAACATCGTCGGGCAGTTCCTTCCGGTGCACGGCCATGCCGGCCATCATCGCGAAGCCCGTGCGCTTCACGAACTCCGCGCGCTTTGCGCTCCAAGCGTGCGCCTTCTCCTCGGCGAACCCCGTGCGGTCGAGCAGGAACGCCAGCGAGTCGGTCTGCGCCCAGTTGTCGCTGCGCCGCACCCAACGCTCCATCTGCGCGCGCGTCACCTGCCGCGGGTCGGCGACGAGCGTGGCGAGGATGCGCGCCTCGTGGATGCCGCGTTCGAACAACTCGGCCGCGAGCGCGTGGTCGCGGCGGTGCGCGCGCGCCAGCGGACGGAGTTGGGTCATGCCGATGCCGAGCATCCCGGCGGCGGACACGATGCCGAAGCGCTTCATGCCGGCGATGCCGCGCTCGCTGCGCAGGGTGCGCAGTTCGGCGACGATCCGCTCGGCGGTGGCGCTCATGGCGTCACAGCGCGATGCCGCCGGCTCCGGTCGCGGCGGCGGCTTCGGAGGCGAGCCAGGCGCGGGCGTGCGCGAGGGCGGCGTCATCCGGCAAGGGGCCGCGGGGGCGCAGGCGCAGGAGCGCGGTGACGAGCGCGAGCTGGGCGCGGGCATCGCCGGGGTTGGCCAGCGCCGCCTGCAGAAAGAGTGACGCATCCGCCGGCGCGTGGTCGGCGGCGATCACGTCCTTTTCGGCAAGAAATTGCGCCAGCGCGGCGCCGAGCGCCTGCACGTAAGCCAGCGGCGCGGCGGGCGGCGCGTAGGCGAGGCCGTTGCCCGCGGGCAGGGCCCTCCACTCCATGTAGGCGCGGAGCTGGTCGTGCAGCTGCCGGAGCGCTGCGTCGGCGTCGGCCGGCGTCCAGCGCGCGGTGAAGGACTTCAGCTCCCGGAACTTCTTCACTTCCCAGATGCGGGCGGTGAGCTCGTAGTCGGCGTTGCGGTCGCGCAGCGCGGAAGTGACGACGTAATCGAGCCCGCCCTCGACCGATTCGTTGAGCTGGCGGAGGTTGTCCGGCGTCCACTCGACGGGGAAGAGCGCGAAGTGTTTCGGTGAGAAGACCCCGACGCCGGCGATGGCCTCGTAGCCCGCGCCGGCCCAGAAGGTGTCGGCGAGCCAGAGCGCAAAGCCGCGGGTGAAGCGACCGGTCGCGTCCTCGGGCCGGGCGGCGCGCTCCATGACGTTGGCGTCGCCGAGCAGCGCACTCTGCGTGAAAGCCACGCGGCGCAACCGGCCTTCCTGGCGAGGCAGCAGGCGGTCGGCCTGCCCCTCGAGTCCGTAGAACCATGCCGGTTTGCTCACGCTGACGAGACTGATCCGACGCTCCTCGGGCGCGACATGCGCCACCCGTTCCTCCGAGGCGAGGTCGATCTCCGCGATGGCGCGGGAGAAACCGAACAGCCGCTCCTCCAGCTCGGGCCGGCCGAGGGCGAAGAGCAGGTCGAGCAGGTGCTGCGCCGCCTCGGGTTGGCGGACCGCAAGGTAAGCCTGGAGGAGATTGAGGCCCGGGCCGGGGCCGTGGCGCTGGGCGTCGTAGCGCGGCGCGACCAGTTCGACCAGTTCGCGCACATGGCCGTGTGTGCCGAGGTCGCCCGAGAGGGTGAGCAGCACGTCGGGCCGGTCGCCGGCCGCGGCGAGCACCTCCTCGTAGATTGCCATCGCGCCGGGCAGGTCCTTCGCCACGAGCTTGGCCTTGGCCGCGGCCAATTGCGGCAGCACGCCGCCGGCAGTCGCCAGCTTTTCCGGACTCGGCGGGGCGGAGTCGGCCGGAGCGGGCTGGGGGTTGGCGGGCTTGCCGGTGAGGCGGTCGAAAAATCCCATGCGTCCAGCCAAGCCGACGCTCCCGCTGCGCGCCAATCAAAATGCGCTCAACGACCGGCCGCCGCGAGCGCCCGCAGGGCGAGTTCCTTGAGTTTCAGGCCGGGCGCTTCGCGCCAGCCGGGATCCGCGCCGAAGTAGGCGCGCGTGTTCTTCGCGCCCCAGTCGGTCGTCGCGATGCGATACGTGCGGCCGGGCGCGATTTCCGCCGGCAACGCGGCGACGAGGAAGTCGCCGCGGCGTTTCCCCCATGCGGTGTCGGGGCCCTGGTTGCTGCGCGGGACGAGATCGCGGAGCTGCTCCGCGGAGACTTCCGCGACGAAAATGGCGCCCTCGAAGCGCACGCAGGCGTCGAAGTCGAATTTCGTCACCTCGCCCGCCGGCAGGCCGCCGCCAAAAGTCGTGTTGCCCACGAAGGCCGCATCCACTCCGGCCGCGGCGCGCAGCGACTCCACGACCGCCTTCGCGGCGTCAACCGGCGCGAGCGCGACGGGCAATTTTGCCACGACGGCGCGGTCCTCGGGCGTAAGGTGCTCGTTCAGTTGCGCGGCAGCGAGCGCCGCGAGTTCCGGATCGGCCGGGACGGACGCGTCGAGCGCGACCTGTTCGATTTCCCAACGCGGCGTGCCGCTCGCCGCGTCGTGGAGCCGCACGATGCTCGCATGGCTGTTCCAGCAGCCGCTGTGGAAATAGGTGACGCCGCGCTCGCGATGCACGAAGCGCAGGTGATCGTGCGCGCCGGCGAAGAGCGTGCCCGCCGGCAGCAGCGGCAGGATCGCGCGGTCGGCTTCGAGGCCCGAGTGGGAGAGCACGATCTTCAGCGGCGCGGCGGCGAGCAGCTCGGGAAATTTTTCCTTCGCCCACACCGCGGGGTTGGCCAAGTCGAGCTCGGGTCGGATCGGCACGCGGTAGGTCGAGAGGTGATCGGTAGTCACGCCGACGAGGACCGCGTCGAGCGTGCCGAGTTTCAAACGGGCAAGGGGCTCGGTGAACAGCGCGCCGCCGCGCGCGCGGAGATTCGAGAGCGGCACGACGCCGGTCTCGCGCACGCGCCGCACGGTTTCCGCGACGTCGTAGAACTCGGGATCGTGGTTGCCGAGGTTGAGGTAGGTGGGGACGCGCCGCGCCAAGGCCGCGAACATCGCGAAATCCACCGCGCCGTGGCTGCGGCGGGCGACAACGTTGCCGTATTCCTGCGTGTCGCCGTTGAGCAGCACCGCGAAGGGCACGCCGGGATTCTCCGCGCGCAGCCGGTCCAGCAGCCCGACGAAGCGCGGCGTCTGCGCGTAGGACGAATGCTGGTCGCCCGTGACGACGAGGATCGCCTCCGGCGCGGCGCAAAGCGGGTCTGCGAGGGAGACGAGCCACGAGAAAGCCAGCAGGAGGACGCGCGCCGAAGTCATTGCGGGGAGAATCCTTCGCGCGCGCCGGCTGACAACTCCGAACCGGACGGAGTTTCCCGCGTTGACCGGCGGGCAGTTGCGGGTAGCTAGAGCCCTCTCCCGGATGAACCGCGTCTTCATCAAGACCTCCCGCCTCCGCACCAACGCTTTCGCGCTGGCGCTCCGGCGTGGCCAGATGGCTGCCTCGTGAACCGCGTTTTCATCAAGACCTACGGGTGCCAGATGAACGAGCGCGACAGCGAGGCGGTCGCGGCGATGCTGCGCGCGCGGGGTTATCGCATCGTGCAGGACGAAAACGCGTGCGACGTCATGCTGCTCAACACCTGCAGCGTGCGCGACATGGCGGAGCAGAAGGCGATCGGCAAGGCGGGCTACGTCGCGCAGAGGAAGAAACGCACCCCGCGCTTCATCCTCGGCATCCTCGGCTGCATGGCGCAGAACCGCGGCGCGCAACTCCTCGACGCGCTGCCGGACGTCGACCTCATCGTCGGCACGCAGAAATTCCACCAGGTTCCCGACCACCTCGACAACCTCCGCGCCGCGCAGGCGGCCGGCGCCGTGTTGCCGACGCGCATCGTCGACATCGCCGAGGAAGCCGGCTCGCAGAACACGATCAAGGACCATCTCCTGCCGCAGGACGAAGCGGGCCGGGCGGGGACTCCGCTCCCCGCCGATGCGGCGGCCAGCGGAATGGCCGCCCTACCGCAGGTCACGGCGTTCGTCTCGATCCAGCAGGGCTGCAACATGGATTGCGCGTTCTGCATCGTGCCGAAAACCCGCGGCGACGAGCGCTCGCGGCCGATGGACGAGATCGTGCGCGAGTGCGAGGAACTCGCCGACCGCGGCGTGCGCGAGATCACGCTGCTCGGCCAGATCGTCACGAGTTACGGCCGGCGCGATTACCAGCACACCGGCGGCGTGAGCCCGTTCGTGCAGTTGCTCGAGCGCGTGAACGCCCTCCCCGGCATCCAGCGCATCCGCTTCACCTCGCCGCACCCGCGCGGCTTCAAGGACGACCTCGTCGCCGCCTACGGCCGCCTCGAGAAGCTCTGCGGCTACGTGCACCTCCCGATGCAGTCCGGCAGCGACCGCATCCTGAAGCTGATGAACCGGCCCTACTCGCGCGAGCGCTACAAGCAGATCGTGGACGACCTGCGCCGCGTGCGGCCCGACATGTATTTCTCGACCGACATCATCGTCGGCTTCCCCGGCGAGACGGCGGAGGACTTCGAGCAGACGCGCGAGCTGTTCGAGGCCTGCAACTACGACATGGCCTACATCTTCAAGTATTCCGTCCGCTCCGGCACGCCCGCCGCCGCCATGGGCGACCAAGTGCCGGACGAGGTGAAGGAGGAGCGAAACCAGATCCTGTTGCGCCTGCTCGAGCAGAACTCCGACCGCCGCAACGCCACGCTGCTCGGCACGACGCAGGAAGTGCTCGTCGAGGGTCCGGACAAGAAGGGCGTGCAATTCATGGGCCGCACGCGCGGCAACCGCATCGTGCACTTCACCGCCCACGAGCGCCTGATCGGCGAGTTGGTCCCGGTGAAGATCACCCGCGCCTCCACCGCCGTCCTCTACGGCGAGCTGGCGCTCGCGGGAGTTGAGCAATGAATCTTTCTCTTTCCTCTTTCTCTTAATCTTTCTCCCCCGCCCGATGAGCGCGCCCCAATTCGATCACGAAAAGCTGAAGGCCTACCAAGAAGCGCTGCGTTTCATCGGATGGGTGACCCCGATTCTCGATCGCCTGCCGGGCAAGGTCGCCGCGAAAGATCAGCTCGACCGCGCTTCGACCAGCATCGCGCTCAATCTGGCCGAGGGAAACGGCAAGCGCTCGCATCCCGACCGCTGCCGTTTTTTCGACATTGCCCGCGGATCGGGTGTCGAGTGCGCAGCCTGCCTGGATGTGTTGCGCGTAAAACAGCTACTGACGGACGAAGAGGTTGCGGCCGGGAAGACCATCCTGATCGAGGTTGTTTCCATGACTGCCGGCCTGATCGCTCGGTTTGGCGGGACAGTCCGAGAGGACACCGGAGAATATCTCGTGCACGAAGGGATTGAAGAGAAAGAGAAAGATTAAGAGAAAGATTTCTTCATGAGCCTTTTCCTCGCCACCCTCCTGCCCGGTTTGTTTCTCGCGCTGCTCGGCGCGCTGCTCGCGTGGGGCGATCCGCGCGTGAGCTCGACGGCCAAGGCCCTGCCGCGTTCGCAGCGTGGCGCGTGGCTGTTCTTCGGCGCCGGCGCGCTCTGGTTTCTCTGGCGGCTGTCGCGCCTCGGCGAGGCCGACCTCATTTTCTTCAGCTCGCCCGGACCGGTGATGATCGCCTTCGGCGCGCTGTCGGTGCTGGCGTTCATCTACGCGCCCGACTTCCTCGCGGTGCGCGGCCTTTGCGTCCTCACGCTCATGGCCGCCGAGCCGTTGCTGCACGCCGCCTACATGGAATGGCAACACCCGCAGCGCCTGCTGATGGTGTCGGCGGTCTACGTCGGCGTGGGGCTGGCGCTCTATTTGGCCGCGGCACCGTATCGCCTGCGCGATTTCTTCGACTGGCTGTTCCTGCGTCCACGCCGCGCCCGCACGCTCGGCGCGGCGCTGCTCGCCTACGGCCTCGCCACGGCCTCCGCGGCCTTCACCTACTGACCATGCCCGCGCCGCGCACCGCCCTCGTCATTCTCGCCGGCCCGGCCGGTGTCGGCAAAAGCACGCTCTGCGACCGCCTCGTGGCGGAGGTGCCGGGCTTCGAGCGCGTCATCACCGCCACCACGCGCGCGCCGCGGCCGAACGAGGTCGACGGGCGCGACTACCATTTCCTCACCGAGGCGGAATTCGACGCGCGGCTCGCCGCGGGCGATTTCCTCGAATGGGCGCGCATCCACCAGAAGCAGCGCTCCGGCGTGCCGAAGTCCTCGGTGCTCCAGCGGCTCGACCACACCAACCTGGTGCTGAACATCGACGTGCAGGGCGTGCGCAACGTCCGCCGCGCCGCCGCGCAGGACCCGCGCCTCGCCGGCCGGCTCGTCACCATCTTCGTCGCGCCGGATTCGCTCGACGTGCTGCGCGCGCGCATGCTCGGCCGCGGCCCGCTGCCCGCCGAGGAACTCGCGCGCCGGCTCCAGAGCGCCGAGCTCGAGATGGCCGAGCGCCACACCTACGACTACATCATCCACAGCCAGACGAAGGAGCAGGACTTCCGCGCGCTGCTGGAATTCTGGGAACAAGCCAAAGCCAAGCTCGCCGCGCGCGGG
>PNKG01000121.1 GCA_013822585.1 Opitutus sp. | reverse complement strand
TCATGCCGGGCATCAGGCGGCCGACGGCGCCGGTGCGTTTGCCTTCCTGCGGCTCGGCGATGGAAGTTGTGACCGGCGGGTTGTGCTGGTTCACGCTCGCGACGGGCGTCGTCTCGGTCAGGCCGTAGCCCTGCAAAATCTCGATGCCGAACTGCTGGAGAAACGCCTCGTAGAGGTCCATCGGCAGCTTCTCGGCGCCGGTGACGACGAGATCGAGCGAGGCGAGTTCCTCCTTCGTCGCCTTCTTGAGAAACGGCCGGACGAAGGTCGGTGCGCCGACCAGGACGGTCGCCTTCTCGTCGCGGATCGCCTCGACGATCTTGCGCGTCTCGAGCGGGCTCGGGAGCGTGACGACGCGGCAGCCGCGCAGGATCGGATACCACAGGGTGACGGTGAAGCCGAACGAGTGGAACACCGGCAGGCAGCCGAGGAGCGTCGCGGTGTCGGGCAGGATCGAGAGCGAGGAGATCTGCGCGCAATTCGAGAGGATGTTGCGGTGCGTGAGCACGACGCCCTTCGGTTCGCCGGAGCTGCCGCTGGTGAAGAGGAGGCCGGCCTCCTCGTGGTCGCCTGTGCGCGGCAGGCCGAGCAGGTCGGCGATCCATTGGTTCGGCAGCACGAACACCGCGAGCAGCCACGGCAGGATGGCCTTCTTGCCGCCCATCGCCTCGATGGTCTTCTTCAGGTCGAGCGTGTTCTCGGGGAAGGGGAAATTCGGCACCTTCGCCCGCATCGCGTCGGCCGTGATGACCGTCTTGATTTCACCGATGCGCAACGCCGCCTCGACCGCGGCGCGGCCGACGGTGAAGTTGAGGTTCACCGGCACCTTGCCCGCGCACGCCACCGCGAGGTTCGCGATGTGCGCGCCCGCGCCCGGCGGCAACACGATGCCGACGCGCTGCTCGGGGACATGCCGCTTGAGGTGGCGCGACAACGCGGCCGCCACCGCGAGCAGCTGCCCGGCCGTCACCGCGCGGCGCTCGGCCGTGCGATCGATCACCTCGACATGCCGCGGACGCTTCGCCAGGGCGCGGACGCACTCGCGGGCGACGTGGCGCTTGAGCGACGGACGCTCCTGGAAGGCCTCCTCGCCGAGGTCGAGCAAGGCCCGGCGCGCCGTGCCGAGATTGATCTTCTGCGGCGAGATCGGCGCGCCGAAGATCACGCACACATGCGTCGGCATCAGGCGCGGGGACTTCCAGAGGTATTTGTTGCCGGCGAACGAGAACACCGACCCCCACAGGCCGTCGATCACGGCCGGCACGACCGGCGCGTGCGCCTGCCGCGCGATCGACTCGAATCCCCGCTTGAGCAGCATGAGCTGGCCCGTGCGCGAGATCGCGCCCTCGGGGAAAACGCAGACGAGTTCGCCGGCCTTGATCGCATCGACGGCGAGCCGGATGCCCTTCATGGGCTTGTCCGGCGCCACCGGAATGACGCCCGCCGCGCGGAAGAGGAAGCGCACCGTCGGGCTTTTCGCCAGCCCCGCGAACGCCACGAAACGGATCGGCCGCGGCGACGCCACCTGCAGCACGACGGCGTCAACGTAACTCAGGTGGTTGCAGATGATGAGCGCGCCGGAGCCCGGGAGATTCTCGCGGCCGCGCGCCCGCACGCGGTAGAAAATCGGACCGAAGAACCGCATCACCGTGCACACCGTCTGGTGCGGCAGGTGCCACAGCGCATAGCCGACCATCGCGGTGGTCACCACCGCGAGGAAGACGAACTGCGCCTTCGTCGGGAGCGCGAGCATGTCGTCGGTCGCGAGCAGGCCATACAGACCCGCCGCCGCGAGGCCGACGGAGCTGTCGAGCAGGCTCACGCCCGCTAGGACGCGGCCGCGGCGGTGGTCGCCCGCCGTCTGCTGGATGAACGCATACAACGGCACCAGAAACAGCCCCGACGAGTAGCCCGCACCGATCAGCAGCGCCACGAACGGGCTCAGCCAGAACTCCAGATCGAAGAGCGCAAACGACGCCGGCGGCGGCGCGATGCTCAGCGCCGCCAGGCAGCCGGCGAGCAGGAGGCCGCCGATCGGCGCCAGGCCCATCTCGATGCCGCGCCGCGAAAACAATCCGGCCATGAGGTTGCCCGACATCGTGCCGAAGCCGACCATGAGCAGCATGAGGCCCTGGATCGCGCCCGTCTGCGGGCCGCCGGACTGATGCTCGAAGGCCACCTGCGGGATGAGCAGCGAGACGTAGCCGCCCACGCCGTAGAAGAAGCAGACGCCCATCGTCGAGCGCCAGAGCGGCTTCTCACGCCAGACCTCGGCGACGTCGGTGAAGTGCCGCCACCAGAGCGACCAGGAATAGGGCTGGTTCGACTGCGCCGGAGTCGGGGCCGCCAGCTGGAAGAACGCCCACGCTCCGACCGACAGCACGCCGAGCACGACGGAGACGTTCACCGCGGCCTGCCAGGGTTCGCCCGTCGCGACCAGCCAGTGGGAGAACAGTGTGCCGCCGGCAAACGAGCCGACGAGGATCGAGGTGATCGTCGCCATCTCCATGTAGCCGACGAAGCGCGACAGCCTCTCCGGGCCGGTGTATTCGAGGATGACGCCGCGCTTGGCCGGGGCGAGGAGGGCGGTCTGGAGCGACAGGAGGAAGAAACAGAACAACGCGGCGCCGAGCGACTGCAGCCAGGTGGCGGCGATCAGCAGCGCAACGACCGCGACTTGGAGCACGAGGGCGGCGTTGAAGACCGAGCGTTTGGAGAAGCGGTCCGACAGCCAGCCGCAGAGCGGACCAAAAGCGATGTAGGGGGCCACGAGCAGCGACGTGATCAGCGTGATCAGCCATTTCGGGTCCCAGCCCGCCCGCTGCGCCAGCTGCTGGGCGAGCGAGATCAGCATCAACTTGGCCGCACAATCGTTGAACGTGACTTGGGCCTGCGCCCCGAGAAGGACGCCAAGCGAAACACGGGGTGAATTCATGCTGGGAACCGGGCCAGCTCAACGGTTGCCCCCGTCCCGGGCAAGCCTGCGCTCGCCGAAATCACCCCGAATTTTTCCAAGCCCGCAGGTCGCGCACGAGAGCGCCGAAGCCGTTCGGGAAATCGTTCTCCAGCCGGCGCATGTCGCCGCGGTGGCGCGAGACCTCCTCGACGGCGCGCTGGATTTCCAGCGGGAGCGAGGGCCGCATCGTGCCGTAGACCCGGGCCTTCAGCTCGCGGCGGGTGTAGGGCTGAACGCCCCTCTCCTGCCCCGCGAGCCACGCCGCCTCGGTCACCTGCGGATCGCGGCCGCAGAGCAGCCAGGCCTCGATCGCCGGCACGGCCAGCCCGACGGCGCGCAGCGGCGCATGGCGGCCGCGGGCCGGCGGCAGGTTCTTCATCGTGCGCCGGAACACCGCGCGCAGCCGGCAGATGCGGCACGCCGGATGATGGTAGCCTGGGGCCTCGTGCACCGCGGTGTGCACCGGGGAGTCGTCGGAATCAACCACGACCACCAGCCCGCGCGCGTCGGTGTGGAAATGCAGGTGGCGCAGGATCGGCGGCAGCACCTGCTCGACCGACGGCCAGCCGCGCGCCCGCAGCGCGGGCGTGACCAAGTGCAAGGGTTCGCCGAGCAGGCAGCCGACGAGCACCCGGAGGGCGGCCTCGTCCGCCGGAGATTCGCTGAGAATCGCGAGCTTCATGCACGATCGAGCGCCCGCGATTGGTTACCCGCGAATTTGCGCGAATCGTCACGAATGACTGAAACGGCCAACGGCACTCCTCCATTCGCGGAGATTCGCGGGATTCGCGGGAGGGTTGGTTCGGATTCGATCACGCTTCGTCCGGCGTGCCGCCGAGGATGCCGCTATACCAGAGGTCGCCGAGGCTGGCTTCGCCGAGGAGTTCGCGCAGGTCGGCGCGTTCGGAGAGGCGCTCGAAGGTCGCCTCGCGTCCGTGCTTGTTCGCGAGCACGACCTCCTCGGGGTGCTCCTTGAACAGATCGAGCAGATACGGCGAGTGCGTCGTGGTGATGACCTGCACCGGCGCACGCTGTTCGCCGAAATCGCGCGGGTAACTCAACCGGTAGAGCGCATCGCGGACCTCGCGGAGCATGCGCGGGTGCACGCCGCGGTCGGCTTCCTCGAGGCAAACGATGCCCGGCGGCTCCGGCGAAAACGCCAGGGCGAGCACCGCGAGCAGGTAGAGCGTGCCCTGCGCCAGGCGGTCGGCCGGCACGCGGTCGCCGTCGACCCGGGCAAGGAATTCCACGCGGTCGCCCGTCTCGCGGAATTCCAGCCCGCTGAACTCGGGGACGATGCGGCGGAACTCGCCCTCGAGCTTCGCCAGCACGGCGGGGTGCGCCGTGCGCCAGCCGGCGAGCACGGCGGCGAGGTTGCCGGCGTTGGAGGCGAGTTCGCCGCTGTCGTCGCGCTTGGCCGGCGCGGCCATGGCGTAGTGGTCGAAGAGAAAGCCGCGGATCGTGCGGAGGCGTCCGCGGAGGCGCTCCCAAGCCGCCGCGCCCTCCGGGCCGGGCGGATGGTCGACGATGAGGGTGTCGCAAGCGATCTCCTCGTGCACACCGGCGGCCGTGACCCGGAGGCGCTCGAAGGGTGGCGTGAATTCAAAATCGATGCGCGGTCCGCCGGCCCGCGGATGGGCCGGCTCGTGGGCGTGCGCGGCCGGCAGGGCGGCGAGCGCGCGCAGGCGCAGCAGCGCCTGGATGAGGCTCGTCTTGCCGGAGCCGTTGGGGCCGATGAGCAGGTTGAAGGGCTCCAACCGCACCGTTGCCGAGCGCAACGCCTTGAAGTTCTGGAAGTGGACGGCCGCGATCACGGCGGGAAGTTACGTCAACTGGTCCGACGGAGCCAGACAGATTCTCCTTTAAACACAGAGGACGCAGAGAGCACGGAGGAAGAGGCGTTGGGTGGGAGGGGCTTTACGCCCCGACGAACGATCAACGTCGGGGCATAAAGCCCCTCCCACACCGTTCTCATACCAGTTACGCTTTGTCACGAGACTTTGGACTCGCCCGGTAGCCGCGAGCGCCAGCGAGTGGAAGATCGTCGGTTCGCTGGCGCTCGCCGCTACGGTCAGAAGGCGCAAAGCTTTTCGTAACTGGTATCACTGCCACGGGCCTCCTCTCGATCCCTGTGTCCTCCGTGTCCTCTGTGATAAAAACGAAAAGGGCGGGACCCGCCGGCCCCGCCCGTCGGATCAGTCGCGTCTCGCGTGTCGCGCTTCGTCCGCTCAGTGGTGCGCGTGCGCGGAGTTTCCGGCGGCGCGGGCCTTCAGGTATTCCTCCACGTGTTTCTTCTCCTGGTCGGCGGGCATCTCCTCGTAGTGGGAGAATTTCTCGGCGTGCAGGCCGCGGCCGCCGGTGAGGGAGCGGAGCACGGTGCCGTAGTGGTAGAGCTGGGCGGCGGGGACCGTGGCTTTGATCAACTGCAGCCGGCCGGCGACGTCCATGCCGAGGATGCGCCCGCGGCGGCCGGAGAGGTCGCCGACCACGCGGCCGACGAATTCCTCGGGCACCTTGATCTCAAGCTCGTGGATCGGCTCGAGCAGCACGGGCCGCGCGGCGGCGAAGGCCTCGCGGAAGGCGAAGTAGCCGGCGATCTGGAAGGCGATGTCCTTCGAGTCCACGGGGTGCATCTTGCCGCCGTAGAAATCGATCTTCACGTCGGTCACGCGGTAGCCGGCGTGGATGCCCTCGTTGGCGGCGGTCTTGAGGCCCTTCTCGACCGACGGCACGAAGACGCGGTCGACGTCCTGGCCGACGAGCGACTCGGTGAACTCGATGCCGCTGTCGCGCGGGCCGGGCTCGAGGCGCATCCAGACCTCGGCGAACTGGCCGGCGCCGCCGGTTTGCTTCTTGTGGCGGTAGCGGGCCTCGCCCTTGGCGCGGATGGTCTCGCGGTAGCGGATCTTCGGCGGCTCGAGGGAGACGTCGACCCGGTAGCGGCGCTTCAGGCGCTCGAAGAGCACGTCGAGGTGCAGCTCGCCCTGGGCCGAGATGATGAACTGATGCAGCTCGGGGTCGGTGTGGTATTCGAACGCGCGGTCTTCCTCGTGCAGCGCGGCGAGGCCGGCGGCGAGGCGCTCTTCGTCGCCGGGCGCGTTGAGCTTGAGGGCGGCCTGCGTGTAGGGCGTCGGGTAGGCCACCTTGGGCAGCGCCACGGCGTGGCGCGCGTCGCAGAGCGTGTTGCCCGTGTGGGTGTCCTTGAGTTTCACGGCCGCGCCGATGTCGCCGGCGTGCAGCGCGTCGACGGGCGTGCGGTTCTTGCCGTTGAGGCGGTAGAGCTGGCCGATGCGCTCGGAGATGCGGCGCTCGCTGTTGTGGAGGTCCATGCCCGACTTGATGGCGCCGGAGTAGACGCGGAAGATGGAGAGGTCGCCGCTCTGCGGGTCGGTGAGGGTCTTGAAGACGTAGGCGACGGGCTCGGCGCCGTCGAGGCGGACGAGGCAGGGCGAGCCGGTGTTGGTCGCGACGGCGCCGACGGTCTGGCGGTCGTCGGGCGACGAGCCGTATTTGGCGATGAAGTCCATCAGGCGCGCGACGCCGACGTTGGTCTCGGCGGAGGTGACGAGCAACGGGATGAAGACCTGCCGCTGGATGGCGGGGTGGATGCCCGTGCGCATGACCTCCTCGGAGAGGCCGCCCTCGTCGAAGAATTTCTGGAGCAGCGTGTCGTCGCTCTCGGCGATGTGCTCGATGAGCTCCTTGTGCAGCGCGTCGACCTTCACCTTCCAGTCGCCGGTGGCGGGGACCTCGGTGTATTTGCCGGATTTGTCGGTGGCGTAGCTGACGACCTCGTCGCGCAGGACGTCGAGGACCTGGTGGAAGCCCGGGCCGGAGTCCATGGGCACCTGCATCGGGAAGACGGCGGCCCCGAAATGCTCGCGGATGTCGGCGACGAGGGCGTCGAAGTCGTATTTCTCCTTGTCGAAGCCGTTGACGACGATGAGGCGCGGGATGCCGAACTGGCCGGCGTAGTCCCACATGAGGTCGGTGCCGACGCCGATGCCGGCGCCGGCGTTGATCACGACGAGCGCGAAATCGGAGACGTGGAGGGCGTGGATGGCCTCGCCGGAGAAGTCGAGGTAACCGGGCGTGTCGATGAAATTGAAACGCCGCCCCTGCCATTCGCAGTTGAGCGGCGTGCCGTGGATGGAAATGTGCCGCTGTTGTTCGCCCAC
>PNKG01000120.1 GCA_013822585.1 Opitutus sp. | reverse complement strand
GTCGCTGCTCTCGACCGTTTCGTAGGCGATGCCGAGAATGCCCTTCTTGCAAAGCTGCTTCGCCAGCGCCGGGCCGGCGGCGAGGTGCAGGTAGGTGAAGATCGTCTGGCCCTGCTGCATGAGGTCGAACTCGGCCTCGAGCGGCTCCTTGACCTTCAAAATCATGTCGGCGCTCTTCCACACCTTCTCCGCGGAATTCGCGAAGGTCGCGCCCGCGGCCTTGTATTCGTCATCGGTGAAACCGGCCGTCACGCCGGCGTGCTTTTCCATGATGACCCTGGCGCCGAGCGAGGTGACGCGGCGGCAGAGGCTGGGGGTCATGGAGACGCGCTTTTCTCCAATCTTAATTTCTTTGGGGACTCCGATAATCATGCGCTCCGGGATACGCCGATGCGGGGTTATGACAAGCGCGCACCCGCCGCCCTCCGGGGTAGTGCGGCGCCTTTTCGCGGATTTCCGGCATCCTAATTCTCGACTTCGCCGGCCCTGCGGAAGTGAATCGCCGGCGCCGACCACTCCCTGATGGACCGCCTCGTTTACCCTGCCCTCGCCGCTGCAGTCAGCCTCGGACTGCTCGCCCTCAGCCTGCATTGGCGGCGCCGGCATCGGCTGCTCCACGACATGCCGACCTCGAAGGCGCGCGGCGTCTTCATCGGCCTCGTCGAACTCAACGGCACCGCCGAGGCCGCCGCCCCCGTGCGCAGCTTCCTCGCCGAGCAGGCCTGCGTGCAATTCCGCTACAGCATCGACGAGCGCTGGTCGCGCACCGTGATCGAGACCTACCGCGACGACAAAGGCCAGACGCGCACCCGCACCCGCACGGAGTCGGGCTGGACCGCTCTCGACCGCGGCGGCGAGGCGATTCCCTTCTACGTGCGCGACGACACCGGCGCCGTGCTCGTGCGGCCCGAGGGCGCGCGGCTCGAGCCGCGCACGCTGTGCAGCGAGACGGTGTCGCGCGGCCACCCGCTCTACTACGCCAAGGGCCCGGCCGGCGCCGTCGCGCACTCGGACGGCGTGCGCCGCTTCGTCGAGGACGGCATCCCGCTCCACTGCCCGCTCTTCGTCGTCGGCGTCGCGCGCGAACGCGCCGATGTCGTCGCGCCCGAAATCGCCGCCGCCCGCGACGCGGAGCTGTTTCTCATCAGCACGCACCCCGAACAACGCGTGCTGCGCGGCTACGGCATCGGCTCGTGGGTCACGTGGGCGCTCGGCCTCGCCGCCGCCGTCGTCGCCGGCGGAGTGTGGCGCGCCCACCAGGGCCCGAGCGCACCGCCCTGGCCCCTCGTCGCGGGCGGCGCGGCGTTCCTCGCGCTCTGGGCGCTCGGTTGGATCGGGATGGCCTACAACAGCCTCGTCGCGCTGCGCGAACGCGTGCGCCAGGGCTGGTCGCTCATCGATGTGCAACTGAAGCGGCGCCACGATCTGATCCCCGCGCTCGTCGCCGCGGTGTCCGCGCTCGGCCGCCACGAGCGCGAGCTCCAGACCGCGCTCGCCGTCCTGCGCGCGCAAGCCGCCGCGACGCCGCCCGGCGTGGCCGGGCCGGATTTCCACGGCCTCGCCGGCACGCTCCGCGTCGTCGCCGAGCGCCACCCGCCCCTGGCCGCCGCGCCGGAGTTCCTGCGGCTCCAGCAGCAGCTCACCGAGACCGAGCAACGCATCGCCCTCGCCCGCTCCTACTACAACGACGTTGCCACCTTCTTCGCCACGCGCCTCGAGCAGGTGCCCGACCGCTGGGTGGCGCGCCTCGGCCGCATGCGCCCCGAGCCGCTGCTCGGCGCGGAGGACTTCGAACGCGCGCCCGTCAGCATCGAGTTCGCCGCCGCCACGCCATGACCGCCTCCTCGCCCCGCCACCCGCTCAACCTCATCGTCGCCTGCGCCGCCAATCGCGTCATCGGCCGCGCCCGACGCCTGCCGTTCGACATCCCCGAGGACAAGGCGTGGTTCCACGAAAAGACCGCCGGCACCACCGTCGTCCTCGGCCGGATCTGCTACGAAATCTGGCCGCGCGTGCGCCAGGACGGCCGCGTGCCGGTCGTGATTACTTCGAATCAAAAACTCGCGGAGCCCGGCGTGCACGTCGCCGCCGACGTCCCGCAAGCCCTCGCGCTCGCGCAATCGTTGCCGGGCGAAATCATGATTTGCGGCGGCCAGCGCATCTACGAAGAAACGCTGCCGCTCTGCGACCGCCTGCTCCTCACGCTCGTGCACGCCGACGTGCCGGGCGACACGTGGTTTCCCGAATGGCGCCACCTCGCCTGGCGCGAGACCTGGCGCAAGGACAGCGCCGACGCGAACTACCGCTACACCTTCAGCGTGCTGGAGCGCGTGCGCTGAAGGAAAGTAGCGCCGGCTTCCAGCCGGCTCCGAGACGAATGCCGGCTGGAAGCCGGCGCTACTCGGAACTCGCTTCCGCGCCGCGCGCCGGTCGCGCCCGCCCTGGGGCAAAACGAGCCGACCTGCCAGGGTAACTGTAGGAGGGGCTTTACGCCCCGACTTTGGACGCGCGCCGAGCGTCGGGGCGTAAAGCCCCTCCCACCAAAATCCGAGGCGGCTGGCGCACACAGCACACTCATTTCGCCGGATCCGCACCGGTCGCGCGCGCGGCGTGGGCTTTCGCCACTTCGATGTATTTCAGCGCCCATTTCCTGATGCCGGCGCGCTCCTCCGGCGTGAGGGCGCGGACGACCTTCGCGGGCGAGCCGAGGATCAGCGAGCCGGCCGGCGCCTCGAACTTCTGCGTCACGAGCGCGTTCGCGCCGACGATGCACTGGTCGCCGATCTTGGCGCCGTCGAGGATCGTCGCGCCCATGCCGATGAGGCACTCGTCGCCGATCTCGCAGGCGTGGACGATGGCGCTGTGGCCGACGGTGGTGTAGCGGCCGATCTTCACGCCATAGTTGTCCGCGAGATGCACCATCGTGAGGTCCTGGATGTTGGTGCCCTCGCCCACCTCGATCGCGTTGATGTCGCCCCGCACCACGCAGCCATACCAGACGCTGCTGAGTGGCCCGAGCTTCACGGCGCCGAGCACGGTGGCGTTCGGCGCCACGAAGGCCGCCGAGGCCGTGTCCGGTGCTTGGGCGAGGTAACGCGCCAGGCGTTCGTGGATATCCATGCGCGCGACATTACGCGCGCGACCCGGCGCGCCAAGCGCGGAGCGGGCCTCCGCTCATTTCGCCTGCCGATGGTCGCAGCCGGTCGTGTCGATTCCGAACGGCAGGTAGAGCAGGCAGTAGCCGCACACGCCCGTCAGCAGCGGCACGACGCCGACCAGACCCCACCAATTGCGGGCGCTCACGCCCCAATACATCACCGCGCAACCAAGCACGAATCTCACCGCTGCATCGTAGGAGCCGACGTTGGGTTTCATGGGGACCTCCGGGTTGACGCCTCCTTTCTACACCCGTTCGCGGCGCGCGGCTCCGCACGGGTTGCCGAATCCGCGCCACGCCTCGCCGTCAAAAGGTTCTCGCCGTCGCGCGCCGCACCAGCATGCTGCCGCTCTCTTCCCCATGGAAACCCTGACGCACGTCTTGCGGGGCGCGTTCGGCTACGCCGCGTTGATCGGCATCGCGATCGCCCTGAGTTACAACCGCCGGCAGATCCCCTGGCGCATCGTCGCCGCCGGCGTTCTGCTGCAATTCCTCTTCGCCGCGCTCGTCCTCTACGTCACGCCCATCCGCGGCGCCGTCGAGTGGGTCGGCAACCTCTTCGTCAGCCTCATGGGTTTCACCGGCGAGGGCGTGAAGTTCGTCTTCGGCTCGCTGGCCGACACGAACCGCCACGGCGTCGTCTTCGCCATCGGCATCCTGCCCTCGATCATCTTCTTCTCCGCGTTCACCTCCCTGCTCTACTACCTCGGGATCCTCCAAAAAATCGTTTACGCCTACGCGTGGGTCATCTCGAAGGTCATGCCGCTGTCCGGCGCGGAGACGTTGAGCGCCTCGGCCAACATCTTCCTCGGGCAGACCGAGGCGCCGTTCCTCATCAAGCCCTACCTGCCGACGCTCACCCGCTCGGAAATGCTCACGATCATGATCGGCGGCATGGCCACGATCGCGGGCGCCGTGATGATCGCCTACATCGCGTTCCTCGGCGGCGACGACCCGAAGCAGCAGGTCATGTTCGCCACGCACCTGATCACCGCGTCCGTCATCAACGCGCCGGCCGGCCTCATGATTTCCAAGATCATCCTGCCCCAAACCGAGGCGGTGAACCGCGACCTCGCCGTCTCGAAGGAGAAAATCGGCACCAACCTCGTCGACGCGATCTGCCTCGGCACGACCGACGGCCTGAAGCTCGCCGTCAACGTCGGCGCCATGCTCATCGCCTTCACGGCGCTGATTGCAATGTTCAACGCGCTCTTCGGCTGGATCGGCGCGCCGCATACGTTCGCGGTCGGCGGCACCACGCTGTTCAATTACCCCGGCATCAACGGCTGGGTCGAGAGCATCACCGACGGCGTCTTCAAGACCTTCTCGCTCGAGTTCATTTTCGGCGTCGTTTACGCGCCCATCGCGTGGCTGATCGGCATCGATTACGGCCACCTGCTCCAATCCGGCCAGCTTCTCGGCACGCGCACGGTGCTGAACGAATTCGTCTCGTTCCTCCAACTCGGCCAGATGAAGGCCAACGGCACCCTGACCGATCCGCGCACGGTGATCATCCTCACGTATGCGATGTGCGGCTTCGCCAACATCGTTTCCATCGGCATCCAGATCGGCGGCATCGGCTCGCTCGCGCCCAACCAGCGCCCCACCCTCGCGGCGCTCGGCGTCAAGGCCATGCTCGGCGGCACGATCGCCTGCTACCTCTCCGCCTGCGTCGCGAGCATGCTCGTGCCGGTCTGAGCGCGAGTCACCGCGCCCCGTTTCCCCGGGTGGCGGAATTCATGAGAATTTCGCCGACCGGCGCGACACGAACGCGGACGCAAACGCGAAAACCTCACGGTTTCCGCTACGAGAGAACCCACCCCACTTCAGGTGTAGCGGAATTCGTGAGAATTTCGCCCAACGGCGCGACACGAACGCGGACGCAGACGCGAAAACCTCACGGTTTCCGCTACGAGAGAACCCACCCCACTTCAGGTGTAGCGGAATTCGTGAGAATTTCGCCGACCGGCGCGACACGAACGCGGACGCAGACGCGAAAACCTCACGGTTTCCGCTACCGCCCCATCACGCCGCGTCGCCCACACGCAGGGGGATCGCGCTCGAGGTGGTCGCCGCTGTCCCAGCGGCGACAAACGCTACGCACCGCCTGCCGCGCTCGCGTCGCCGCTGGGGACAGCGGCGACCACCCGTTCCACGTGACTTAGGCGTGCCGCCTGCTCCGCCGGGTTCAGCTTTGATGCAGGCGGGACGGCTGCGCTACCAGCCGCGCCTCACTTCTTCTTCCACGCGCCGCTCTCGTCCTGCACCCAGACGCCCGGCTTGCTGGCCGCGGCGATCTGCTTGGCGCGGGCGCGGCCGACGGAATCGGGAGTGGCGCCCGTCTCCTTGGCGATGAGCGCGTAGACCGCCTCGCGGTCGCGGTTCTCCTCCGCGACGACCGACGCGGCGTTGCCGCCGCCGTCGCGCACCTCGAGCAGGCCGCGGTTGTTTTCCCCAATCGCGCCCTGGCCCTTCAGGTCGTCGACCTGCGAGAGACGCTGCGCCATGCGGGCGCGAATGTCGTTGGCCGACTCCGCGAGCGCGGCGGTGGAGGCGGACAGCGCGGTGAGCGCGAGGCAGAGGAAAAGGATGCGGCGGATCATGGCTTGGTCTCCGGTTTGGGCGCGGTGAGGCTCTTGGATTGGGCGTCGAGGTCGCCGAAGAAATCCTCCAGCGCGCGCTCGACCTTCACGTTGACGTCGACGGTGATGTGGATCGGCTTCACCTCGATCGGCTCGGTGCGGACGCTGACGCAACCGGACCCGAGCCCGGCGGCGACGACCGCGAGGCAGGAGGCGAAGACCCGAAGGCGGGGTGTCATGGCGAGAACTTGGTCAGGGTCCGGCAAAGTTGGTTCCGCATCTCCGCCGAGGCAACCGGGGAGTTTATTCAAAGCGCTACGCGGCTAGCCGTGTAGGGGCGCAGTCTCGGTAAGGTGCCACTGAGTGCTGACACTTTAATGCCACTGATCGCTGACACTTTGTTGGGCGGTTTGGGCAGATCTCAAAGAGATCGGGGTGGGCTCGGGAGGGGCGCAGCCCCTCCCGCTACGGTTTGGGTTTGCGCCACTGCACGGGCCGCAATCCCGCTTGGTCGTGCGCGTGCAGCGTGCCGAGCAAATGCGGCCCGAAGTAGACGGCCAGGGTATCGGCGTTGAGCGGTTTGGCTCCGAGCAGTTCCTCGCTGAAGGCGCGGCCGATCAGACGCGTGCGCTGGCGCCAGCGCACGCGCCCCTTGCGATCAGGCCGGAGGAGGCTCCAGTTCGGGGGATAGGTCCACTGCGGCGGCTTCTCCGGCAGTCGCCGCGTGCTGGCGCGGTAAACCGAGGCCGGTGTGCGCTGGTCCAGACTTTCGTGGGGCCGCCGCTCGGCGTAGCGCCGCCGCCACCGATCGGAGCGCTTCTGCTGCGCCTGGACGTTCGCGCCGGGGGGCTGGGCGGTCTGCGCCTTGAGCACCCGATGCATCTGTTCGTGCTCGGCATTGTCCTGCGGGCAACGCGGCCGGCCGTATTCGATGCGGATGCCGAGCTTGACCCAACCGACCGTGAGCTTCGTCCACCCGCGCGGCCCCCCGCCGCCGAACGGGTTGCCATTGTCGATCCGCAGCGCCTTCGGCAGGCCATGGCGCCGGAACAACGCCTGCAGGACCGCGCCGATGGGGCCCTCGCGGGCCGAGGCGACGTGCCGCACGGCCAACGGGAACCGGCTCGCCAGATCGCGCACCGTCAGCGGCTGGGTCCGTCGGCCATCGGCGGTGCGGAACGAGCCCTTCAGGTCGACCGTCCACACATCGTTGACGCAACGTCCGCGCAAGCGCCCCGGCAGCGGCCGCGCCGGCCCGGGCCGCGCCCGTCGCTTCTGCCTCCGCACCTTGCCCGCCTGGCGCAACCAACGCGCCAACGTCCGCACCGAGGGCAAGCGCACCCGGGGATGATCCTGCCGCAGTTTCCAGCGCAGCTTCTTCGGCCCGAATTCCCGACACGCGCGCACCGCGGCGAGCACCCGCGGCCACCACAATGTGCGGCGCTCATCCGCCGCCACGCTCCGGTGCGTCCGATCCGCCAACTGCACCCACCCGCCGGCGCAGAACCGCCG
>PNKG01000119.1 GCA_013822585.1 Opitutus sp. | reverse complement strand
GACCGTCAGCGCCCGCCTCAACGCCGGCGTGCAGGACGTCGCCCAAAAACTCGAAGCCGTCCTCGCCCGCCAGAAGGAACTCGAGCAAAAGCTGAAGGCCTACGAGGCGAAAGCCTCCGCCGGCCTTGCCGAAGAACTCGTCGCGAGCGCGACGACACGCGACGGCCTGAAGTTCGTTTCCGCCGTTGTCACCGCCGACTCGCCCGAGGCGCTCCGTTCGCTCGGCAGCCAGACCTTGAACAAGCTCGGCGAAGGCGTCGTGGTGCTCGGCGCCGCGTTCGGCGACAAGGCCAGCGTCGTCGCGTTCTGCTCCCCTGCCGCGATCAAGGCCGGTCACCAGGCCGGCAAGATCGTCGGCGAACTTTCCGTCAAGCTCGGCGGCAAAGGCGGCGGCAAACCCGACTTCGCGATGGGCGGCGGCAAGGAGCCCGGCAAACTCGCCGAGGTCCTCAAGTAACGCTTCCTTTGTCATCGCGAGGCCCGCGACGCGGGCCGTGGCGATCCATCTGGACCCGGATTCCGCGATTCAACCTGCGGCGCGTGACTGGAGGAGCGGCTTTATGCCGCGACCGAAAAGTCCGCCGCAATCGTTGGCCGGATCACGGCGCAAAGCAGTTGCTACATTCAGAAGCGACTTCCCGAATCGCGGAATCCGGGCTGAAATCTCCTTCCAGACCGGTCGCGCGACCGGTCTTTTTGTTTGTGGCAGGGCGAGTCGTCTCGACGAGCCGCCGCGAACGACCGAACGGCTCGTCAGGGACGACTCGCCCTGCCGACGCGACATGCGACCGCGGATTTTTCCGGTAGTCGCCGACGTCCCCGACGGCGCCTTGCGCGCTCGCACCGCATGCCGCATTCGTGTCGCCGCCGGGTCGTCGGCGACTACCGGAAGCAGCGCAGCGGAGAGCGCCAGCGAGCCGGCTCTTCACTTGCCGCGCCCGCGCAACTTCGCGTCCTGCAACCAAAATCTCCGCGCGCCGGCACCGAGGCTTTGCTCCGCGCCGTTTCCGGTTATCCTGTCCGCATGGACCTGAAGAGCATCGCCCACGAGATCTGCGACCAGGCCGACGATTTCCTGGCCGGCGTGCGCAAGCGCGACGAAGCCCGGGCGGGCATCGCGGAGTATCTCACGCTGCACCACGCGAAGCTTTCCCCGGTGGACAGGAAGGCGGTCATCGACCGGTCGATGCGTATCCTCGAGAACGAGGGATTCTTCGATGCCGACGCCGGCGGCGAGAGTGAGGACGCGGGCGAAGAGGAATGATCCCCGGCGTGACGCCGTCCCCTCCGCCGCGACGGCACGTCAGCCGGTGTTCTTCAGCCCCGCCGCGATGCCGCTGACGGTCAGCTCGATCACCCGCTTGGCCTCGGCGCGCTGCCGCGGGGAGAGCCGGCCGCCGCGGACCCGGCGGATCATGTCCACCTGAAGGTGATTCAGCGGGTCGATGTAGGGGTTGCGCAACTTGATCGAATTCGCGAGCACCGGCTCGCCGCCCAGCAGCTCGCGCTGGCCGGCGACCGCCAGCGCCCATTTTTCGGTGCGACGGAATTCCGCCGCGATCAGCGCGAACATCCTTTCGCGCAACGACGGGTCAACGACCAGGCCGGCGTAGAGGCGCGCGATGCCGAGGTCGGCCTTGCCGAGGGTCAGCTGGGTGTTGTCGATCAGCAGGCGGAAAAACAACCACTCGCGATACATCGTGCGCAGCTGCCCGAGCCCGCCCCTGCGCGTCGCATGCCGCTCCAGCGCGGAGCCGAGGCCGAACCAACCGGGCAGGTTGAAGCGGCTCTGCATCCACGAGAACACCCAGGGGATCGCGCGCAGGTCCGCCAGCGTGCGGGGGCCCTCCTTGCGGTAGGAAGGACGCGAGCCGAGTTTGAGATCGCTGATCTCGTCGATCGGCGTCGCCTGCTGCCAGAAGGCGAGGAATTCCGCATCGTGCACGAGCGCGCGGTAAACCTCCGTGCTGTGCGCGGCCATTGTCCGCATCGTGGCGCGCCAGCCGGGCTCGACGCGCTGCGGCGCGGAGCGCGCCGCCTGCGAGCCGAGGATCACGCCGTAGGCCATCTGCTCGAGCACGCGGTGCGCGATGTCGATGTCGTGGTAGCGCGTCGACAGCACCTCCCCCTGCTCCGTGATGCGGATGCCGCCGCTGCGCAGACCGACCGGTTGCGCCAGCACCGCCTTGGCCGCCGGGCCGCCGCCGCGGGCGATGCTGCCGCCGCGGCCGTGGAACAGCGTCAGGCCGACCCCGTGCCGCCGTGCGGTCGCGGCGACCGTCTCCTGCGCCTCGTAGAGCGCCCAGTTGGCGGCAAGGTAGCCGGCATCCTTGTTCGAGTCGGAGTAGCCCAGCATCACATGCTGGTGTCCACCCTGCCCCTTCAGCCAACGGCGATAGGCCGGATTCGTGAAGAGCCGGGTGAGGACCGTCGGCGCGTTGCGAAGATCATCGAGCGTCTCGAACAGCGGCGCGACCGGCAACCGGGTGCCGGCGACCGTCTGCAGCAACACCACTTCGAGCAGATCCGACACATCGTCGGTCATGCTGACGATATAGAGACCGAGGGCCTCGGAGGGCGCAGAACGCACCGCTTCGAGCGAATCGAGGGCCGCCCGCATCTCGGGCGCGGCGTTCCGCGGGACCGGCGGCGGCCGCCGGATCGCCGCCGCCAGCACGCGGCATTTGTCCGCCTCGGGCAGCTGCGGATAGCCGTCGCGCCCGAGCAGTCCGGACACCGCCCGGGCATGGGCCGCGGAATGCTGGCGCAGATCGAGCCTCGCCGTGTGGAGACCGAAAGTCGCCGCGCGGCTCTCCACGTCGCGCAAGGCGCCCTCGGCGAGCGATGCGGCCCGGCTCCGGCGCAGGCATGCGTCAATCAGTCGGAGCGCGTCCCGGAGGGCGCGTGCGGAAAGAGGATTGCCTTCGTCGCGCAGCCGCGCGCGCAGCACGTAGATCAGCAGCCGGTAGGGCTCGAATTCGTGCCGCGTCCGCAGCTCGGCCCACTCCGGCAGGTTCCGGCCCAGCCGGGCCGCCCGGCGGGCGAGCGCCGGCGGCGCCGGCTCGCGCAGCGAGGAGAGCGTGAGCGCCCACGCCAGGCGCTGCAGCCCGCGGCTCATGGCCGTGAGCGCGAGTTCGCGCTCGAGCTTCAGCACCGTGCGGGTCACGTCGCCCGTGACGTAGGGATTGCCGTCGCGGTCGCCGCCGATCCACGAGCCGAAGCGCAGCCAGCTCCGGGGCGGCGTCACGGCCGGATAATGCTTCGCCAGCGCCGCCGCGAGGTCGCGCTGCAATTCGGGCATCACATGGTAGAGCGTGCGCTCGAAATACCAGAGCCCGGTCCGCGCCTCGTCGATCACCGTGGGCGGCGAGGGTCTCCCCCGGTCCGTGAGCCAGAGCGAAACGATCTCCCGCTCGATCGCCGGGCTCGCCGCCATTTCGCCGACCGGGGTGCGGCGCAGCACCTCGGCCAGGGCGGAAAGCTTCGTGAGCAGGGTGCGGCGCTTCGCTTCGGTGGGATGGGCCGTGAAGACGAGCTCAATCGCCAGCCGGTCGAGGAGCGCCTGCACTTCGCGGGCCGGAACGCCGCGGCGCTTCAGCTCCGCGATGGCGGCGGCAAGGGACTCCGTGCGCAGCTGCGCCTCGCTCCGCCGCGCGCGGAGCAGGCGGATGCGGAAGTTCTCCTCGGCCAGGTTGACGAGTTCGAAGAACAGCGTGAAGGCCATCGCCTGGTTGAGCGCCTGGGCGGGGGCGAGACGGCGCACGCGCGCGGCGAGCTTCTCGGCCGCGGCCATGCTGCCGGCGCGGCTTTCCTTCGCGAGCACGCGGAGTTCCTCCACCAAGCGGAAGGTCTTCCGGCCTTCCAGGCGCGCGATGATCTCGCCCAACCGGGCGCCGAGGGTGCGCACCTCCGCGCGCAATTGCGGCAGTTCCTCGAGGGCATGACGGGCAGCGGACATGATGGCTGCAGGATAAGCGACGGCGCGTCGGGCTCAACGCCGTTCGCCGTCATAGCCTACCGCCACTCGTGGCGCGGGTAACGCCGGGAGAGTTCGGTTTTGATCTTCGGATACTGCTCGCGCCAGAAATTCGAGAGGTCGTCCGTCACCTGGATGGGACGCTGGTTGGGCGCGAGCACCTCGATCTTCACCGCCACGCGGCCATGGCCGAGGGTGAACTTGGAACTGACGCCGTAGAGTTCCTGGATGCGCGCGCTGAGGACCGGCGGGCCGTCCTTCTCGTAGCGCACGCGCGCCTTGCGGCCGTTGGCCATCTCGATGCGCTCGGGCAGATACTCGTCGAGGACGGCCAGCTGTTCCGGCAGGAGCCAGTCGCGCAGCACGGGCATGACCGGTTTGTCCTTCAGTTCGCGTGCGCCGTGGCTGCCGTAGCAGATCTGCTCGATGAGCGTGGCGCGGTCGGCATCGGTGATCGGGTTCACCTCCAGCTCGGGCCACCATTTGGCCAGGCAGTTGACCCGCGTGATCCAATGTTCGACGGACTCGTTCCACTCGGTGAGCGCGATGCGGCCGGCCATGACTTCCTTCGCCAGCAAAGCGGCCGCCTGCCCGTCCGGCGGCTCCTCGGCCGTCTGCTTGGATTCGAGCACGAGGTCGCGGAAACGCCGCTCCTTGCGCGCGAGCACGCGGCGCTGGGTCTCGTCGTAGACCACACCGCCGGCATCGTGGAAATCCTCGGGGAAAAGCTCCTTCAGCCACGCTTCCTCGACGGCGGTGTTGAGGTTGAGGAGGGTGTTCACCTCGCCGCGGCTCTCGATCTCCGTGATCTCCGCGGCGACGAAAAGCGGCGCGGCCTGGATGCAGCTCTCGCGCGCCAGCACGCCCTTGCGGCCGTGCACGAGCTCGCAGCGCAGCGTGCCCTTGTCGAGGCGGCGCGCGAGATGGTCGCTGAAGCCGAGCAGCACGCACTTGCGCACCGCGACGCCATCGATGCGTTTTTCCGCGATGTCGAGTTTCTCGGCCGCGGCGATCTCGAGGAACTGCTCGAACAATGGCCCGACCTGCCGGACGGCCTGGACGTGGATGCCGAGGCGGCGGCAGGCGTCCATGTTGTAGCCGGCCTTGTCCGCATAGCGCCAGGCGCGCATGAGCAGGAAGAAATCGGACTCGGACTCGGCGCCGAACAGGTCGTCGCGCGCCTCCTGCGTGCGTTTGTCGACTCCGCGGAGCAGGAAGTTGCGCCCCTGCGTCAGCGCCGCCATCAGCGCCACGGAGCGCACACAGCCGTAGTCCTGCGCGGCGAGGAACATCCGGGCGTAGCGCGGGTGCATCGGAAAGCGCAGCATCCGGCGCCCGACAGCGGTGATGATCGAATGTCTTGTGGGCCGGATGCCCCCATCCGGCGAGGCTTCCCCTTCGCGGGGTGAGGGCACCCCGCCCACCTGGAGCGCGCCGAGGTCTTCCAACAGCACTTCGGCCCGCTCGAGGGACTTCGGATCGGGTTTCTCCAGCCACGGGAACCCGTGGACGTCGTCGATGCCGGCGGCCTTCAGGGTCAGGACGACCTCGGCGAGATCGAGGCGTTTCACCTCGGGCAGTTCCTGCAACGGGCGCTGCGCGTGCTCCCGCTCCGACCACAGGCGCACGCAGATGCCCGGCGCCGTGCGGCCGGCGCGACCGGCGCGCTGGTCGGACGAGGCGACGGAGATTTTCTCGATCAGCAGCGTGTTGATGCCGCGGTGCGGGTCGTAACGCGCCACCCGGGCGAGGCCGCAATCGACCACGGCGGTGACGCCGTCGATCGTGAGCGAGGTTTCGGCGACGTTGGTCGAGACGATGATTTTGCGCGTGTCGCAGCGCGCGACGGCGCGGTCCTGCTGCTCGGGCGGCAGCTCGCCGTGCAACGGGAAGCACACGAAGCCGCGCAGCGCGTGCGAACCCTGGATCTCCTGCACGGTGCGGCCGATCTCGAAGGCCCCGGGCATGAACACGAGGATGTCGCCCGTCGTCTGCGCGGCGATGCGCTCGCACTCGCGCGCCGCAACGGCCCAGGCGGGGTCGTGCTCGAAGTTGACCGGCCTGGGGAGGTATCCGATCCGCACCGGGAAGGTGCGGCCCTCGGATGTGAGCACGTCGCAGGGCGCGAGGTAGTCCTTGAGCAGCGCGGCGTCGAGCGTGGCCGACATGACGATGATCTTCAGATCGGGCCGGAGCGTCTGCTGGATTTGCAGCGCGCGGGCCAGCGAGATGTCGCCGTAGAGGTGCCGTTCGTGAAACTCGTCGAACACGATCGCGCTGATGCCGCGCAGTGTCGGATCGAACGACATCTGCCGGAGCAGGATGCCCTCGGTGACAAAACGGATGCGCGTCGCGCCGCTCACGCGCGCGTCGAGGCGGATCTGATAGCCGACGATGCCGCCGAGGCGCGTGCCCACCTCCTCCGCCACGCGCTTGGCCAGCAAGCGCGCGGCCAGCCGGCGCGGCTGCAGCACGACAACCTCACCGCACTCACCCAGCAGACCGGCTTGCAGGAGCATCTGCGGCACCTGCGTGGACTTGCCTGAGCCGGTCGGAGCCCGGACGATCAGGCGGCCCCGCGCGCGCACCGAGTCCACGAGCCGCGACTCGAGTTCGTAGATGGGAAGCTGGCGGGGATCCGGCACGGTAATCGCGTGACAGTTGCGTTGCGCGCAACGGTTGAGAAGTCCGGATTTCACGTTCCGGGTCAATGCCCTTCCCTGCGGCAACGTTCACTCATCTCGCTCTGCTGTCGGCGCTTCAGGCGAAGACAGCCGGGCAGGAGGCGATTCGGAATAGCCGGTGAACAACCTGTCGGCGAAGACGCGTTCCCAAGTTATTCACCGTCCGGCTCGGTGAACAAGTTGAGAGGAAGAACCGATGGACTTCGGAGCGGCGCGGCCGCATGTTTTCACTGTTCCTTGATAGAACAGTCGAGAGCGCGGCGGCATGAAAAAACCGTCGAGGGCGCGACTGGGATACGCCCGGGCAACCGGGGAAAGGACGGCCGCAACTGGTGCGACCGCCCCCTGCGCGGCGCGAGCCGCTGGCAGGCATATGTCACCAGTTCCTCTGGACGGTGTCGCAACCGTTCCAGTTCTGCGACAAAGGAACTGTGCGGCGAGGCGCGAAGTCAGAAACCGCGTCCGAGCCGAGTCAGGTCCATGGCCAGTTTCAGGCCATGCACTGATGCAGTTACCCAGAGGGTTACGGCTGCTACTGCACGACCAGGACGCAGCGCACTGTTCGGGAGAGAGAAAAACTCTCCAAAAGGCCCGGCTGACGCAATCGGCTGGGCGCGCAAAGAGCAGGGCGCGGCGTGGAGCGGCGCGGGATGGCAACAACCCGCCAGCCTTCCGAGAT
>PNKG01000118.1 GCA_013822585.1 Opitutus sp. | reverse complement strand
TTGGGCGGGCGGAATGCCGGCGCAGGCGGTGTAGAGGGAGAGTTTGCCGACGGGGATGCCCATGCCGTTGGCGCCGAGGTCGCCGAGGCCGAGGATGCGCTCGCCGTCGGTGATGACGATGATGCGCACGTCGGCGTGCGGCCAGTTCTGGAGGATGCGCTTCACCTGGCCGCGGTCCTGCCGGCTGATGTAGAGGCCGCGCGGCCGGCGGAAGATGTGGCCGTATTTCTGGCAGGCGAGGCCGACCGTCGGCGTGTAGATGATGGGCATCATCTCGTCGAGGTTCTGCATCACGAGCCGGTAGAACAGCGTCTCGTTGCGCTCCTGGAGCGAGACGAGGTAGATGTATTTCTCGAGCGGGCTTTCCTTGCGGTGGTAGTTTTCGAGGACGCGCTCGAGTTGTTGCTCCTGGGTCGCCACGCGCGGCGGCAGCAGGCCGCGCAGGCCGAGGGCGTCGCGCTCGGCTTCCGCGAAGGCGGTGCCCTTGTTCAGCAGCGGATCGTGCAGCAGCTCGACGCCGCGTTTCCCTTCGAGATGAAGTGTCGTTGTCATGATGAAACCCAAGCCTCCTTGTTCAGGATGAGGTTATCGTCGCACGGCCCGGTGCTGAAGGCGAATACCGGACCCGCGGCGCAGAATCACGCGGCGGGATGAAAAACACGACGCGGGCTAATACGCTGCCGGTGCGGAGGAATTGCCAAGATACGACTGGCGGATTCGACGCTTAGGCCCGGCCCGCGGAGCTCCTGATTCGGCGCTTGCGGTCGGGGTGCCGGGTCGGTTCCTGACTTCGCGCAGATGAGGCCTTCCGAAGATTATGCCGCGCGCTTCGGCGCCCTCGGCCGCCTTTACGGGGCGGCGGCGCTGCCGCGCCTGCATGGGGCGCACGTGGCGGTCGTGGGCGTGGGGGGCGTCGGCTCCTGGGCGGTTGAAGGACTGGCGCGGTCGGGCGTCGGGGCGCTCACGCTGGTGGACCTCGATGATGTGTGCGTGACGAACACCAACCGCCAGTCGCACGCGCTGGCGGACGCCGTGGGCCGTCCGAAGGTGGCGGTGCTGGCCGAGCGCGTCCGGGCGATCAATCCCGAGTGCCGGGTCACGGCCGTGGGCGAGTATTTCACCGCGCAGAGCGCCGGGCGGCTCCTGTCCGCGCGCTTCGACTGGCTGGTCGATGCGATCGACGGCATGTCGAACAAGGCCCTGCTGATCGCCCGCTGCGTGCAGCGCGGCCAGCCGGTGCTGACCGTGGGCGGGGCGGGCGGCCGGCGGGATGCGACCCGGATCCGCGTGGGCGACTTGGGCGAGTCGCAGGGCGACGAGCTGCTGCGCTTGGTGCGGAAGAAATTGCGCCGCGACCACGGCTTCGCCCGCGGCGAGGGTCACACCTACGGCATCCCCTGCGTCTATTCGAACGAGAAGCCCGTCTTCCCGTGGGCGGACGGCACGTGCGCGACCGAGCGGGAGCCCGACACGAGCCTGAAGCTCGACTGCGCGAGCGGGTTCGGCACCGGCGTGTTCGTCACCGGGGCCTTCGGTTTTGCCGCGGCGGGCGAGGTCGTCCGCCGGATTGTGGCCGTCTGAGCGTCCTCAGGCCTCGAGGCTGAAGTTCAAGGGAACGCTGACGCGCGCGCGGACGGGTTTGCCGGCCACTTGCGCGGGGGAAAACGTCCAGTCCCGCACGGCTTTGAGCGACGGGTCGCGGAAGGCCTCGTGCGAGGCCTTGGCGATCTCGGCGGCCATGACCCTGCCGGCCTCGTCGATCACCAGGGTGACGATGACCGCGCCCGCCACCCCCTCTTCGCGCAGTTTCGCGGGATACGCGGGCGGCTTGGTCTTGAGCGGACGCGGCGGCACGTCGAATTTGGCGACGACGTCGGGGACGCGGTCGACGGTTTCAGCCCGGGCCGGCAACGCGAGCGCGAGGCAAGCGGCGGCGAGGAGAAGACGGGAGGTTTTCATCATGAATAATGCGCGGAATGCGCTCCTGCCTTCAGGTCGGCCGCGCCGGCGGGAAGTTGAGACGGGCGGGCGTGATTCAATCCGTGGTTCTGCCCCCGAGCAGCCCCGCTAATCGGGGGACTCCGGCGCTCGGGCCGCCGGTTTCCCGAACAGGCGGTGGAAGTTCTGTTCGACCTGTGCGGTCAAGTTGTCGGGGTCCACCCCGCGCAACTCCGCCAGGCCGGCATAGGCCGCGGCGAGGTTGGCGGGATGGTTGACCGGCGAGCCATCGGGCGCCGGCGGCAACGGGAACCGCGCGTGCGGGGCGGGCAGCGGCATCGCCGGGGCGTCGGTCTCGACGAGCAGACGGTCGGCCGGCACGGCGCGGAAGGCCTCGCGCCGGGCGGCATGGCGCTCCCCGAGGAAGGCGCCGTTGAAGGAGAAATACGCGCCCTGCTCGGCGAACCGGGCCACCATCTCCCGCGGGCCGCCGTAGGCATGCAGCAGGAAGCCGCGGGCGGGCGTGTTCACGTGGCGCAGCAGGCCTTCGAGCGCGCCGAAGGCCTGGAGGCAATGGATCGTGGCCGGGCGGCTCTCCGCCGCGGCGAGGCTCAGCTGCTTGATGAACACCTCGCCCTGTTCCTCGAGCGGGGCGCGGCGCAGACCGGCGAGGCGCGGATCGTCGGGCTTGGCGCTGTCGAGGATCCAGCGGTCGAGCCCGATCTCGCCGACGGCGGCGTCCGGCTCCGCGGCGAGACGGGCCTTGAGGCGGTCGAACCAGCCTTCGGCGCGGTTGCCGGCGTCCCACGGATGCAGCCCGTAGCTGGGGAGAACCCAGGGCAGCCGCGCGGCCAGACCGGCGACGGCCGGCCAGTCCGCCTCGCTGGTGCCGTTGGCCACGGCCGAGCGGAGGCCGATGGCGCGGAGGTCGGCTTCAATCCGCGCGCGGTGCGGCGCGAGCCAGTCGTCCTGCAGGTGGTTGTGGGCGTCGTAAAGCGGCGGCACGCGCGCAGGATAGCGCGGTCGACGCGCGAAAACAGCGCAAACCGCACGGCGCGCTAAAGCTGCACGGTGATGGTGCCGTTAAGGGGGCAACCACGGAAGGAACGCCGTCCATGATGGACAATCTCCTCATCGATTTGCCCGAATTGAAACTGCCGCGCGACCTGGCGCGGCGGGTGAAGTTCATCGAGGCGGTGGAAGACCACGCCGCGCGGCTCGGGATCAAGGGGCGCTACGAGCCTTCGCGGTTCATCGGTTACTATTTTGCCGGGGCCTTCCCGGTGGTTGTCTCGGGGCACTGGACGGTCACGCTCGACGACGTGCCCCTGCTGCGCAGCGTGCGCGAAATGATCGAGCGGATCACGGACGGGCGCTTCAGCATCCGCAGCGTGGGGGAGGACGTCATGCCGGAGTTCATGCTTGTGCATGACCGGCACGACGGCTCCTGCTGGCTGTGGGAATACGTCCACGGGCGCCGCTTCCTCGAGGCGCGCCAGCCGATGATGCCATGGACCGAAGTCGAGGGACCGGGCCACGGGGAAGGCCCGAAACTGCTCGGTCCGTAGGCACCGGACTCCGCCGCCCGGCCTCGCCGCGCGCCAACTGTAACCTATTAGGTTACACTTCAACAGTGCCCGGGTGGAAAATCAGTCGATGTGTAACCTAATAGGTTACAGCGGGTGCGGGCGGGTGGTTGCCTCGGTCGGCTTTCAGGCGGCCATGTGGCGGGCGGCGAAGTCGCGGATGGCCGCGCGGACGCTGCGCAGGCCGTTGAGGCGGGTGGGCGAGAGCAGGCGTGCGAGGCCGAGTTCCTCCAGCACGCCGGCCCCGGTCGCGGCGATCTCGCCGGGCGTGGCGCCGGAGTGCAGGTCGCAGAGCAGGACCACGAGCCCGCGGACGAGCGGCGAATCCGCGTCGCCGGTGAAACGACAGCGGCCGTCGCGCAGTTCCGGCGACACCCAGGCGGCGGAGACGCAGCCGCGCACGCGGTGGGCAGCGGTGCGCTGCGCCTCGGGCAGCGGTGGGCGGCGCGTGGCGCGGTCGACGATGAACGCGAGGCGCTCCTGCGCGTCGTCGATCAAGAGCAGCTCGTCGATCATCCGCCTTTGTTTCTCCGCCAGCGTCACGGGGCCAGCGTGCGGCGCGTTCGCGCGGCTTGCAAGCCGGCGCCGCCGCCGCTTTCGTGCGGGGCGTGAGCATCGCCGTCGTCAGCTGGTTCTGGAAAGGCCTGCGCGGGCACAGCATCACCTTCGCGGCGCTGTTCGCCTCGTTCGTGATCGGCGGGTCGTTCGCCGACCTGATCCGGCTCGCGCTGGCGCGGCTGGGCGTGCACTGGCTGTTCGTCTTCGTGCTGCCGATCCTGTTCTTCGGCTGGCTGAGCGGACAGGAGGCGCGCTGGCTGCCCGATGAAAGGCGGCGGAAAACGATCGCCCGTTCGCTCCTGTTCGGTTCGATCGCGCTAGCGATCGCGATCAACCGGATCCGGCACTAGGCCCGCGTTCAGCGGGCGGCCCTGGCGGAGAGCAGGCGGTCGAGGGTGGTGGCGAGGTCGCCGAGGGTGAGCGGCTTGGCGAGGCGCTCGTCGGCGCCGGCGGCGAGGCATTGCACGCGGGCCTCCTCGGTGGCGTGGGCGGTGAGCATCACGATGGTCGCCTTGCCGCCGCCCTCGGCGCGGACGGCCTTGGCGGTCTGCAGGCCGTCGAGATTGGGCATCTCGACGTCGAGCAGGAGCAGGTCGTGCTTCTCCCTGCGCCAGAGTTCGAGGGCGAGGGCGCCGTCCTTGGCGACATCGGGCTTGTAGCCGAGGCGCTGGAGCTGGCGGACGACGAGCTGGCGGTTGACGGGGTTGTCGTCGGCGACGAGCACGCGCGCGGGATGGCGCTGGGCGAAGAAGGCGTCGATGCCGGGTCGGGCTGGCGCGGGGGCGGCGGGCGCGGCCGGGGCGGGCGCCGGCTCGATGCGGCGCGCCACGATGACGAGGGTGAAGGTCGAGCCTTCGCCCGGCGTGCTCTCGACGCGCACCAGGCCGCCGTGGAGCTGCGCCAGGCGCTGGCTGATGGCGAGGCCGAGGCCGGTGCCGCCGTAGTGGCGCGTGGTGGAGGCCTCGGCCTGCGAGAATTCCTGGAAGAGCCGCGCGAGCTGCCCGGCGTGGATGCCGATGCCGGTGTCGGTGATGGCGAATTGCAGCTCGATCTCCGCCGGGTTGGCGCGCGCCCGGGTGCCGACCGTGAGGTCGATGTGGCCGGTCGAGGTGAACTTCACGGCGTTGCCGAGGAGGTTCACGAGGATCTGGGTGACGCGGGTGACATCGCCGTTGACGCGCGCGGGAAGCTCGGGCGCGAGATGGACGTGCAACGCGAGGGCCTTGGCCCCGGCGGCGGGCCGCACGAGGCGGACGGCCTGGTCGACGCAGGCGGCGGGCGAGAAGGGCGCCTCCTCGAGCTCGAGCCGGCCGGACTCGATCTTGGCGAGGTCGAGGATGTCGCTCACCAGGCGCAGCAGCAGCTGGCTGCTCGTGCGGATGATCTCGACGGCCTCGGCCTGCGGCGGGGTGAGGGAGGAGAGCGCGAGGAGTTCGGTCATGCCCACGACGGCGTTGAGCGGCGTGCGGATCTCATGGCTCATCGTCGCGAGGAAGCGGCTCTTCGCCTCCATCGCCGCAACGGCGCTGGCGCGCTGGCGCTCGAGCTCGCCTTGGGCGGCGTGGAGGGCGGCGATGGCGGAGTGCTGGGTGTTGAGCGCGCGGCGCAGCTCGAGGGCGTTGACCACATGGCGGCGAAGGACGAGCAGCGCTTGCGCCTGCGCCGCCGTGAGCTGGCGCGGCTCCAGGTCGACGACGCAGAGGGTGCCCAGTGCGAAACCCTCCGCGGTGACGAGCGGGGCCCCCGCATAAAACCGGATGCCCGGTGTGCCGGTGACGTTGGCATACCCCGCGAAGCGCGGATCAGCCGTCGCGTCGGGCACGACGAGCAGGCCCTCGCCGGCGCAGATGGCGTGCGCGCAGAAGGAGGTTTCGCGCGGCGTCTCCCGGTCGGTGGCGCCGAAGGCGGCCTTGAACCACTGGCGCGACTCCCCGATCAGCGAGATGAACGCCAGCGGCGTGCCGCAGATCTCCGCGGCGAGCGCGACGAGGTCGTCATACTCGCGCTCGGGCGGCGTATCGAGGATCGCATAGGAACGCAGGGCCGCGAGGCGGGCGGATTCGTTGGCGGGAAGTGGGAGAGCCATGGCGCCGGACCGCGTCCAGATAACCCGGGATCGCCGGGCCATGCAATCCCTTGTTCACGCCGCCAGCGCCGGCGCGGGGCAGTCGAGCGCGGCCGCGATCGCGCGGTAAAACTCGCCCTCCTCGACGCTCACGGTCCCATCCGCGCCGATGACGTGGGCGGCAGCGGCGAGGGTGCGTTGCTTGATCGGGAGCGCGGCGTCGGCGAGGCGGTCGAGGGCGCCGTCGAGTTTCGCGAGGCTGCACTCGGCGGCGGGCAGGAGCGCGAGGCCGCCGGCGACGAGCGGGAGTTGTGCGACGCCTTGGGCGAAGGCGCGGGAGGCGCCGGCGTGGTCGGCCGTGTCGCCGGCCCGCGCCAGCACCGAGAGGAGCAGGCTCAGGTCGGAAGCGAGCGGCTGGAACGAGTGGAAGCGCACGGCCCGGCGCGGCTGTCGCGCGAGCGCCAGCTGGCGGAGCAGCATCTTCTGCAGGGCGAACTCGAAGGGCGTGACCCGCCCGTCGGCGTGCACGAGCTCGTCGAGCGTCGTGGCGAAGCGGCCGAGCGCGGCGCGATCGAGCGCGCGCAACGCCGGCAGCGCGAGTTGGAGCAGCGGGAGCTTGGCGGCGGGCGCGAGCGCGCGGACGGCCGGGACCAGCGCCGCGGTCGCGGCGAGGTCGGCGGGTGAATGTTGCTTGATAGCCCCCAAGGCGTTGATTTCGTCCGTGGCGGCCGTGGAGTTTCCGAGGGCGGGCGATCCGGAATGTTGCTTATCAGCCCCAACGGGATTGGCGGCGAGGAGCGCGTAGACGAGCGGCACGGCGGTCGCCGGGTCGCGGGTGGCGTCGCGCAGGACGGGCGGGAGCGTGGCGAGGAGCGATTGGGCGTGGGCGAAGTGCGTCTCCGTCAGCGCGCCGATGCCGGCCACGACGGCGGCGGCTTGGAACGGGATGCGCGCGGGTGGGACAAGGGGGACGTCGCCGCCTTCACGGACGACTTGGCGGCGGACCGGGCCGGAGGAAGCAGGCGGGACGCCTGCGCTACGCGAGGCGGCGGGGCCGGTGAGGCCGGCGGAGGCAAAGGATTCTTTTTCGACATCGACGAGCTCCGGGGGCGCGAAGAGTTGGCCGTCCCAGCGCGGTTCGACGGCGCGGATGCGCTCGGGGAGCGGCGGGTGCGTGGCCCAGAGTCCGCCGAACGTGGAGCGGAGGCCCTGGGCGAAAAAGAAGTGGCCGATCTCGGCCGAG
>PNKG01000117.1 GCA_013822585.1 Opitutus sp. | reverse complement strand
CGCAGGCCGCGGTCGATGAGGTTCTGCAGCTCGACCGGGTTGGTCAGCTCGATGGTGTTGCCGTCGCGATCGATCAGGACGTTGCGGTCGATCTCGCAGATGGTCTGGACCTGGGCCGCGCGGGTGGCGGAGTCGTAGCGGACGTTGATCGCCGCCACGCGGCCGATGCGCACGCCGGTGACCTTGACCGCGGCGCCGGGGTCGAGGCCGCTGACCGACTCGTCGAAGTAGACGACGAAGCGCGTGGGCTTGGCGAAGATGTTCGAGCCGCCGAACGAAATGAACGCGAGCAGCAGCAGCAGCGCGGCGCCGAGCACGAACATGCCGACCACGGCGGGACTGAATCGGGTTTTCACGCGGTGACTCCTTTTTGTCCAACCTCCGCCTTGCGTCTATTCAAAAACTCCCGCACTCGCGGATCGTCACTGCGCTCGCGCAGCGTGCGGGGGTCGCCCTCGGCGATCACGCCCTTCGCGCCGCGCTCGAGCATGATGACGCGGTCGGCGATGTCGAAGATGCTGGCGAGTTCGTGCGAGACGACGACGATCGTCGTCCCCAGCGTGTCGCGCAGCTGCACGATCAGCTCGTCGAGCTTGAGCGAGGTCAGGGGGTCGAGGCCGGCCGAGGGCTCGTCGAAGAACACGATGTCGGGGTCGAGCGCGAGCGCGCGAGCGAGGCCGGCGCGCTTCCTCATGCCGCCGGAGAGCTCGGCGGGGAGGTAGTCGCCGTAGCCCGCGAGGCCCACCTGGGCGAGCTTGAGGGCCGCGACCTCGTCGCGCTCGCGGCGGTCCAGCTTGGTGTAGAGCTCGAGCGGCAGGGCGACGTTCTCGCGCACCGTCATCGAGCTCCAGAGCGCGCCGCCCTGATAGAGGATGCCAAAGGTGCGCAGCAGGGCCCTGCGCTCGCCGGGCCCGGCATGGGTGAAGTCGCGCCCGAAGAACCGCACCGTGCCCTGCGCCGGCTGGTTCAGGCCGACGAGGTTGCGCAGCAGCGTGCTCTTGCCGCAGCCGGAGCCGCCGATGACGAAGAAGATCTCGCCGCGCTTCACCGCGAAGGACACGTGCGCGAGGATGACGCGGTCGTCGTAGCGCGCCTCGAGGCCCTCGACCTCGATGGCGAACTTGCCGGCGGAGTCTGCGGGTGCGGCCATCATGTCACCAGCCGAGGATGTTGAAGAGCACCGCGTAGACCGCGTTGGCCACGATGATGAGGAAGATCGAGGTCACCACCGCGCTCGTCGCGGCCTGGCCCACGCCGCCCGCGCTGCGCTCGGCCTGCATGCCGCGCAGGCAGCCGGCCAGACCGATGAGCGCGCCGTAGGTCGCGGCCTTGATCAGGCCGGTGAAGAGGTCGGAAAGGTCGACGAAGGATTTCGTCTCCGTCCAGTAGAGATTCGCGGGGATGTCGAGGATGCTCATCGCGATGATGAGCCCGCCGATGATGCCGAGGGCGTCGGCGAACAGCACGAGCAACGGCAGCATGGCGAAGAGCGCCGAAAGCCGCGGCATGACGAGGAAGTCCACCGGCGAGACGCCGAGCGTCTGCAGGGCGTCGATCTCCTCGTTGGCCTTCATGCTGCCCAGCGTGGCGGCGAAGGCCGCGCCCGTCCGGCCGGCCAGCACGACCGCCGTCATCAGCGGCCCCATCTCGCGCACCATCGCGATGCCCACCATGTCGGCCACGAAGATGTCCGCGCCGAACTGCCGGAGCTGCGCCGCCGCCTGGTAGGCGAGGATGACGCCGGTCAGCACGGCGATCACGCCGACGATGGGCAGCGCCTGGCCGCCCGAGAGCTGCATCTCGAGCAGGCAGTCGCGCCAGCGGAACTGCGCCTGGCCCCGGAAGAAGCGCCCGATGCTGAACGAGCATTCGCCGACGAGGCGGGAGAATTCCTTCACCTCGGCCGCGAAGCCGTTGACGGTGTTGCCGACCACCGTGAACAGGTCGGGCAACGGCGGGGCGGGAGCCGGCTTGGGCGCCTCGTCGCGCAGCATGTCCGCCAACCGCCTTGCGCCATCGGGCAACCCCGAGGTCTCGAACTTCGCGCCGATCGACTCCGCCCCGCGGTGCGCCTGGCGCAGCAGCAGCGCCAGCGAGCTGTCCCAGTCCTCGATCGGCCCGGCCTCGATGCGCACGGTGTGGGGCACCGCCCCGGCGCGGTCATGCATCGCCGCGAGCGCGAGGTCGTCCCAAGTCGGGTGCGGTTCGGTCATCCGCCAAGCCCCGCCGACCCTGACCACCAGCACGCCGTCGACCACGCGGGCCTCGGCTCGGGCTTGGGAGACGGATTCGGACATCGCCCCACTGTCGCCGGACGGAGCCCCCGGCTCCAGCCATTTTTATCCGCCTCCGCCGGACGCAACCGCCTGCGGGCATTTCTTCCTCGCGGCCCGGGACCCCGGTGGCGGATGCTCGGGGTTTCCCCATGCGCCACCGCCTCGTCCTCTTCGACCTCGACGGCACGCTGATCGACCATTTCGACGCCATCCATCGCTGCCACTCCTTCGCCATGCGGCGGATCGGGCTGCCTGCGCCCACCATGGCCCAGGTTCGCTCCGCCATCGGCCGCGGATTGGAGGACGCGATCGCCGCGCTCGCGGGGCCGGAGCACGTCGCGCGCATCCTGCCGCTCTACCTCGAACACTGGCGCGCAACCAATCTCCACGACGTGCGCCTCATGCCCGGCGCGCGCGAATTGCTCGGCAGGCTGCGGGCCCGCGGTGCCCGGTCTGCCGTCTTCACCAACAAGCGCGGCGACGCCTCGCGCGCCGTCTGCGCCCACCTCGGCATCACGCCGCTCGTCGGCGGCATCTTCGGCGCCGGCGACACCCCCTGGCTGAAACCGCAGCCGGAGTTCGCGGCGCACGCGCTGGCCGCGCTCGGCGGCACGCCGGACGCAACGGCGCTGGTCGGCGACTCCGTCTACGACCTCGCCGCCGCGCGCAACGCCGGACTGGCCTTCTTCGGGGTCGCGACCGGCACGCACACCGCGGAAGAGCTGCGCGCCCACGGGGCGACGCGCGTCTACTCCGGCCTGTCTGCGGCCGGCGCGGACTTGCTGGCCTAGTGGCGCGGGCCGGAATTGCGCGCCCGGTCCACCTGCAGGCGCAGCGCGTGCAGCGCCAGGAAGATGTCGCGCAGGAACACCACGAGCGACCAGATGAGGGCGACGATGCTCGCCGCGAAAAGGCCGAGCACGACCGCGCGGATCTCCCAGCCGACCAGCGCCGCGGCGAACAGCGCCACGATCAGCAGGCACGACAGCAGCATGCTGAGCCCGTTGGCCGTCACCGCGCGGCGGATGAGCAGCGAGCGGCTCCACAGGATGTCGAGCTGCTCCTCGAGGTGCCGGCGCTGGTCGCCGGCCGAGTCCGGCACCGCCTCTGCCAGCTGGCGCGTGCGGTCGACGACGCGCCCCAGGCGGTTGGTCAGCACGATCATCAGCGCGCCCATGCCGGAGATCAGGATCACGGGCGTGATCGCGAGCTGGATGATCGGCAGGAGCGAGGAGAGCGAATCCATGCGCCCAGTCTGCGCCCCCCTCCGCCACGCGCAACCCACATTCCTCCACGCCCCGGCCCGCCGCGGCCATCATGCCGTAATACGGCATCACGATCCCGCCGGCCGCAAGAACCGTCGCCCCTTGTTGAACGCCGCCCTCCCGCCCGCGCCACTCCCCGCAGCAAGCTGCGGGGAATGTGACCGCATTCAACGCGCGAGCCAAACCAGCGCGAAGGCCAGCGCTCCGGGCCCGGCCTGCACGAAGAGTATTTTCCGGCTCGCCGTCGCCGCGCCGAACACGCCGGCCACCACCACGCAGCCGAGGAAGAAGAGCTTCACCGCCGCGCCCGGCGGACCGAGCGCAAGCCCCCAGACCAGGCCGGCCGCGAGGAAGCCGTTGTAGAGGCCCTGGTTCATCGCCAGCATTTTTGTTGCGCGCGCCTTCTCCTCCGTCAGCCCGAACACGCGCCGGCCATACGGGGTGTCCCAGAGGAACATTTCCAGCACGAGAAACCAGGCGTGGAGCAACGCGACGAGCGCGGTGAGGATTGTGGCGGCGGTGTTCATCCGGTTGGCGTGAAAAGGCGGCGACGCACCTCGAAGACGAGCGCGCCCGCGACGAGGATCACGACCCCGCCCGCCGCGGCCACGGGATCGCCGAGCGCGCCGCTGGCGAGCCCGCACGCGACGTAGAGCAACAGGCCGGCGACGGGCAGCGGATAGAGCGGCATCGCGTATTGGCCGGGCGCAATCGGCTGCCGGCGGCGCAGCCGCACGGCGCCGAGGGCGACGAGCCCGTAGAACGGCAGGTAGCCGAGGATCATGTAGCGCGTGAGCCGCTCGAAGCCGCTGCCGGAGGCGATGTAGAGCAGCATCATCGTGCCGTAGATGGCGATGGCCACGACCGGCGTCTTCCAGCGCGGATGCACCCACGCCACCGCCCTGAAGAAATGCCCCTCCTCGGCCAGCGCGAAGGCGATCTTCGGGTTGCACAGCAGCGAGCTGAACACCGTGCTCGCCGCGCTCGCCGCCACGAACGCCGTAACGAATTTCGCCGCGCCCTCGCCGAGCACACGGCCCATCGCCGTCGCCGCCAGCGCGGGCGAAGCGGCCACCTCGCCGAGCGTGAGCGCATGGAAGAACCCGAGGTTGACCGCCAGGTAAACGCCGAGGATCAGGCCCATGCCGAGCAGGGTCGCCCGCGGCAGCGTGCGCCGCGGCTCGCGCACCTCGCCGGCCACCAGCGCGAGCCCGTCCCAGCCGTCGTAGGCAAACATCGCCGCCACCACCGCCAGCCCGAAACCGACCAGCAGCGCCTGCTCCGCAGGCGGCGCGCCGGCCGCGCCCGCCCCCGCCGGAGCGTCGGCCGAAAAGCACAGCGCCACGACGGCCGCCAACGCGCCGATCTTGAAGACGCCCGCGCCGCCCGTCAGCCACGCCACCGTGCGGCTCGACACCATGTTGAGCACCATGATGCCGCCCACCCAGCACAACCCGAGGAGCGTCTGCGCACCCGCCCCCAAGCCCATGATCTGCCCGAGATTTCTCGTGCTGACGATCGTGATGGCTGCCGCCGCCACCGGATTGAGAAACATCGACGTCCACCCGAAGAGGAACGCCACACGCGGTCCGAAGGCGTGGTTGAGGAAAACCGTCGTGCCTCCCGAGCGCGGCGTGCGCACGGCCAGCTCGGCCATCACCAGCGCGCCGCACAGCGCCGCCACCGCGCCCGCCACCCACGCGAGGAAGGCCAGCGGGACCGAACCGGTCTTGCCCGCCACCACGCCGGGCGACTGCAGGATGCCGACGCCGACGGTGAACGTCACCAGCACCAACGCGGCATTCCATGTGCCGAGGTGCCGCGGCAGACGCGACGGGTCGGCGGGCTGGGCGACGGGAGCGGACGCGCCCGACGCACGGTTCGTGGCGGGGCCGGCCGGAGTCATGGCCGCGACGATGCGGCTCCGCCCGCATTGCTCAAGCCGCCAGTTACTATTCTCCCGGAGCCTTGGCCGGTGGCGGAGTCGCCGCGCGCGGTGCGGTGCCGGGCAGATCGAGTGCTGGCCTTACTTCGCCGCGGTGGCAGGTTGTGCAATTTACCGTTGGTTGTTTGCTGTCGAGGTTCTTGATCGCGGGCAGCAGCTCGCGGGAAATCTTGTCGGCCATCGCCGCCATTTCGCGCGCGATCTGCTTCTGGGGCTTGTCCTCCTTGTCCCATTCACCGGGCATGTGACAATGCGTGCAGCTCACGCCGAGCGAGCGGCTGAAGCCCATGTTCATGATCATCGGCAGGCGTCCGGCGGGCACACCCTTGAAGCGCTGGATGTTTTTGAACACCGCTTCGGCGGGCTCTTTTTCGCGGCCCTTGATGGCAGCGAGCACCTCCTGCACGTATTTCTCGCGCTCGGCGACGATTTCCTCAGGGGAGAGTTTTGCGGCGGTTGCGGCGGCTGGCGCCACCGCAGGCGCGTCGGGTTGTTGGGCGGAGAGGACAACGGCCAAGACGAGACCGGCGAAGCAGAGCAGGTTGTTCATGGGGTGGAGGGGTTGCGCACGACCCTGCTGCCGCAGCCGCTCGCGGCGACACCGGGGAGGCCGGACGGAGAATTAGCTGGATGGGTGGCCCGGAGTTCGCGGCGCGCCGGCTGTTGTCCGGACGCCACGGGCGTGATAGACAGATTGGCGGTGTCGTCGCAGCCGGAAAATCACGCGCCAACCTTGCCGCGGCGGCGGTCGCCGAGTTTCGGCACATCAAGGCTGGGCTCGGGGGCATCGTTGACGGATACCCGCACGCGCCCGCCGGCGAGGACGCCGCGGGCGCGGAACCACCCGGTGGGCTCGGGTGAGACGGTTTCTGGAACTGGTCGGTCCACTCACGGCGGAGAGGCGATGCCACGGCCAGCCGGGATGCGCGCCGTATTGCACGGCGTGCGGCGTTCTTCGGGATTTCCAGGGCCGCATTTGAACGACCGGAAATGAACCCGGATTCCGCGATTGAAGAAGACTGCTCCGAGGGTGGGAGCGGCTTTACGCTGCGCCTTGTGCGTGCGCGGGAGATGCGGCCGATGTCGGGGCGCAAAGTCCCTCCTCCACTTCAGACCATCGCGGAATCCGGGATGAACGCCGTCGTGGGTTCTCGCCGTCGACACCGTGGAAAACCACACCCACGAACGACGACTGGTCGCCGGCCCGACCGCGCACATCGAATTCGACGACACCGTCCGCCAACTCGAACAACCCTCGCGACGTAGGCCAGCGCCACGGGATTAGCCTGCACCGCAGCATTCCGGCCCTGCGCGTTATTGGCCGCTGCAAACGTCCTGGCTGCGGGCACTTCCCAGCCCGCATTGCTCAAGCCGCAACGGGCCGCGCCCCGGTCTCGACGATCGTCGCCGACGCTGCGCCCGCCCGCTCCCGCGCCAGCGCGCGCGGGGAAAGTGTAACCTATTAGGTTACACTCCGCCCGGGCGGTGGCGCCGGATTTGCGCGGCTCCTCCAAGTCGGACGGGCGCGACATCCGCCCACCCCAACGGGCCGCGCTCGCGGGATTGCGTCGGTTCCGCGCGCCTGCCTCACTCGCCGCAGCGTGGCCGCACCCTTCGCCAACTCCCTCACGGGCGTCCTCGAGCGCATCATCTTCTTCAACGAGGAGAATCACTACACCATCGCGGAGCTGCGCCCCGAGACGGCGAAATCCGCCGAAGATCGAGTCACCATCGTCGGCCCGCTCCCCGGCGTGCAATGCGGCGAGACGCTCGAACTCACCGGCGAGTGGACGCGCCACGCGCAGCACGGCGCGCAGTTCAAGGTCGCGGGCTTCAAGAGCGAACTCCCCTCCTCCGTCTACGGCATCCGCAAATACCTCGGCAGCGGCCTCGTGCCGGGCATCGGCAAGGTCTACGCCAACAAGATCGTCGATGCGTTCGGCACCGACACC
>PNKG01000116.1 GCA_013822585.1 Opitutus sp. | reverse complement strand
AAACGGCAGCCGACCGACGACGAGCAGGAGCGAGAGCAGCCCGGCGAGCACGAGGCTGCCCACGGCGAAGAGGAACCAGCCCCGCGCGACCGACACGCGCACGAGATCGCGCTTCGCCCCGAGTGTGGCGCCCGCGGCGAAACTCCGTAATACGGAGTTTGGCGCAAAGCCCGCGGTCGCAGAAGTGGACGCGGGGGTGGAGGCAAGGGATGCCGTGTGCGGGGGCATGGCACGGTTTTAGCCGATGCCGCCTCCCGCCGCCTTGACGGGCATCAAGGTTTGAACGCGGGGGAACGGGCCGTCCGGCCAAGAAAAAGGGCCGGTCGCAAGACCGGCCCGGTGGCGGGCCTTGGAAGGCGGCGCGCGGTCAGTAGGCGAAGTCGAGCTGGAGCCAGAGCCGGCGGGCGCTGGGCAGCATGGTTCTGCTTTGGAAATCGGCCCACTTCACCAAGCCCTTGAGGTGCCGGCCGAAGTCCCGGCTCAGCGACAGGCGCAGTTCGCGCGCGCGGCCGTAGTCAAAGTGGGGAAACGGGGGGACAATGGCAAAATATGCAAACACTTCGTGTCCGACTGGTCTGTATTCGGCCAGCCCCGTGAGGAAGGTCCATCCCGCGGGTAATTGGACGGTCGCTTCGCCGGAGTGAATCCACAGGCCATTGCCTGGAGTGAAACTGACCATCCCGGTCCACGATGTGAAGCGGTGGCTGGAGGCGAGTGGCGTGTCGAATCGCTGGCGCTTGGCACTCCACGAGGAGCCCTCCAGCCGCTCGCTGCCGAGTGTCAGGGAGGCGGTCGGGCCGGCCATGCGCAGTTGGGCGGCGGCGTAGCTGGTGTTGGAACGTGTCATGTATCCAACGGTCCGGTAACCGCGTTGCAATGCGCCCTCGAGGCGATAGCCGAGGAGGAGAGAGGGGCTCATCCGCCGTTCGCCCTCCAGCGACAAACCCATCGTGGCCGTGGAATTGGCGAAATAGGTGCCGATATCAATCAGGTAGGCGTAGGCGGTCAGCTTGGCCGCCGCGCTCCGGCGGTAACTGACATTGAGAAGATGGGCATCGATCTTGTGTTCGCGCGGAGGCCGCGTGGTGGAAAAACGCGAATAATAGGTCGATGACCAGATTGGCGGCGCGGGCGAGGGATGATTGACCCGCCAAAGATAGGCATAGGTGACGGTCGTATCCGCCAGGGAGGTGTTGCGGACGAGGAGCGCGTCGAAAGTGCGGCGGGAGAGACGCCAATTGTCGGGGCCGATGAAGCGCTCGTTGTCGAGGGCGATGACCTGTCGGCCGAGCGTGGCGCGCGTGTCGCCCCCTTCGAATGCGACCCAGGCTTGGGTGAACCGGGCCGGCGAATTCTCCTCCGCCGTCTGCCGCCAGGGGCTGAGGTAGGGTTGGCCGTAGGCATCGGTTCTAAGCAATGCGTTGTCGTCGGACGCGAGCACTTCGGCCTGGTCGCCCTCGAGCATCATCTGCCAGCGGTTGACGACAGGCGAGGTGTAGCCGAGCCGTGTGCGCAGATGCAGGGCCTCCGCGCGGGGAACGCCGGACTGGGTGGCGGACTCGTAGCGCAGGCGCAGGTCCAGACTGAGCTGTCCGGGCAGGGTGCCGTCCGGCAGAACAAAATCTGCACCGGAGGACGGGTGGGGGAATGTGCAAGCCGCGAGGGCGAGCCAAGCCAAGTGAACGATATATGCGCGCATAACCTGACGCGGCTGGCCCCGACCGCAGGAAGAACCGTGGTAGGATGACACTCCGGTAGCGAGGAGAAAGCAGCAGACCGTTGCTCCCAAAGAAGAGACGCGGCCCGGGCGGGCCGCGCCTCGGGGGAGCGGGAGAGGATTCTGGCGACGCTACGGCGCGCCGGCGGCGGGCTTGGTGTCGCGGGCGACGGCGAGTTCGCCCTGGCGGGCGTAGTCGATGGCCTCGGCGAGGATGCGGGCGGCTTCCTGCGGGGCGTGGAAGCCCATCGAGTTCTCGGCGGCGACGAAGTCGAGGCGCCACTGGGCCTGGCGCTGGAGGCTGCGGGCGGCCTTGAGCTGGGTGTCGGTGGCGCCGGCTTTCTGGGCGGCGACGATGGCGTCGATCAGGCCGACGAGGGCCTTTTCGCCGCGGGAGAGGAGGCTGGCGTTGCGGTCCTGCACGAGGAGGGCGCGGTCCTTGATCTCCTTTTCGGGGACGCGGTGGCAGGTCTGGCAGGCTTGGGCGACGTTGAGCAGCGGGGAGCGGACGTGGTGGTTGCTGACCTTGACGGCGCCTTCGCGGACGTAGGGCATGTGGCAGTCGGAGCAGGAGACGCCGGCGCGGGCGTGGATGCCCTGGCTCCAGAGTTCGAATTCGGGGTGCTGGGCCTTGAGCGAAGGGGCGCCGGTTTCCTTGTGCACCCAGTCCTTGAAGCCGGCTTCGTTGTAGTAGGCCTCGATCTGCTCGACCTTGAGGCCCTTGTCCCAGGGGAAGGTGACGAGTTTCTTGTCGCCCTTGAAGTGGTATTCGACGTGGCACTGGGCGCAGACCATGGAGCGCATCTCCTGGCGGGTGGCGTCCTTGTTGGGTTCGTATTGGCCTTGGCGGCCGTCGCGTCGCCAGCGTTCGATGGAGGGGAGGTGGGGGGTGGGGTAGTCGGACTTGGCGAGGGCGCGGATGCCGTTGAGGAAGCCGGGGCGGTTGACGCGGAGGTTCATCGTCTCGGCGTCGTGGCAGTCGATGCAGGAGACGGGGTGCTCGACGAGCTTGGTGGCGTCGGCGTAGGGCAGGGGGGAGATTTCCTCGAAGCCCTTCTGGATCTGCTGTTCCCAGTGCTCCTTGCCGGCGGGGACGCCGGCCCTGATGCCGGCGTCGACGTAGGCCTTGAGGGCGGAGGCGTGGCAATGGAGGCAGGCGCCGGGCTGGGGGCGCTTGGTGACGCGCTCGGTCTCGCGCTGGTCGGAGAGCATGTAGGCGTGGCCGCGCTCCTCGCGGTAATCGATGCTGAAGGGGTTGCCGGCGAAGATGCGGCGCCAGGCCGGATCCTGATCGAGGTGTTGGAAGGCCTCGCTGCCGCCGTGGTTGGTGCGCTCGGTGTCGACGGTGCGGCGGTAGCTGTCGTATTGGCGGGGGTAGTTTTTGCCCCAGAGCAGGGGGTCGACGGTGCCTTCGCCGACCTCGACAACGCGAAAGACGTCCTTCGTGGCCTCGGCCTTGCGGGCGACGATGTTCTGGTAGAGCAGCAGCACGCCGAAGGTGGCGGCGGCGAAGAGGGCGATGAGGCCGAGGTAGCCGGCGGTGCTGAAGCCGTGGCGGGCGTGGAGGCGGGAGGTTTTCATGGGCGGACGCGAAAGAGGGGAGACCAGGGGCATGGGGGAAGGATGGGTCAGCGGACGGGGCCGTGGCCGACATCGCGGTGGCAATGGAGGCAGTCGAGCATCTTCCGCGGGTCGCCCGGGTGGGTGTTGATGCCGTCGACGATCTGCCGGTGGCACATGACGCAGTTGTGCTGGAGCACGGCGACGTTGCGGGGGCGGATCATGATGGGCTCGTGATAGTCCTGGAGGGTGAATCCCTTCGAGTGCCAGAAGCCGTTTTCGGCCTTGCTGAGGTATTTGGCGATGAAGGTGTGCGGGGTGTGGCAGTCGTTGCAGGTGGCGACGGCGTGGTGCGGGGATTTTTGCCAGCCGTCGAAATGCTCGCGCATGGCATGGCAGTTCATGCACGCGCGCGGGTCGTTGGAGAAATAGGACAGCCCGTGCGCGTAGGTGAACGTGTAGGTGCCGAGGCCGGCGAAAAGGCCGACGGTGGCGGCGAGGCCGAGCGCGAGGAGGAACCGGATGCGTGGAGCCGGAACGGACATGCGGTGGCGGAGGCTGGGGCGGTGGAGGCGGCCTTGGCCAGGGGGATGTGAGGGCATCTTTCGTGCGGGCGCCAGCGGATTTTGCCGGCGGGTGCCGGGCGATGTGTTCACTCGCGTCGCTGGGCGATATCTGGCGCGGCGGCGAAGCCGGTCGGGACGGGGGATCCCCTCCTGCATCGGCGGAAATCCGCCGCGCGAAAAAACCGAAGGCCCGCCGTCAGGGCGGGCCTCGGGGAGCGGCGGACGCGGCGTGGGGTCAGTAAACGAAATCGGCCTGCAGCCAGACCTTGCGCACGTTGGGGAAGGCGAGGCTGTCGCGGCGGAAGTCGGCGAACTTCACCGTGCCGGTGAAGTATTTGCCGAACTTGCGCGTGAGGATGACGTCGAGCTCGGTGCCGAGGTCGGTGCCGCCCTTCTGCGTCTCGAACCAATGGTAGAATGCGGTGAGGGCGACGCTCTGCGGGAGGCTGGCCGTGGCCTTGAGGTAGACGTCGCGCAGGCCGGCGGCGGGCGTGGCGAGGAAGAGATCGGCCCAGCCGTTGAAGGCGTGGAGGGTGGCGAGCGGCGTCTTGAAGCCGACGTTGTTGTCGGAGCCGAGGAGTTCGTGGCCGAGCGTGAGGCTGCCGGATTTGGCGGCGAGGCCGGCCTCGAAGCTGTTGTAGATCGTCGCATAGTCGAGCGGGCTCGGGCCGTAGTCGGACTGCGTGGCGAGTTCGGCGCGGTAGGCCACCTTGAACGTGTCGTTGAGCTTTTGCGCGCCGACGAGGCTCACGCCGTAGGTGGCGGTGGAGTTGGCGGCGGAGTTCTTGAAGTCGAGGAGGTAGGCGTAGGCGGTGACGGTGCCGACCGTGGCGTCGGAATAGGCGGCGTGGAGCACATGGGAGGCGGACTCGAAGCGGCCCTGCGCGTGGCGGCGCGAGAAGACGCGGTTGACCTGATCGAGGTAGGCGTAGGTCAGCGTGGTGTTTTTGAACGACTTGTCCTGCAGCACGAAGGCGTCGAAGGTCTGCTGGTTCTGGCGCCAGCCGACGTCGCCGACGAAGCGGGCGTTGTCGAGGATGAGCTTCTGGCGGCCGAGCGTGCCGGTGGTCTTGTCGATGGTGAGGGCGAGCCAGAGCTGGTTGAGTTCGGTGCCCTCGGGGTCGGCGACGACGGCGCGGCGCGCCGCGGCGGGGTTGAGGCCGGATTGGCTGTAGGCGTCGCCGTCGAGGGCGCTGACGTTCTCGCCCTCGGCGGAGAACTGCCAGCCGGAGAATTTCGCGGTGGTGAAGCTGAGCCGGGTGCGCAGCGTGAGGGCGTTGGCGTCGAGCAGGTTGGTCTGCTGGACGTTTTCGTGGCGCAGGCGGGCGTTGACGGAGAACTTGCCTTGGCGGATCGCGTCCGGAAGCGAAGCGGGTTCGGCGGCGCCGAGCGTGGCGCCGAGCGTGGCGACGGCGAGGGCGCCGGCGAGGGGGAGGAGGTGTTTCATGGTGTTGGGTGGTGTGGACGAAGCGATGGTCGGGCGGAGGCTAATTCGTTCGGCGGCGGGCGGCCTTGATGCAAATCAAACCGCCGGAGCTATTACCTGCCGGATTGCGGTGGATAAGGCCTGCCTGGGCGGGACCTACGGGTTGGCCGGCGGGGCCACGACCGGCGCGAGGGCGCGCCATTGCTCGCGCAAGGCCGCGATGTGCTCCGGCGCAAACGCCTCGCCGGTGTTGCCCCAGCTGTTGAAGACGTAGGTGAGCACGTCGGCGACCTGCGCGTCGGTGAGGACGTTTTCCAAGCCGGGCATCAGGCCCTGGTAGGCGACGCCGTTGACCGTGATCGGGGCGTTCAATCCCTTGAGGACGATCTGCACGGTGCGCGTGCGGTCGGCGGCCATGAAGTCCGCTCCTGCGAGCGGCGGGACGAGGCCGGTCATGCCCTTGCCGTCGGGCAGGTGGCAGGCCAGACACAGGGTGCGGTAGGTGCGCGCGCCGCGGGCGATCTGCGCGGGCGTCGGGGGGCCGGCGAGCGTGGGATCGACGGCGGGCGCCGCACTGGCGGGCGCTGCTTCCGGCGCGGTCGCGGGTGCGACGACCGTGGCGGATCGCGGCAGGGCGAGCAGAGTCGCCGCGAGCGCGGTGACGATGCCGAGGAAGACGGCCAGGAACGAGCGCATGGGCAGCGGAATTTCGCCGCCAGTCTAGCGCGGGGCGGAGCCGGCTGCATTGATGCGGCTCAAGCGCGGCGCGATTTGCCCGTGGCGAAGCCGGGTTCGCCGCGGGATGGGCCTGGACTTGACGCAAGTCAAAGCGCGCCGCCGCGCGGCGTGCTACAAATCGCCTGTATGATGCTCATCGCGCAACCACGGGCGCGGTCGATCTTCCAACCACCGTCCATCATGAAAACCGTGATCCTTGCGAACGCCGCCCGGCGTCTCGCCGTTCTCCTCGGCCTCGGCGCGCTCGCGCTGGCGCCCCTCACAGCATCCGCCTGCGACTCCTGCGCGCAGGCGATGGCCCTGCGCCTCGTCGCCGGCAAGTCGCCTTCGGCGCACGCCGCCGAAATGAAGGCGCTGATCGCCAATTCCGAATGGGACGGCCGCGAGAAAATGCTCAACGCGATCGCCAGCGTGCAGTCCGGCGCGCCCGGCGGCGGTGCCGCCGCGCCGGTTGCGCCGGCCGCTGCGGCTCCCGCCCCCGCCGGCCCGCATCCGTTCCAAGCCGTGATCGACCGCGACAAGGCGCTCGGCATCTGGGAGACCCACTACGTCCCGCAGGACACGAAGGCCGACAAGCAATTCACCCTCACGCTCGAAGAGGGCGACGTGTTCCTCGGCAACGGCGTCATCTACAGCGGCTTCACCGTCAACAACTCGATCCCCGGCCCGAACATGATCGTGGACGAGGGCGACGTCGTCGAGATCGTGGCCCAGAACAAGGGCGGTATTCCGCACGGCGTGTCGATCCACGCCGCCTACACGCAGACCTCGAAATATCTCGGCCGCATCAACGCCGGCGAGTCGAGGACCTTCAAGTTCCGCGCCAACCACCCCGGCGTCTACATGTATCACTGCGCGCCCGGCGGCCACGCCATCCCGATGCACACGCTCAACGGCCAATACGGCATGCTCGTCGTCAAGCCGAAGACCGTGAGGTTCAAGATGGACGAAGTGATGGGCCGCGGCCCGGACCTGGAGATTTACCTCCTCCAACACGAACTCTACGGCAGCGGCAAGGACGCCATCGAGGGCCGCGCCGCCTACGTGATGTTCAACGGCAAACTCTTCCGCTACGTCGACAGCCCGGTCAAGGCGCGCCCCGGCGACTTCGTGCGCATCTACTTCCTCAACGCCGGCCCGAACCTCATCTCCACCTTCCACCTCGTCGGCATCGTCTGGGACTACGCCTACTGGCAGGGCACGCCCACGCCGCAAAACACCTTCGTCGGCGGCCAGACCGTCACCGCCGGCCCGTCGGACTCATGGGTCGTCGACTTCCGCGTCCCGCCCGACGAAGGCGCCTACCTCATGGTCACGCACGCCTTCGGCAGCACGACGCGCGGCGCCATCGGCATCCTCCAGGCTGCGAAGGACGCCCCGCGCGGCCCGGCGGTGCTCGCGGAGGGCCCGAAGCAGACCACCGAGGAGCTCGAGGTGCTCAAGGCCAAGGCCGTGCGCACGATCTCGCCGTTCCGCCCCGGCAGCGAAGACCTCTCGAACCCC
>PNKG01000115.1 GCA_013822585.1 Opitutus sp. | reverse complement strand
TCTTCGGTCAGGAAAATCGTCGGCCGGGCGAATGGGGTCATTGGACCGGTCGTGGCATGAATTGGAACTCGATGTGCGCGCAGTGCCACATGACCGGCTACCGCAAGAACTACGACGCACCGACCGACAACTATCGTTCCACCTGGGTCGAACACGGCGTCGGCTGCATCCAATGCCACAGCGCGATGCCCGCTGCCCACGGCGACCCGCGCACTCCGCAGTCGCCCGCGCCGTCTCCGCCTTTCGGTGGGGATCGCCAGCGCGTGAGCGAGGTCTGCGCGTCCTGCCACGCCCGCCACGAGCCACTCACCGAATTCTTCACGCCCGGCGCCCGCTACGCCGATCATTTCCGCCTCACGCTGCCCGTGGACGCCGCCACCTTTTATCCCGACGGGCAACAGCGCGACGAGGACTTCAACTGGACCTCGGTGCAACTGAGCCGCATGGGCCACGCCGGCGTCACCTGCCTCGATTGCCACGACCCGCACACCACGCGCACGATCCTTCCCGCGGCGGACAACCAGCTCTGCCTGCAATGCCATGCCTCGCCCGGCCGTCTGCTTCCCCGCGGCGTGCGCGCGGTGCCGATCGATCCGATTGCCCACTCGCGCCACCAGCCCGGAAGCGCAGGAAATTCCTGCATCGCCTGCCACATGCCCGCAAGAAACTACATGCAACGCGCCCCTCGGCACGACCACGGCTGGCTCTCGCCCGATCCGCTCCTCACCCGCGAACTCGGCGTTCCCAACGCCTGCTCCTCCTGCCACGTCGATCGCGGGCTCGATTGGGCCGTGGCCAGGGCCGACGAGTGGTTCGGCTCCAAAGTGCGCGAGCGCCAACGCCTCCGCGCCCGCGCCATCGACAACGCACAGAAAGACGTGCCCGGAACCGCCGCACGTCTGGTGGAAGCCTGGAGCCGCGAGGACATCCCCGCTTGGCGCGCCACCTTCCTCACGCTGTTGCCACACACGCGAGAAGCCATCCTCGGTCGCGAAGTGGCCGCAGGCTCGCTCCGCGCCGCCGATCCGCTCGAACGCGCCGCCGCCGCGCGCTATTTCTTCGGCGCGCCCGATGCGGCGGACCGGCTTGTCTCGCTCCTTGTCGACCCCGTCCGCAGCGTGCGCCTCGAAGCCGCGTGGACCCTTTCACCGACCTTGTCCGCCGATTCGCCCGCACGCCGCGAGTTGGATGACTACCTTGCCCTCACGCTCGACCAGCCCGCCGGGCGCGTGCGACGCGCACAGGATTGGGCCAACCGTGGCCGTCTCGTCGAGGCTGCCGCCGAGATGCGTCGCGCTGCGGAGTGGGATCCGTTTTCCCCCGGCATCCATCAATCCCTCGGACTGGTGCTCGCCGCCGCCGGCCAGCTCGCCGCCGCCGCCGAGGAACTCGATCGCGCGGTCGCACTCGCACCCGATGACGCGTCTCTCGCGCTGCAAGCCGCGCTCGCCCACGCGCAAGCGGGGCAGCCCGAGTCAGCGGAACGTCTCCTCCGCGCCGCCGTCGAGCGCGCCCCCGGGCTGCACCGCGCCTGGTATAATCTCGGGCTCCTGCTCGCCCAGCGCGGGCGTCTTGCCGAGGCGGCGGAGGCGTTGCGGCAGGCGGAACGCGCCGAGCCGCGAGAGGCGGACTACCCGCACGCGCTCGTCACGGTGCTCCAGCGCCTCGGCGACCGCGATGGTGCGCACGCTGCCGCCACCCGCGCGGCCTCGCTTGCCGTGCCGCAGGACCCATAATTTCGCCCCGTGATCCCGCTGGTCGCCTACGTCCGCATCTCCGCTGGTTGTCGGTCGTCCTGCTGGCCGGCGCATCCACCGCCTACGCGTCGGCCCAAGGCGATTCGCCGCCTGTTGTGCCCTTGCGCAACACCGCGAGATGCCTGTAATCAACAAACTCGTCCGTGTGCCCCGCAATCTCGCCCTCGTGCCCAGCCGCATCGTCTCACTTGCGCTGCACCCTGAAATCGATGCCAGGCGCATGGGCGTTGCCGGCAGTAACATGGACGGAGTGACCATTAACTATTATGGCCGTCGAGCCGCGCTTCAAGGCCACCGTCGCCTGTGTGCCCCCTCCGTTTGACGTAAGGCAGTTCTGGCTGCCGACGGTCCAAGGGACTGCCAGATGGCGTTCCTGTCAGCAGCTATTACGATAAAAGTGGCGTGCTCGTTGTCGTGGCGGGCGGGAGTCTGTTGGGTTGGGGAAACCTCCCTCGGGCTTCACCGAGCCGCCCCCCCAAGCTTCGCCACCCCGACGCCATGATTGCCCCCCCCCACCGCTTCCGCCTTCCGCTTCCCATAGGCTCCGCCCACGCCTCCTTCGCCGTCCTCGCCATCATGTTCATCCTGGCGACCGCGATCGTCTCCGCAGCGGAGAAGGCGCCGCGACCCAACATCCTCTGGTTGCTCATTGAGGACAGCTCGCCGAACTTCGTCGGGCCCTATGGCGATCCCCTCGCACGGACGCCGACGGCCGACCGGCTGGCAAGGGACGGCATCGTGTTCGACCGTTGCTACACTGCGCCGGTGTGCGCGCCCTCGCGCAACTCGCTCGCGACCGGCCGCTACGCCTCGAGCATGGGCACGCAGCACATGCGCAGCACGCGCCCGCTGCCGTCGGGCGTGAAGATATTCACCGAGTATCTTCGCGAGGCGGGCTACTACTGCACCAACAACGTCAAGACCGACTACAACACCTCGAGCGACTGGTCCGCGGCCCTCGACGAGGTGAGTGCCAAGACCGACTGGCGCGGACGCCAGCCGGGGCAGCAGTTCTTCGCCATCTTCACGTTCATGCAGAGCCACGAGGAGTTCCTGCAAACGCGCAAGCCGCTCAAAACCGATCCCGCCAAGGTGCGGGTGCCGGGCTATCTGCCGGACACGGCCGTGGTGCGATCCGACGTGGCCCAGTATTACGACCTCGTCGAAGCCGCCGATGCCGCAGCCGGCGCCGTGCTCGCGAAGCTCGAGGCGGACGGTTTGCTGGAGGACACGATCATCTTCTACGCGGCGGACAACGGTGGCGTCGTGGCCGGCAGCAAACGCTTCCTCAACGAGAACGGGACCCGCGTGCCGCTGATCGTGCGCTTGCCAAAGAAATACACCCACCTCGCGCCGGCCAGTGCGACCGGAAGAAATGGAGAGCTGGTCAACTTTGTCGATTTCGGGCCGACGGTCTTCAGCCTGCTCGGGCTCGCGCCTCCCGCGCAATTCCAGGGCCGCGCGTTCGCCGGTCCCGCGCGCGCGCCCGCTCCCGAGTTCGCCTTCATGTTCCGCGACCGCATGGACGAGCGCTACGACATGATCCGCGCCGTTTCCGACGGACGATACCGCTATATCCGCAATTACTATCCCGACCGTCCCCTGGGGCAACGCATCGACTATCTCTGGAAACAGGCGTCGATGCAGGAGTGGGAAACCCACTACCGCTCGGGCAATCTCAGCGCCGCGCAGCGCCGCTTCTTCGAGCCAAAGGCGACCGAGGAGCTCTACGATTTGACGCAGGATCCGGATAACATCCACAACCTCGCCGCCGATCCGGCGCATGCGGAACGGCTGACCCGGCTCCGCGCCGCGCTCCACGCGCACCAACTCGCCATCCGCGACACCGGTTTCATGCTCGAGCCGATGATGGTCGCGCTGGCCGGCGCCGACTCGCCGACGGTGGTTGCCACCGACGACTCGCGCTACCCGCTCGCGCGCCTGATCTCATTGGTCGATAGTCTGCAACTCGACGCCGGCCCCGAGGCACTCGCGCGCCGGGCCGAGGCAGCCAAAGATCCGCTGCCGATCGTCCGCTATTGGGCCGCCGTCGCGGCACTCGATCGGCTCGACACCCCCGCCGCCGATATCGCGCCGCTGCTTCACGACGCCGATGCCACCGTGCGCGTCGCCGCCGCCGAGGCGATCCTGCGGCGCGGCAGCGATCCCGCCGCGTTGCAGGTGATCGAGGATGCCATTGTCCAGACTCAGCAACGTGAGCTGCGCCTCTTCGCCTTGAACGCGCTGGATCGCTCCGGGCAGCCGCCGCCGAAGATCCTCCGTCCGCTGCTGGGGCAACTCGCCGCGTCGGACGATTTCACCAGTTTCGATTATTATCTCGCACGGGTTGCACGCCCGCTGCTCGCCCGCTGACCGGATGAATTCGATAGAGACACGAAAAATACTTCTCACGCGCGAAGAGCTGTATGCCCGGGTTTGGGCGGTGCCCCTGCTCCAGCTTGCCCGCGAATTCGGGATTTCCGATGTGGCGCTCGGTCGCATGTGCCGCCGGCGCAACATCCCTTGTCCGCCTCCCGGCTACTGGGCCAAGCGGCGGGCGGGCCGGCCGCTGCCGCGGCCGCTTTTGCCTCCGCCGCAGGGAAAAATCAGCCGGCCGGCCTTGTTCACCATTTCGTCGTCTCCTGGCACCGCTCCGGCGCCGCTTGCCACCGCGCAGCCCGAGAAAAATAGATTCTCGCTCGATCAGTTGTTTGCACTAGCCGCCGAATGGGAGCGGCGGGACCGGGTGCAACGCTACCTCGAAGCCTGCGAACGGCAATGGCAGCGGGACGGCACGCTCACCCCGCCGCGCCGCGCGTGGCTGGCGTGGGCTCGCCGAGAGCTTTCCCAACTGCCGTGCGGCTTGGCGTCTGAAACCTCGTCGTTCGCCGCCGAGTCCACGTTCAGCCGGGGCCAAAACTGGACTGCGGTAAGCGCCTGAATTTTTTCGCCGAAAACCCCGCCTCTCCACTCATGGCCACTGCACCCTCCTACGCCTCGTCCCCCGCCCTGGCTCCCCGCGCGCCGATTCCCCACCAGACGTTTGCCCTCTCGGTTCTCACGTCGCTGTTTTTCATGTGGGGTTTCATCACCTGTCTGAACGACATCCTCATTCCGCACCTGAAGTCCGTCTTCACGCTGACCTACACGCGGGTGATGCTGATCCAGTTCAGCTTCTTCACGGCCTATGCGGTGGCCTCGCTGCCGTCGGGCTGGCTGGTGGAGCGGGTCGGCTACCAGCGCGGCATGGTCACGGGACTGTTGACGGCCGGTCTGGGTTGCCTGCTCTTCTATCCTGCGGCGGGCTATCAGTCCTACCCGATGTTCCTGGGCGCGCTGTTCATCCTCGCCTGCGGCATCACGCTGCTCCAGGTCGCGGCCAACCCCTACGTGGCGATTCTCGGCGCCCCGGAGACCGCCTCGAGCCGCCTGATCCTTACGCAAGCTTTCAACTCCCTCGGCACGACGGTCGCGCCCCTGGTCGGTTCGCTGCTGATCCTCGGCACCGCCGTGAAGACCCCATCGGAGTTCGCCGCAATGTCGCCGGCGGAACTCGCCGCCTACCGCTCGGCTGAAGCGAGCGCTGTGCAGATTCCCTACGTCGGGCTGGCGGTGGTGCTCATCTCGGTTGCCATGGTTTTCGCGATCATCCGGCTGCCGCACGTCGAGGGAACCGAGGCGGCATCGGGCGGCGAATCCGCCGGCGCGGCGGCGCCGAGCGCCTGGTCGCACCGGCACCTGGTGCTGGGAGCCCTCGCGATCTTTCTCTATGTGGGCGGCGAAGTGTCGATCGGCTCCTTCCTGGTCAATTTTCTCGGCCAGCCTGAGATCGCCGGTCTGAGCGAGGCGGCCGCCGGCAAGATGGTTGCCCTCTATTGGGGAGGCGCGATGGTCGGCCGCTTCGCCGGCTCTTATCTGACGCGAGTCTTCCGCCCCGGACATTGTCTGGCCTTCAACGCCGCCGCGGCGGTCGTTCTGGTCCTCTTCACGATGCTGGCGAGCGGCGCCGCCGCCATGTGGGCCATCCTTGCCGTGGGCCTTTTCAATTCGATCATGTTCCCCACGATCTTCACCCTCGCGATCGACGGGCTCGGCCGACACACGGGCCAGGGCTCGGGCATCCTTTGCACCGCGATCGTGGGCGGGGCGCTGGTGCCGCTATTGCAGGGCTATTTTGCGGACAAGATCGGCATCCAGCACGCGTTCTTCATCCCCGCGTTATGTTATGCTTACATCGCGTATTACGGGCTGCGCGGTTCAGCGCGCCGCTGACCGCGTGAGAGAAGCGACGTCACGCCGGGGGCGCGCGCCAACTGATCGCTACACGCAAGCACACCTCGTCGCAGGATAAAACTCCGCGACCGGACGCCAGCCAGCAAGCGGTAGTTTTCACTCATACGTGATTAGTCGCGAGGCAGTCGCTTTCGCAAAGGGACGGACCATCGTGCGCCTAGTCCCCCAATCCGCACCCCCATGAACACCCCACTCGCGCGGCGTTCTTCGCCGTCTTCGCGTCAGAGTATCTTCGCGGCCGTGCTCGCCATGGCCTTTGCCCTTAATCTCCATGCGGCCTTGCCGCCGCTGGAGACGGTCTCGTCGACGTCGGTCACTTACACGATCGCGCCGTCGGTTCCCATCCTGCGCACCACCGAATACCTGCTCGATAATGCGGCGGTGGGCAATGGGCAGACTCGCGTGCGCGTGTTGCTGCCGGTCGGCTATGAGAGCGGGAGCAACTACCCGGTCGTCTACCTGCTGCATGGTTTCTCGGGCGGCGAGCAGAGCTGGACGAATCTCAATGCCGTCAACGATCTGGGCGACACGCTGGAAACCAACACACGGCAGGCGAACATCGTGTTCGTCATGCCCGATGGCGATAACGATTTCTACTCGGACTGGTATGAGCCGGACTATCAGGACCGCATGCGCAATTGGGAAAGTTATCACATCGAGCAGCTAATCCCCTGGGTCGAGGCGAATTTCAAGGTGCGCAGCGATCGAGGGGGGCGGGCCGTTTGCGGCCTGTCCATGGGCGGATTCGGTTGCACGACCTACGCCGCGCGCCATCCGGACCTCTTTGCCGGCGTCTTCTCCATTTCCGGGGCCGTTGACAATCGGCTGTTGGCCGGGGTGGGGCCTATCCCTTTCGAGCTGCTGGAGCAGTTCATCAATCTGCCCGAAATCGTCAATATTCAGCCTGACAAGGTATGGGGACCGTTTGCCACCGATGCAGTGCGATGGCTCGGTCGAAATCCTTACACTTTGGCCAATAATCTACGCCCCCTTACCGTCTGGCTGGGCACCGGACTCGGGGTGCTCGGCGGTGCGGCACCAGGCGATTCTGAACCGAAGGCCATACTGCTGGAAAAAGCGGTCGGGGCGCTGAACTTGGAATTCAACCTGAAGCTCCACAACCTGTCGATCCCGCATACCTTTCTCGTCAATCCGGAAGGCACCCACACCGGGTATCACTTTCTCAATTGGTTCAAGCAGGCCTTGCCGGTGATGCAGCAGACATTTGCCGCCAACCTCGGCACACCGACGAGCTTCGACTACCAGGCGATCGAGCCGAGCTTCGGCATATTCGGCTGGCATTTTTCGCCCCAGCGCGATGTCGCCGAGTTCCTTTACCTCACCGAGGTGTCTCTCGATGGGTTGAAGCTGAAGGGCAGCGGTGTCGTCGAGGTCGCCACTCCGCCGGCTTATGTTCCCGGCCGCCACTATTGGGTGCTGGCTCCCGGGCAGCCCGGTATCGACGTGTGGCCCAACTGGCCTCAGGCGGATGCCGC
>PNKG01000114.1 GCA_013822585.1 Opitutus sp. | reverse complement strand
CAGGAGGCCGGCGTGGTGAACGCCGATGCCGTGCCGCAGCCAGCGTTTCATGTCGCGGCCGTAGGGGCTGTTGAACCTGAAGCGCTCGAGTTCGGCGGCGAGGGCGGCCTTTTCGTCCTTCGCACAGACGTTGAGGCTCATCAGCGCCTGCGCGGCCTCGGAGGCGGCCCGCTGGGTGAAGTGCACGAGGTAGACCGGGGCGCGGTCGAGCGCGAGCAGGTCGGCGAGCTTTTCCGGCAGGGGGGTCTCGGAATAATCGAATGTCAACGGCACGGGCCGGCGGTCGCTGCGCACGGTGAGCGAAGGCGCGCCGGTCAGGCGCGTGAGCTCGCGCTCGAAGAACTCGGTGCCGCCCAGCGTGGCCGACATGAGGAGAAAGCGCGCCTGGGGCAGCGTGAGCAACGGCACCTGCCAGGCGTAGCCGCGCTCCGCGTCGGAGTAATAATGAAACTCGTCCATGATCACCGCGCCGATGGGCGCCCGGTCGCCGCGGGCGAGGGCGATGTTGGCGAGAATCTCGGCGGTGCAGCAGAGGACGGGGGCGTGCGGGTTGACGGAGGCGTCGCCGGTCATCATCCCGACGTTCTCCGGGCCGAAGTCGCGGCAGAGGCCGAGGAATTTCTCGTTCACCAGCGCCTTGATCGGGCAGGTGTAGACCGACTGGCGGCCGGCGCAGACTTCCTTGAAGTGCAGGGCGGCGGCGACGAGGGATTTGCCGGAGCCGGTCGGGGTGTTGAGGACGACGTTGCGGCCCTCGAACAGCGCCAGAATGGCCTCCTCCTGTTCCGGGTAGAGCGAGAGTCCGCGCTCCGCCATCACCGCGAGGAAGCGGTCGAGGGCCGCGTCCGGGTGGGCGAGACCGGGCGAAGGGGAGAGCGGAGCGGCGGCCGACGACGGCATCCGCCCAGCACGACGCGTCGGCCCGGGCGAGACAAGCAAGGATGCCGCGGGAGGGCGGAGGAGCACCGCCGGCGGCGCTGCCCGGCCGCGCGGGAAGTTTGCGCTTCGCAGGGGGGCGCGCACCGTGTTGGGTCACCGGAACGATGAGAGAGATGTGCTATCGCTGCTTCTGGCCGAGGGCGCTGTGTTGGTGCCCGACGCTGCGTGCGATGGAGACACGGACACGGTTCGTCTTCCTCATGCATCCGAAGGAATACAAGCAGGAGAAGGCGGCCACCGGGCGGCTGACCCGGCTGTGCCTGGCCAACAGCGAGCTGCACATGGGCATGAGTTTCGACGGCGACGAGGCGGTGCAGGAGCGGATTGCCGATCCGGCTGATTTTCCCGTGCTGCTGTATCCGGGGCGCGAGGCCCTGAATCTCTCGGAGGCAACGGGTGACGAGCTGGCGGCATTCCGGGAGCGGTTGGGAGCGCGGCGGCTCACGGTTTTCCTGCTCGATGGCACCTGGGCCGGTGCCCGCAAGATGCTGCGGCTGAGCCCGAGCCTGCAACGGCTGCCGCGGGTGATGTTCACGCCTTCGGCGCCGAGCCGCTACGTCATCAAGCAGCAGCCGCAGACAGGGTGCCTTTCGACGTTGGAAGCGACGCACGAGCTGCTGCTCGCCCTCGAGGCGTGCGGCCTCGACCGTTATCCGGATAAGACGCAGCTGCCTGATGTTTTCGCGCGCATGCAGGATTTCCAGCTCAAGTGCGCGGCCGACCCGGCGCGGCCCGGCTACCGGCGCCGGGCCTACAGTGCGCCGGAGGAGCGCACCCCGGGACGAGGCCGCAGCGGCGAGCGCCGACAGAATTATCTGAAACGCCCCGCGGCCGGCGATCCGCCGCCGCGCACGACCAAGGTCTGACCCTTGCAGGCGACGCGGTCGCCCGGAACGATCTTCCGGCCGCGCTGCGTCTCGATCGCGCCGTTGACCGTCACCTGGCCGGCCGTGATGACCTGTTTCGCCTCGCCGCCGGTGCCGGCGAGGCCGCCGAATTTCAGCAGTTGGGCCAGTTCGATGCGCGGGCCGCGGATGGGGATTTCCCGGGTGTTGGCGTCGGGCATGGTCAGCCGATGGAAAGCAGCTCCACCTCGAAGACGAGGGTGGCGTTCGGCGGAATGACGCCGGGATAGCCGCGCGCGCCGTAGCCGAGATGCGGTGGGAGGGTGAGCTTCACCCTGTCGCCGATCTTCATGGAGGCGACCCCCTGGTCCCAGCCGCCGATGACCTGCCGCATGCCGAGGACGAAGGTGAACGGCTCGTCCCGGTCGCGCGAGCTGTCGAACTTGGTGCCGTCCGTCAGCCAGCCGGTGTAGTGGACGGTGACGGCCTCGCCTTTCCGCGGGGCGGCACCGGTGCCGGTGACGAGGCTTTCGATCCGCAGTTCGGAGGTGGACATGCCGCGAGGCTGACCGGCGACGCGGCCGACACAAGGCGGCATTCGGGCCCGGTGGCGTGTGGATCAGGCCAGCGCCTTCTTGATCAGCGCCTCGGTCGTGGCGGAAGGGCCGAGCGCGGCGAGGGCCTGGCGCACGGATTTGTCCGCGTCCGCGGCCTTGTAGCCGAGGGCCGCGAGGGCGAGGACGGCGTCGCGGATCTTGTTTTCCGCAGGCGAGGCCGGCGCGGCGCCTCCGGGGGAGGCGGGCGCGGCGGCGGAAGCGGTGACGCCGATCTTGTCGCGCAGCTCGATGACGAGCCGCTCGGCGGTCTTCTTGCCGATGCCCGGGCATTTCGCGAGGAGGGCGACGTCGCCCGCGGCGATCGCGCCGTGCAGGACGGGTAGGGAGAGCTTGCTCAGCACGCTCAGCGCGGTCTTCGGGCCGATGCCCGAGACCTTTTCCACCAGCAACCGGAAGAAATCGCGTTCCTCCTCGGTCGTGAAGCCATACATCGTCTGCGAGTCCTCGCGATGGACGACGAGGGTGTGCAGCCGCGCCGGCTGGCCGACTTGGGGGAGACGCTCGGCGGTGGTCACCGGGATGTTGACCTCGTAGGCGAGGCCGCCCGCCTCGATGACGGCGTGGAGCGGCGTGGCGGAGAGCAGGGTGCCGGCGATGCGGGTGATCATGGGTTACTTCAGGCCGAGGACGTCCTGCATGTCGTAGACGCCCGGTTTCCGCGTGACAACCCAGAGGGCCGCGCGCAGGGCGCCACGAGCGAAGATCATGCGGTCGGAAGCCTTGTGTGTCAGTTCGAGGCGCTCGCCCGGGCCGGCGAAGATGACGGTGTGCTCGCCCACGATGTCGCCGCCGCGCAGGGCGTGCACGCCGATCTCACTCCGGCTGCGCTCGCCGGTGAGGCCGACGCGGCCGTGCTTGAGCGCGTCGCCGTCGAGGCCGCGGGCCTCGAGGATCAGCTCGAGCAGCCGGGCCGCGGTGCCGCTCGGGGCGTCCTTCTTATGGCGGTGGTGCATTTCGACGAGTTCGGCGTCGTATTGCTCGTCGAGCGTGGCGGCGGCGCGGGCGGTGAGGGCGAAGAGCAGGTTGACGCCGACCGAGAAATTGCCGGCCCAGACGGTCGGCACCTGGGCCGCGAGCGGCAGCAGGTGCTGCTTCTTTTGGCCGACGTGGCCGGTGGTGCCGATGACCAGGGCCTTCTTTTTCGCAACGGCGTGTTCGACGAGCTTCGTGGTCGCGTGGGGCGAGCTGAAGTCGATCACCACGTCCCCCGCGTCGAGCGCCGCAGCGAGGTCGCCCTGCGAGCCGACCTTGGCGGCGAGGGTCAGGCCGGCCTCGGCGGCGGCGGCCTGGACGGCGAGTCCCATGCGGCCGGTGGCGCCGTGGAGGATGATGCGAGGGGCGCTCACTTCTTGGCGGCGAGGACGTCGAGCACGCCGAACAGCGTCTGGCGGTTGGCGTCGAGCAGGGGGCAAAGCGGCGAACGGACCTCCTCGGAGGTGATGCGCTTGGCGCGGGCGAGGGCGGCCTTGATCGGGACGGGGTTGGCCTCGATGAAGATCGTCTTGAACATCGGGTAGAGCCGGCGGTGCAGCGCGCGGGCCTTGGCGTAGTCGCCCTCGAGGGCGAGGCGGACCATCTTGCCGGTCTCCTTCGGGTAAAGATTCGAGGCGACGCTGATGACGCCGCGGGCGCCGACCGCCATGAAGGGCAGGGTGAGGGAGTCGTCGCCGCTCAGCACCGTGACCGAGTCGCCGCAGGCCTGAAGGATCTGGTCGACGCGGTCGACGCTGCCGCCGGCCTCCTTGACGTGGGCGACGTGCCTGTAGCGGGCGCGGAGCTTCTCGATCACGGGCACGCCGATCTCGACGCCGCAGCGTCCGGGGATGGAGTAGAGGATGATCGGCTTGTCGGTCGTGTCGGCGACGGCGCAGAAATACTCGTAGATGCCCTGTTGGGTGGGCTTGTTGTAGTAGGGCGCGACGACCAGCATCGCGTCCGCGCCGGCGTTGTGGGATTCCTTGGTGAGATGGATGGCCTCGGCGGTGGAATTGGAGCCCGTGCCGGCGATGACCGGCGTGCGGCCGCGGGCGGCTGCGACGGTGGCGCGGATGACCTCCATGTGCTCCGCGTGGTCGAGGGTGGGCGATTCGCCGGTGGTGCCGACCGAGACGATGCCGTCGATGCCCGATTTTATCTGGAAATCGACCAGCTGGCGGAGGTCGTCATAGGCGACGGCCCCGTTCTTGAACGGCGTGACGAGGGCGGTGATGGTCCCGGTGAACGGGCGACTGGACTTCATGGAAACTTTCGCAACGATGGGGGTGCCCCTTCAGGCAAGCACCTCCCGCCGGCCGGTCACGCCGAAAAACACTCCATGAGCACAACGGTCCACACGGAAATCATGAACGATCTGTTGAAGCTTGCCGTCGAAAACGGCGCCAGCGACATCGTGATCAAGTCGAACAAGCCCGGTTACCTGCGCATGGGCGGCCGTCTGCGCGCCGTCGAAATGGACGCGATTACCCACGAGCAGGCCGACGCTTGGGTGAGCGAACACGTGCCGGCGGTGTTCCGGCCGAACTGGGAGCGCGACGGCCAGGTGGACTTCGCCTATGCCGCGGCCGACGTCGGGCGCTTCCGCGTGAACGGCTTCCACCAGCGCGGCACGGTCTCGATCGTTTTGCGTCATATCAAGAGCCGCCCGCCGACCTTCGAGGAGCTGAAGATCGAGTCGGAAGTGCTGGTCAAGCTGGCCCAGTCCAAGGACGGCATCCTCCTCGTCTGCGGCGCTACGGGGTCGGGCAAGAGCTCGACGATGGCCGCGATGCTCAACTGGATTAACCAGAACCTCGACAAGCACATCGTCTCGATCGAGGACCCGATCGAATACACCTTCAGCGACGACAAGTCGGTCTTCCAGCAGCGCGAGATCGGCATCGACGTGCCGAACTTCGAAATGGCGATCAAGTCCGTGCTGCGCCAGAATCCCGATATCATCCTCATCGGCGAAATGCGCGACAAGGAGACCTTCGAGACCGCGATCTCCGCCGCCGAGACGGGCCACCTGGTATTCTCGACGATGCACGCCGCCACGGTCGCGCAGTCGCTCACGCGCCTCTTCGAATTCTTCCCGCCCGAGCAGATCGCCCAGGCCCGCCGCCAGATCGCCGGCTCGCTCCGCGGCTTCATCTGCCAGAAGCTCATCCCGGCGATGGAGGGCGGCGGCCGCTTCGCCGCGCACGAGATCATGGTGGCCGACGCCACGATGCGAAACCTCATCCTCGAGGGCCAGAACGACAAGATCCAGCAGCTGCTCGATTCTGGCGCCGACGGCATGTCGAAATCCTTCAACAAGGACCTCTACCGCCTCATCAAGGAGGGCAAGATCAGCAAGGCCGACGGCCTGCGCTTCTCGCCCAATCCGCAGGCGCTGGAGATGAACCTCAAGGGCATCTTCTTCAAAACCTGATGCATCGCCGCCTGGCATTGCTCGTCGTCCTCGGGTGCGCCGTCTCCGCCACCGCGCAGGACGCCCCGCTGGCCGGCGCGAAGCAGCAGCTGCAGCAATTGAGCAAGGATAGAGCGGCCGACGAGGCCAAAGCCCAGTCGGGTATCAAGCTCGGCAGTCTGCCCCAGCTGCAAGTCCAGCCCAAGGGAGGAGACGCTCCTCAGCTTGCGGCGCCCCCGCCGCAAGCGAATCAGAAACAGCCGCAGGACGAGTCGCGCAACTGGCTGCTGCAAGGTTACGATCGCTTGGGCCCAAAGCCGGACCGCCGCGACAAAGACGCCCGACGCGAAGACACCGAACTCCTCGATCCACGTTCCCCGGACTACTTTCTCAAGGTCTACGAAAGGCAGCGGGCCGAGCGGCAGGGCAAGACGAAGGAAGAAGCAACCGAACGTCTGGGAACCTCCGCGGCTCCGGATGTGATGTCCCCCTTCATGCAGGACTGGCTGGCCCGGTCTCCCGTCAAAGGGATTCTCAAGGACACCACGGGCGGCCGCAACCTCGCGCCCGATGCGGCTGTTGCTCCCGGCACAGCGGTGACTCCCCAAGGGCAGACTGTTTCAGTGGCCACCCAAGACCCCTCGGCGGAGGCCGATCGGCGTCTGGCGGAGTCGCGCGGCGGCAGTGTGAAGCGCGCGGCCCGAGCGAACCCGTATGTTCAGGCCCTGGGTGTCGCGCCAGATGGTTTGACCGGGAATACCCTGGAGTTGCCTTCGCCCACCGCCTCGCCGACACCCGTGGCCAAGCCCCCTGCCGCTCCGACACTGACGTTGCCGGAATTGCCCAAGGTCGAACCGCGCCGCCGGCCGCCACCGTCGCCAGCGGACGACAAGAAATACTTCCCGCAGCTGAAGAAATTTTAGGGCTTGGATTCCGCGGGGGAGGGCGGTTTAACCGCCCCTTTCATCTATGTCACTGGCACTACTTTTCGCAGGTCAGGGCGCCCAGAAAGTCGGCATGGGCAAATCGCTCTACGACGGCTCGGCCGCGGCGCGCGCGCTTTACGATGAAGCCAACCGCGTGCTCGGCTGGGACTTGGCGAAGCTGAGCTTCGAGGGACCTGAAGCGGAACTGACCCAGACCAAGGTGTGCCAGCCGGCGTTGTTCGCGCACGGGCTGGCGGTGCTCGCGGCGCTGAAGGAGCGCGGCAAACTGCCCGAGGTGAAGTTCGCGCTGGGGTTGAGCCTGGGTGAGGTGACGGCGTTGACCGCCGCGGGCGTGTTTGATTTTGCCACCGGCCTGAAGGTCGTGGCGCGCCGCGGCGAACTCATGCAGCAGGCGTGCGAGAAGAGTGTCGGCGGCATGGCCGCGATCATCGGCGAGGAGCGCGCGAAGATCGCGGAGCTTTGCCGGGAATTCGACATCGAGGCGGCGAATTTCAACGCGCCCGGACAAATCATCGTGTCGGGCGAGAAGGCCAAGGTCGACGCGCTCGTCGCGGCGGCGAAGGACAAGGGCCTGAAGCGCGTCATGCCGCTCAACGTGGCGGGCGCGTATCACAGCCGCCTGATGGAGCCGGCGCGCGCGGAGTTCGCGCAATTCCTCGAGACCGTCACGTTCAACCGTCCGGCGTTCACCGTCTTCACCAACACCACCGGCCAGGCGGTCAGCGAACCGGCACAGATCCGCGAGGCGCTGGTCAAACAGGTCGTGTCCAGCGTGCTCTGGGAAGATTGCATGCGCAGCGCCGTCGCGGCGGGCGCCACGGAATTCTGGG
>PNKG01000113.1 GCA_013822585.1 Opitutus sp. | reverse complement strand
GGTGCGCTGGGCGCCCGGCGCAGGCTGATGCCCGTCTCTTGACTTGGATGGGGCGGGGTGCCCTCACCCCGCGGATTGGTAATCTCAACCCGGATTCCGCGATTGCCGGACCCGGAGGAGCGGCTTGACGCCGCGATCCGGCCTACGACCGCGGCGAGCTTTTCTGTCGCGGCATAAAGCCGCTCCCTGTTGCTACAGTCACGCGCCGCAGGTTGAATCCCGGAATCCGGGCTCAATCCACAAGCTGCTGAGCGGGGGCACCCGGCCGACAGGTCGCCTGTCCCCAACAGGCCGGCCGGGCAGATTTTGAGTCTGCGCTAATTTCCCGTGGCGTTCCCGGCCTCGACCCCGACAAGGCCGGACTTTTCCGGATCGCAGTCGGGGCGTGGCGCAAACTTCACCTCCGTCACGACCAAGTCCTCGATCTGTGCGAGCAGGAAGGTCCGCCAGCCCGGTGGCGGCGTGCTGCGGCTGGCGCCCGAGGCCTGCCAGCCGAGCAGGGCATTGCGACCGTTGCGCAGCCGGCCGAGCGCGTGCGGCTGCACCCAGCGGATCAACCCGCGGTAGCGGAAACGCACCACCCGGCGCTCGCGCAGCGCGGCGCGCAACAACGCCTCCACCCCGGGCGATGCGGCCGCGGCGGCGACGGCGCGCGCGGACCGGGAACAGCACCACGCGGCCGCCGCTCCCACGGCCCGCAGGAAGCCGCGACGATTCATGCCCGCACGCTGCCCGGTGGCGCGGGGCAGGGCAAGCGCCCGGTATTTGTCCCGCGGCGCCCGCCCCGGCCGCCCGTGATGCGCGGCGAAGCTCCGGATGGCGGACGACATAGGAAAATTCGCGCCCATCCGGGTTTTCTCGCCTTCTTCCTCCTGTCGGCCGTCCCCCGGCGCGGGCAGACTGGCGGTCGTTGGAGTTGTTGCCCGTCCCCCGCGCACACCCCGGTGCGGCGGGGCCAGTCAGGTGGGCGCGACCCTTGAAGACCATGAAAACCCCCGTCATCCGCTCCGCGGCCGCACTCTTCGCTTGGGCCGCTTTTGCTGTTCTCACCCTGCCTTCCTCCGCCACCGATTTCCGGAGGGAAGTCATCTACCAAGTCCTCACCGACCGTTTCTACGACGGCAACACGGCGAACAACAACCCCGTCGAGAGCCCGGGCATGTATGATCCGCTCGGGGCGAGCAACTCCCCCTCGGCGAACTGGCGCGCCTACTTCGGCGGCGATTTCGCCGGCCTCACCGCGAAGATGCAATATCTCGCGGACATGGGCGTCACCTGCCTGTGGATTTCCCCGCCGCTCAACAACCGCAATTCCTACTACTCGCCCGACTGGAACAATTACAAACCCTACGCCCCCTACGCCGGCTACGAGATGCGGCACCTCGGCGAGATCGAGGAACACTTCGGCGACGGCGGCAGCGCCACCCTGCCCCACAACGGCTGGGCCGCGTTCGACACCATGGTCGCCGCCGCCCACGCCAAGGGCATCAAAATCGTCGTCGATTTCGCGCCCAACCACTCCAGCCAGTTCAACGCCGCGGAATACGGTCTGCTCTACAACACCACCGGCACGCTGCTCGCCGCCAGCTACTCCGCCGATCAGGCGGGCGACCGCATCTACCACGCCGATGCCCCCATCACCGATTGGAACAGCCCGTATCAGGTGCAGTATTTCCCGCTCTTCGGCCTGTCCGACCTCAAGCAGGAGCACCCCAAAGTCGACTCCGCCCTCAAGGCCTCGCTCACCCTCCTCGCCAGCCACGGCGTCGACGGGTTCCGCATCGACGCCTCCAAGCACGTCAACTGGGGCTGGATGTATTCCATGGCCAATTCCATCTACACCAACGCCCCCGCCGCCGCCGGCAACTCCAGCTTCCTCTTCGGCGAATGGGTGGCCGACTCCACCTCCGACCCGATGTATTGGGACTACAAGAAATTCACCAACAAGAGCGGCGTCACCGGCCTCGACTTCCCGCTCCGCCAGATGATCGAGGACGTGTTCGGCACCGGCGTGAAATCCTTCTACGACCTCGACGCGCTCGTGAACAGCTACCCCGGCGACTACGACTGGGAGGGCGACCTCGTCACCTTCATCGACAACCACGACCGCCCGCGCTTCCTCACCGTGAACCCCAGCCAGGCCAAGCTCCATGCAGCGATGGTCTTCCTCCTCGCCGGCCGCGGCATCCCCTGCCTCTACTACGGCACCGAACAATACCTCTACAACAACACCTCCGGCGGCGGCGATCCCTACAATCGCCCGATGATGACCAGCTTCAGCACCACCACCACCGCCTACAAGATCGTCCAGAAGCTCTCCGCCCTGCGCCGCGGCGCCAACTCCGCCCTCGCCTACGGCACCCTGCAGCAACGCTGGCTCAACAACAACGTCTACGTCTTCGAGCGCAAGTTCGGCGCCGACGTCGTGCTCGTCGCCATCAACAAAGGCGCCGGCACCGTCGCCGCCAACAACCTCGTCACCGCCCTTCCCGCCGGCACCTACCCCGACTACCTCGGCCTCCTCAACGGCCAGACCCTCGTCACCGCCGACAACGGCGGCGGCACCTCCAAAGGCAACGTCAACCTGCCGCCCGACAGCGTCTCCGTCTGGACCTACTCCGCCACCGAAACGACCCCGTTCTTCGGCTCGCTCTCCCCCGTCGCCGCCCAGGCCGGCGTGAAAGTGTCCGTCGCCGGCGCCGGCTTCGGCAGCACCGCCGGCACCCTGCAATTCCTCTCCGGCACCACCACCACGAACGTCGCCGCCGCCTCCTGGTCCGACTCCCTCATCACCTTCAACGTCCCCGCCGTCGCGAACGGCGCGTGGGACCTCAAGGTCATCCGCTCCGGCGGCGCCTCCGCCACCCTGAGCGGCCAGACCTTCAACAAATTCACCGTCTATCAAGCCGCCCTCGTCCCCGTCACCTTCAGCGTGAACTGGACACCCGGCTCGAACCCGAACGAAAAAATCTACCTCACCGGCGACACCAGCGAGCTCGGCGCCTGGAGCGCCAACTCCTACGGCGCCGTCGGCCCGTTCCTCCGCGACCCGGCCAACCCCAACCACTGGTTCCTCACCGTGTCCGTGCCCGTCGGCAAGACCATCAACTTCAAATTCCTCCGCGGCGACCCGGCCACCGGCATCCTCACCTACGAAGGCGGCTCGAACCGCTCCTACTTCGTGCCCACCACCGCACCCGGGGCGAACCAGGAGCGATTCTACGACGGAAACAACTTCCAGTAAACCCGCCCCGCTCGCTCCCTCCCGCCCCACCGCGCTCCGGCCCGGTGGGGCTTTTTGCGCACCCCGCGCCGCGAGGCAAACCCCCGCCGGGCCCATCGAATCTGATCCCTGCGCTCTTGCCTTCGCTGCCGCCCCCCGGAAACTCCTCCCCGTGAAATTGCCTGCCAGAATCCTCCTCGGTCTCGCCCTCACCCTGCTCGCGGCGCAGGCGATCCGCCCGATGTCCAATCGCGGCGCCGCCACCGGCCCCAACCACCTCTCGGCCAAGGCCGCCGTGCCCGCCGAGGTGGAGCAAATCCTCCGGCGCTCCTGCTACGACTGCCACTCCAACGCCACCATCTACCCGTGGTATGCCAACGTGCAGCCGCTCGGCTGGTTGCTCGAGTGGCACGTGCGCGACGGCAAGAAGCACCTGAACTTCTCCGAGTTCGCCACCTACGCCCCCAAGCGAGCCGACCACGCTCTCGAGGAGATCGCCGAGGCGGTGCGCGAACGCCACATGCCACTCGCCTCCTACCTCTGGGTGCACTCCGCAGCGCGGCTTTCGGACGAGGACGTGAAGACGCTCGCCGACTGGGCGAGCAACACCCGCCGCGCCCTCGGCGCTGCCGGCAGCACGCCGACGAAATAGCCCCGGCTCAACCCGGATTCCGCGAGGGGAGAAGACTGCTCCGCATGGGGGCGCGGCTTTGCGCCGCTCCTTCCCCGTGCGCGGAAGAGGCAGCCGATGTCGGGGCGCAAAGCCCCTCCCACACTTCGGACAGTCGCGGAATTCGGGTCGAATGCCGCCCTTCCGCCAACGCTACCCTCCCCGCAAGCTGCGGGGATGTGGCCGCATTCAACCCGATTCTGGTATTCAACCTGCCGCGCGTGACTGGAGGAGCGGCTTCATGCCGCGACAGAAAAGTCCGTCGCGGTCGGATATCGGATCGCGGCGTAATGCCGCTCCTCCAGGTCCGGCACTCACGGAATCAGACCGTCGCGTTCAACGCGCGGGTTTGCAGGATGCTCCGGCGGTGTCCCCGGATTGCGCGGGCTGCATCGCCGCGGCGATCTTGCCCACCACGCGGGCGAACTCCTTCGCCTCCGCCTCCGTCAGGTGCGCGGCGAAATACTTCGCGATGCCGGCGCGATAGACCGGCCAGATCTTGCGGAGGGTTTCGACGCCCCGGTCGGTCAACATGGCGTGCTGCACGCGACCGTCTTTCGGGCAGGACTTGCGCTCGATCAGCTTCTCCTGCTCGAGCCGGTCGACGAGGCGGGTCAGGCCGCTGCGGCTCAGGAGCGCGCTGCGCGCCAGCGCGCTCATGCGCAGGTGCCGGCCGGGCGCGAGGTAAAGCTCGTAGAGGGCGTCATACCAGCTCAGCGACGGCAGCCCGGCCGCCTGCAAATCGGCCTCGATCGCGGCGAAAATCCGCCAGAACGACACGTAGTAGCGGCGCCAGGCTTCGAGATGGGCTTCGGGCGGGGACGGCGGCTTCATGGAGGAAGACTGCGCTTTTTAGTTGCATACGCAACTTCCATCGGTCTTCTTGTTGCGTATGCAACTATCCAGCCTTCTCCACTCCCTCGTCGCCACGGGCGACTCCTTCGCGCCGCTCTTTCTGCGGCTCTCGCTGGGCGCCATGATCCTGCCGCACGGCCTGCAAAAGACCCTCGGCTGGTTCGGCGGCCACGGCTTCAACGGCACGATGGGCTACCTGACGAACACCGTGGGCGCCCCGTGGATCTTCGCCCTGCTCGCCATCCTGGCCGAGTCGGTCGGCGGCCTGATGCTCCTCGCGGGCGTCGGCACGCGCGCGGCCGCCCTGGGCGTGGGCGCCGTGATGCTGGTGGCCGCGACGCAGCACTGGCCGAACGGATTTTTCATGAACTGGTTCGGCCAGCAGAAGGGCGAAGGCGTCGAGTTCTTCATCCTCGCGGTCGGCATCGCGGTGGCGCTGGTCATCCAAGGCGGCGGCAAGTGGTCGGTCGACGCGCTGCTCCAGCGCTGAGGAAAACCCGGCCCGGAGCCTGTGTCCCGAGCGGAGCCCGGCTTGCCCCGGCTCCGCTTTTGTTTTTCCTCACCCTCATGCGCCGCCTGCTTCCGCTCCTCCTCTGCTCCGTCCTCGTTCTCGCCGGCTGCAGCACCGCCTATTACGGCGCGATGGAAAAACTCGGCGTCCCGAAGCGCCAGATCCTCGTCGACCGCGTGGAATCGGCCCGCGGCGCCCAGCAGGAGGCCAAGCAGCAGTTTGCCAGCGCGCTGGAGCAGTTCCTCGCGGTGACGAAGGTCCCGTCCACCGAGCTCAAGGCCGCCTACGACCGCCTGAACGACGAGCTGAGGCGCAGCGAGGCGCGCGCCAAGGAGGTCCGCGACCGCCTCGCCGCGATCGACGACGTCGCCCGCGCCCTGTTCGAGGAGTGGAACGTCGAGCTCGCGCAATACTCCAACCCCGGCCTGCGCGCCCAGAGCGCCCGCCAGCTGGACGCCACGCGCCGCCGCTACACCGACCTCATGCGCGTGATGCACGCCGCGGCCGGCCGCATGGATCCCGTCCTCGCCACCTTCCGCGACCAGGTGCTCTTCCTGAAGCACAACCTGAACGCCCAGGCCGTCGCGGCGCTCGGCAACACCAGCCGCGACCTGCAGCAGGACATCACCCAGCTGATCGCCGACATGGAAAAATCCATCCGCGAGGCCGACGCCTTCGTCTCCGCCATGCAGGCGGCGGCCAAGTAGACGGTTTTCCCGCCGTTGTGTCGCATCCGCCGCGGGCCGGGCGTGGACACACCGGCCTCCGCCCGCCAATGTCGTCGGCGATGACCCAGTCCACCCCCGTCCTCCGCCGCGCGACGCCGGCCGATTCGGTCGCGGCCTGTGCGCTCGTCGCGGCCACGCTGGCGGAATTTGGGCTGAAGCCAGATCCGGCCGGCACCGACGCCGACCTGGCCGACTTCGAAGCCAACTACTTCGCGCGCGGCGGTGATTTCGTCGTGCTGATCGACGGGCGGGGCGTGCTCGTGGGCACGTGCGGGCTTTACCCGCTCGAGGGCACCGAGGCGCCGCGCACCGTGGAGCTGCGCAAGATGTATCTTTCCCCGTCCCTGCGCGGGTTCGGCCAAGGCCGGCGGCTCCTCGAATGGGCCTTGGCGCGGGCGCGCGAGCTGGGTTTCCGGCGCATGACGCTCGAGACGGCTTCGGCGCTGAAGGACGCGATCGCGCTCTACGAGCGCAACGGCTTCAAGCCGGACGGCGGTGGCTCCCATTCCTGCCGCTGCGACCTCGCCTACGCGCGCGACCTCTGAACCCGAATTCTGACAATGAAACGAAATGCGGGCGGCCATTCCCGTCTCGCGCCCAAGTTCTCACGGCCGGTTGCGTCACGGCAAGTCCCTCGTGCGGTGCCCGCGCGGGTTTTCGGGGGCCGGACCTCAGTTGCGGGCAGCGCGCTCGAGGGCGCGGGGGAAGAGGACGTTGTTCTCCTTGTGCATGTGGCGGTGGAGGTCGGCCTCGAACTCCTCCAGCCCGCCGAGCAGCGCGCGGTGCGTGTTGCAGGCCTCGGCGTCGGGCCGGAACCCGTCGGTGAGTGCGCGGAGGCGCGCGACGGCGCGGCCGGCGAATTCGTGCTCGTCCTCCATCTGGCGGATCGGGTTGGCGATGGAGCCGCAGTGGAAGCCGTCCGGAGCGCCGGCTTCGATCTGGCGCACGAAGGGGAAGAGGATCCGCTCCTCCTTGGCCATGTGGCTGAACATCTCGTTGGCGAGGATGGTGACGGTCTCGGCGACCTCCTTCAGGCGCGCGTCGCGCCAGGCGTGCTTGCGGGCGACGCGGTCGGCCATCTCGACGAGGCGGGGCAGCTCGGCCTTCACGTATTCGTGGTGGGTGCGCTCGATGTGATCGGCGAGTTCGGCCAGCGTCATGGCCGCGGCATCGACCTCGGCCACTCCGGCCGGCACGGTGGCGTCGAGCATGGCGAGCACGGTGGCGGGATCGAGTCCGCGGGCGCGGGCGAGTTCGGCCAGCGGGCGCTTGCCGCCGCAACAGTAGTCGATGCCGAGTTTCTCGAAGACGCGGGCGAGCGCAGGGCGGGCGGCAACGATGGCGCCGACGGGGGTTTCGGGTGTGAACGAGGAGGTCTCGGGCGCGGAAGCGGGATTCATGGGGCCGAAGATAGTCCGTGGGGGTGGGGCGTGCCTTGAGGTGCGTCAAGTTCCGCCGTTTTTCGCCCGGCGGCCGTGGCCCTCCGGCCATGGGCGCCACCGGGCGGTGAAGCTCGGTTCGCGCGGGCAGACCGCCCGCGGGGCGGAACCGGCTTACGCGGCCCGGCGATCGACGAGGACGCGGAAGCCGGCCCGGCGCAGCGCGCGGAGCAGG
>PNKG01000112.1 GCA_013822585.1 Opitutus sp. | reverse complement strand
GGAGGAGTTTAAGAACGAGATCAAGGGCGAGATCCCCGAGAGCGACGCCGAGAAGCTCCAGACCGTCGGCGACGTGATCACCTACATCGAGCAAAAGGCCGCCGCCAAGTAAGATGATTTTCCCCGGGGCGTCCTGCCGTCTGGCCATCAGACAGTAGGGCGCCTTTTTCATTCCCGCCCTCCGCGATCCAGATGGAAACCGTCTCCCCCCACAAACGAGTCGTCGTCACCGGCCTCGGCGCCATCACGTCGCTCGGCCACAACGTGGGCGATTTCTGGGCCAACATCCTCGCCGGCCAGTGCGGCATCGACCGCGTGTCGCTCTTCGACGCGACCGACTACACCTGCCAGATCGGCGCGGAGGTGCGCGGGTGGGATGCCGCGCAACACATGGACCCGAAGGAGGTCCGCCGCAACGACCGCTACACGCACTTCGGCTTCTGCGCCGCCAAGCAGGCCGTGGCCGACGCCGCGCTCGACATGGCCAGGGAGGACCCCGACCGCGTCGGTGTCATCATCGGCTCCGGCATCGGCGGCATGTGGACGATAGAAACGCAGCACAAGAACCTCCTCGAGCGCGGCCCGCGCAAGGTTTCGCCGTTCATGATTCCCGCGCTGATCAGCAACATGGTCGGCGGACTCGTCGCGATCGAACTCGGCGCGCGCGGCCCTAACTTCTGCGTCGTCAGCGCCTGCGCGACCGCGACCCACGCCATCGGCGAATCGCTCCGCATCATCCGCAGTGGCGAGGCCGACGTGATGGTGTGCGGCGGCGCCGAGGCGGCGATCACGCCGCTCGCCTACGCCGGCTTCTGCTCGATGAAGGCGATGAGCACGAACAACGCGAACCCGCAGAAGGCCTCCCGGCCCTTCGACGCGAACCGCGACGGCTTTGTGATGGGCGAGGGCTCCGGCATCCTCGTGCTCGAGAGCCTGGAGCACGCCCTGGCCCGCGGCGCCCGCATCTACTGCGAGCTCGCCGGCTACGCCGCCACCTGCGATGCGTTCCACATCACGCAGCCCGATCCCGACGGCAAGGGGCTTTCCCTCGCCATGAGCCGCGCGCTCTCCGATGCGCGCCTGCGGCCCGACGAGATCGACTACATCAACGCCCACGGCACCTCCACGCCCTACAACGACAAGTTCGAGACGCTCGCGATCAGGAAGGTCTTCGGCGACCACGCGCGGAAGCTCATGGTCAGCTCCACCAAGTCCATGACCGGCCACCTCCTCGGCGCGGCCGGCGGCATCGAGGCCGTCATCAGCGTGAAGGCGATCCAGATCGGCGAGGTGCCGCCGACGATCAACCTCGAGACGCCCGACCCCGGGTGCGACCTCGACTACGTGCCCAACGTGAAGCGCCGCGCGCAGGTCCGCGCGGTGATGAGCGACAACCTCGGCTTCGGCGGCCAGAACGCCGCGCTGGTCTTTCGCAGGGTCTGACGCGCAACGCGGCTTGCCCGCGCCCGCATCGACTGGCATCAGGGGTGTGCCCCCATGAATGCCCTGCTGCGCCGCCTCACCGCCGCCGCGTGCGCGTTTGCCTGCACGCTGGCGTTCGCCGCCGATCCCGCCCCCGCCGGTTCCGCCGAAGAATCCGCCAAGCTCGCGACCGGCTGGCTGGCGCTCGTCGACTCCGGCGACTACGCGACGAGTTGGAAAGAGTCGGCGAGCCGCTTCCGCGCGATGGTCAGCCAGCCCAAATGGGTCGCCGCGATGGAGCAGGTCCGCCAGCCGCTCGGCTCCGTGAGCAACCGCGAGCTGGTCGAAGCCGTGTTCACGCACGAGGTGCCGCGCGCCCCCAAGGGCGATTACTGGCAGGTGAAATTCAAGACCACCTTCGAGGCGATCGCCGCGAACGAGGTCATCACGCTCGTGGCGGACACGGACGGCACCTGGCGGGTTTTCCAGTTCTTCATCCGGCCCGCGAGCTGACTTGCCCTGCCCCCCGCGGTCGGCTGTGCTGGGGGCGGCGCGCGGTCATGGCCATTCCACTCAAGATCAGGGATCTCCTCGTCCGGGAAGCTCACCTGCGGCTCGGCCGGGAGGCGATTGCGCCGATCCTCGCCGAGCGCGAGGCGGAGTGGGCCGGCCTGCAGAAGTCCAAGCCGGGGCTCTTCGCGGCAAAGGAGGCGAAGGCCGCCCACGCCCAGGCCCTGCGCGAATGCGAGGAAACGCTGCGGCTCCTGCGCAACGGCATCGCCCAGCTCGACCGTGTGGAGCCGCACCTCCGCCGCCTCGTGGTCGAGGCCGCCGAGGATCATTGCCGGGAAAATTCACCGGAGTATCTGCGCGCGCTGGCCATCCGCGAGCGGCGGGCGGACTGGGACCGCTGCCTGCAACGATTCGCGGAGAAGGCCTACGGCTTCACCCAGGCGCTGGGCAACGTGCGGAACATGGTCACATCCGGCTATCAGCGGCACGAACAAGTCTACTCGCAGGCGGCGTTGCAGGCCTTCCTCCTCGCGATCGAGGCCGGGCGCCGGGTGGAAGACGAGATCCGGTTCGCCAACGACGTGGCCGACGTGCAGGCGCGCATCCTGAGCGATTCGCGCCTGAGCGCCCTCGAGCTGCCGAAGCTGCGCACGGTGAATTATTCCCAGTGGGTGGCGCTGATCAGCAACATGACGCTGGCGGAGGCGCAGCCGCAGTTCGACCAGATCATCGCCGAGGCGAAGCGCCTCTGCGAGGAGACGCTGCCGCAGTTGCAGGCGCAGGCCGGGCTGGCCGACGCGAGCCAGACCGCGGCGCTCGACAGCTTCGTGCTGCAAGCGCTCGGGGGCATGCGCGAGGAGGCGCGCGCTCTCGTCAATCCGGAGGACACCGAGACGAGCGTGGCCGACAGCGAACGGATGCTCGCCGCCTTGGCGAAGAAGACCGTGCTCGGGCGGCTGCCTGCGCCGGCCTGAGCGTCAGAAGCGGCGCGGGTAGAGGTTGCCCTGCGCGTCGCGGAATTGCAGCCGGCCCTCCTCGAGCTGGTGCAGCCAGATGCCGGGGGCGACCTCATCGCCGACATGGCGCATCCGGCCGTTGATCATGGCGCGCCCGTGCGGGCCGGGAATCACCGCGGCGATGGTCAGCTTGCGCACTGCGGAGAAGATTTCCTCGCTGCTCGGGCCGGCGGGCGCGGGCTCCGGGACGGGAGCCTGGACCGGTTCGACAGCCGCTTTGACCGGAACCGGAGTGCTCGGGGCCGGGGGCTGGGCGGCGGGCGGTGCGGCGGCGCGGACAGGAGGGGTAGCCGGCTGGGCGGCGGGCTGGGGAGGCGGCGGAGGCGGGGGTGTGTCGCGCAGCATCCACCAGGCGCCCGTGGCCAACAGCGCCACCGCGATGGCGCCGCCGGCCAGTGCCGCCACGGGTTTCTTTTTTTCCGGGAGGGGCGGGGGTTCGGTGGCCGGCGGCGGGCTCGAAACCCCCAGACCCTGCACGCGGGACGGCTCGCCCGTGGCCGGCGGCGGGCTGACGGCCTTGCCTTTGCTCTTGGCGAGGGCGGCGGCGATGTGGCTCACGAGGGGAACTATGCGCCGCCAGGCGGCTGCCTCAACCCCATTGTGGCGTGATGAACCCGTCAGGCCGGCAGACAGAGTTCTAATAGTCGCAGGGTCGGTCAGCGCCCGGGTTGCCCAGCGTGGAGAAACCGCGCTTTGTTTGCGGCAACCAGACCTCCCATGGCGACCCTGAACAAACGCATCAGCCTCACCGAGAGCGACCCTGAGCGAAGCCTCGAATTCGAATTCGTGCGCGCCACCGAGAACGCCGCGCTCAACTGCGTCCACTGGGTCGGGCGCGGCGACAAGGAGGGCGCCGACGCCGCCGCGTGCGACGCCATCAACGGCACCTTCGACCACATCGACATGCGCGGCGAGGTCGTGATCGGCGAGGGCATCAAGGACGACGCCCCCGGCATCTTCCTCGGCGACAAGCTCGGCACCTGGAAGACCGGCTCGCCGAAGTTCAACATCGCCCTCGATCCGATCGACGGCACCACGAACATCTCGAAGGGCCTGCCCAACTCCATCTCCGTCATGGCCGGCGTGCTCGCGCCCGAGAAGGGCACGGCGATGGTGAACATCCCGACCTTCTACTCCGAGAAGCTCGCCTACGGTCCGCAGGTCGCGCAGGCGATGGAGAAGGACAGGAGCCTGCGTTTCGACCTCGACTCGCCGGTCGAGGAGATCGTCCGCAAGACCGCGCAGATGCGCGGCAAGAACGTGCGTGAGGTCGTGGTCGTCGTGCTCGACCGTCCGCGTCACGAGAAGATCATCAAGGGTGTGCGCAGCGTCGGCGCGGCCCTGCGGCTCATCTCCGACGGCGACGTGACGGCGGCCATCGCGCCGTCGCTGCCCGACAGCGGCGTCGACCTCTACCTGGGCATCGGCGGCTCGCCCGAGGGCGTGCTCACGGCCGCGGCCCTGCGCGCCCTCGGTGGCGGCCAGCAGCTCCGCATGTGGGTGCGCGACGACGAGGAGAAGGCCCGCATCGCCAAGGAACCGGCGGGCAGGAGCCTGAAGAAGATTTTCCATGCCGAGGATCTCGTGACCGGCCCCGGGGCCATCTTCTGCGCCACCGGCATCACCTCCAGCTGGCTCCTGCCCGGAGTGAAGCTCGTCGGCCGCCGCGCCACGACCTACTCGATCCTGATGCGCGCGCGCAGCCGCACCGTGCGCTACGTCCAGGCCGTGCACGATCTCGACCACAAGACCATCTACCTGCGCAGCCGGAACAAGGAAACGCTGGTCTGAACGGGCGGGGCGGCGGGCCTTGGCGACAGTCCCTCGGGCTGACGGGAAAAACACCAAATTCCCGTTGACGCGGCGTTTCGCGGACCCTTTTACTGACCGCTCATTTTGTGGCTCGGTAGCTCAGTTGGTAGAGCAGAGGACTGAAAATCCTTGTGTCGTCGGTTCGATTCCGACCTGAGCCACCACTTTGAGAGGCCCCGGGTGAGGCAGAAATGCCGCACTCGGGGTCTTCTATTCGGGCACGAAGTTTGAGAGCCGCTGGAGGCTCGGCTCGGCGAATTCGACGAAGTCGTCGTTGACCTGATAGAGGGCTCGCAGCCCGAAGCCGAGGTAGGCCGCCTTGGCCGGCGCGCGCACGATCATTTCGAGCGCGGTCCACTCGTTCCACTCGCCGACCGGCAGGCGGTCGATGAAGCCGCTATCGAGGTTCTTCGAGTCCGTGCCTCCGAAGCTGAGGAAGAGGAAAGTCATGTTGCCGGGGCGCACTTTGCCGCGCACACGCACCGTGGCGCGGTAGAGGACACCCGGCTCGGCGGGCACCGTCTGATAGAATCCTTCCTGATTCACGCCGGAGTAGCGGATGGAACGAAGTTGAGCGCTGAGGGCTGAGAGCTGCGCGCTGCCAGCTGCCGGCTGATCGCCACTCTCCGACAGCTGCACCTTTCTCGTCTCGAAGGGCTCGCTCTGACCCACCCAGGGACCGCCGGGCTCGTTCCAATCGAGCGCGATGAAGGGATGGATGTCCTTCGCCTTCACGGTGCCGAATCCCCGGTCCTGGAGCAGCTCAGTTCCCTTCGCGGTGAGCTCGGACGAAGTCGGCTTCCGGCCGGCGAAGACGGACTGCACGAAACTGTCCTCCGTGGCCGCCGCCGCCCCAGCCTCGGCCAGTCGTCGCAGCGCCCGAGGACGGGGATCGTTGCGCAGATACTCCGGGATCAGGGTGGCGGAGAGGGCCAGCGGGTGCTCTCGCTCCACCTTGGCCAGAGCCTGCACCAAGCGCGCCCTGGCCGTGGTGAATTTGGTGACGGCCAAGCGCAGCGTATCAGAAGATGTGCGCGGGTCATGGGTGAGGCGGGAGAGTTCGTCGCGTGCCTCGTCGTGGCGGCAAAAGAGATCGGACACCTCGAAGGCGGCGCGGACCAGCGCGAGACGTTCGCGCACGATCGGGGTCCGGGCCAGGTCCGCGGCCCGGGCGAGTTCGGCCCACAGCGCATTCCTCACTTCCGGAGGGAAGATCACCCGCTGGTGGTCGTCCTTGAAGTATTTGATCCAGTAACCCGGGAGCGGCTGCCGGACGTAGGCTTCGTCGCAGAGCGCGAAGAAGCGTCGCATCGGCTCCGCCGCCTCTTTCCAGAAGCGGACGAAGTATTCATCGAGCAGGGCGTCGCTGTCGGTCTGGGGATCCCACAGGAGCTGCGCAGCGAGCCACAGCTTGGGACCGTCGAGTCCCCAATTGGGGTGGCACTCCGCGTAGAACGCGCGCGCTCCTGCCCCGTGGGCGAAGGGGATCGACTCGCGCACGGCATGGAGCGTCGGCCGGGGCACGAAGAAGGGGCTGCCGTAATAGTAGTCGTAGATGCCGAAGAACTTCGGCCCGGCCTGGCCCCAGCGCCGCAGGATATCCTGATCCTCGGCCTTGAAGGCCGGGTCGAACCACTGGCTGCGGTCGGCCGTGAGGTAGGGGAGCACCTGCAGGTGCACCGGAAACCGCGGCACGTTTTCGGTCCATTGGTAGGCGTAGGTGGTGATGAACCGGTCGGGAAACTCCGGCGCCAGCCGCTCGGCCACCCGGTTCAACGCCGCGAAGAGCGTGTTGCTGTAGTCGGGATAGTGACGGAAGTGGCGGTGCGGGGCGACGGAGGCCAAAGTCTCCTCGCTTTGGTCCCAGCGCCACGAGTCGTTTTGCCCGATGGCGATCGAGAGCCGGTCCTTGTCCCGGCGGAATTGCTCCCGCAAACGCTGCGTCAGATGCTCCACGACGGCGGCGGAGGTGAAGTTCGGCTGCCAGGCCGTGCTCCCCTTGCGCGGCAACAGGGGCTCGCCGTTCGACAGGGGCCGCAGCTCGGGCCGAGCGATCATGTCCTCGCGGGTGATCAGCCAGTCGACTGTGTGGCTGTGTTCGAAGAGAGGACGCAGTCGGTTGCGGGCATGCCATTCGGCATTGTCGCTGCCGCTGCCCCCGAGTCCCAGGTTGCGCGAATAGTAGCCCGGCTCGGAGTGCCACTCGCCCGCGGGAAGTTCCAAGCGACGCAGCCTGTTCACCTCGCGTCCGAGCAGACCGGGCATGAACCAGCGCGCGCCGACGCTGCGCTCGAGGAACCAGCCGGCGGCACCGACAAAATCCTGCGGGTCGGTGGCGGAGAGTTCGATGCCGTCCGCACCCACGCGATAGCCGATGGGATGCGCCAGGGGGTTGCCCGCCGGCTTGGGCGCGAGGCGGAAACGCAGGCCGCGGATTCCGCGCGGAGGATTTTCGGCGCTCCGGATCGGAAAGTATCCGCGCGGCAGACCAGAGGCAGCCGCGAGCGTTTCCTGCAGCAGCGAGGCCGCGGTCGTCTCCGTTTCCGCAGCCTTTGGGTCCGTGAAGATCGGCAGCAGGCTGCCGCGGCGGTCGAACACGAGGAAATCCCTCCTCGGCTGAACAGGGTGCTCCCTCCACTGCCTTAGGCCCAGGAGTGCTCCCGCCGCAAGGGATGCGAGGAACAGCCAAGTGGGCAGGGTGGAACGCATTGATCTCAGGAAACGGTGTCGCCCTGCGCTGACAAGGCTGGGGTTGGGGAAAGGGGAGGGGGAAGGAGGACGGAAGTCCGAGGACGGAGGAAGGATGGCAGACTTTTTGCGCCTCTTCGTGGCCAATGGATCGGGCTCCAGCTTTCAGCTTACCGCTTAGCGCCTACCGCTTATCGCCGAAATGGAGGGCGCGACTCCGGCGCGCCGCGTTTTGTGTCCTTTGTGCCTCTTGCGGCCAATGGATCGGACTTTGGCTTAGAGC
>PNKG01000111.1 GCA_013822585.1 Opitutus sp. | reverse complement strand
CCTACGGCAAGGCCGCCGGCGCCTACGGCCAGATGCATTGCATCAGCCTCGTCCTGCAGGGCCTGCGCGACGGCTGGATCCCCGAGGACCAGAAGCCGAAGTATTTCGATATCCTCCGCCGGCTCTTCTACTACTTCTTCCAGACCTACCTCGACCAGGAGCACGGCTACCTCGACGTCCGCGACGAGGAACGCACCGCCTACGCGACCCACACCACGCGCATGGCGAACTTCGACGCCGCCCGCTACCTCTGCCAGTGGTCGCGCCTCGCCAAGACTGTCAACATGACGATGGAGTCCGGCAAGGCCGAGCCGGCCAAGACCAGCGGCCGCTTCGTCATCTTCGACAAGTCCAACCGCAAGGAACAGGGCCTCTTCCTCTACCGCGACGCCGAATCCGGCCTGCACGTGCAGATCCCGCTCGTCAGCTCCGGCGGCAGCGCCACGGCCGACAGCCTCGCCTTCCCGCACTCGCCCGGCGTCTTCGACTGGCCGAACAACGTCTACCTGCCCGTCATGCAGCCCGAGCTCACGTTCGGCGAGCAGGTCACCGTGCCGTCGTTCTACGGCCAGAAATGCGTGACCGGCCTCGGCCTGAAGAACTCGTTCTTCTTCCGCTACGAACAGCCCGACCTGATCAACATCAGGGAGGAGATGGTCCGCGGCATCGGCAGCGTGAAGGTGCAATGGACCTTCTCCGGCAACAAGATCGCCGCCGAGTTCGCCTACACGGTCAAGCAGCAGGTCCAGCTCGACAAGTTCCGCCTGGCCCTCGTCATCGGCGCGCCGCACTCGAAATACCGTCTCGGCACCTCCCCCACCCTCGGCGCCAACGGCCACCGCTGCCAGGTGCAGAAGGACGACTTCCACGCCAACTGGCAGGAGACCGAGGTCGTCACCGCCGACCCGAAGTTCAAGACCAACTACGGCAAGCTCCACTACGTGCAGATGTTCGTCCGCGACCATCCGCTCATCATGCGCCCCGGCCAGGTTTACCGCCTCGCCGTCAGCTTCGAGCCCGACGTCACCCTGATCGAAGCGTAAGAGCCAGTCCGACTGTCTCCGCCCAAGGTGGGCGTCGGAGTCCCCCGCCGGCACATTTGGAAGGCCTGGCTCCCGCAAGGCCGTCCACTCCCCCGAAGCCCGCGCACCCGCGGGCTTTTTCTTTCCATGTGGGAGGGGCTTTACGCCCCGACAAGACACTCACGCCCCGGAAGGTGGGCGCTGGCATCCCAGACGACGCCAACGCCGAGCGCACGCACGCTCTCAAATCACCCACCGCAGCAGTCAAAGCTTGAACCCGCGCCGCCTTCCGCGTCTCCTCCTGCCACGGGCCAACAGCTGAGTGACTGCTTTAACTTTCTGGTCGTTTTCCAATTTTTGGAAAGGCGATGCATCTCTTCACCATTGCTTCTATCTCCGCATGTGCTGTGGCCTTGTTGCTCAGCAGTTGTGCTAATCCGATTAACGCGCGCACTGCCCAGAACTATTATGAATATGGTGTGCAAGCGGAACGCTCCGGGGACTTGGCGCTTGCTCGTAGAAATTTCTCGCGTGCATACGGGAACGCCCTGATGGGGAATTTGGGTCCGGCGGCTGAGGCTGCATATCTATACGAATATGCCCGCGTCACTGGCTACGCGGGTAACTACGAAGAAGCGGAGAAGGCATTCCTGGATGTCCTTGCCCTGATCTTGAAGTCCAACGGCGAAGCAGACAGGTTCAGCGCACCGACTCTGTCGGAGTATTCGAGAATGCTGCACGATACGGACCAGCATAAGAAAGCCGTTCCAATTTATGAGCAGGCCGTAGTTGCGCTAGACAGGTTCAAAGTCGAATCGACTGATCCCATAGGTTACGCCGAGTTGCTTGACGAATTTGCCGATACGCTGAGGAAGGCCGGCCTATGGGAGCGGGCATCAGCAATCACCGCTCGCTCTGCAGAGCTGAAAGCTGCTCACCCAAATGAGCCGCCCCATTTTCAGCCAATGCGATATAAGACGACCAAGCCTGATTGAGCATGATAAAGCCACATCGAAAAGATGATAAGCCAAACCGACAGACTACGGCTTAACTGTTTGCGACGGTCGAACGGAGGACTCGGTTGATTCGACAGTTACCTCCGTCTGTTTTGTCTCGCCCTGCCTCTTCTTCGGCGCGCCGACAAGCACGTCGAGCTGGCCCTGGATCTTCACGAAGAACTCCGCGTCGAGATTGCCGACCGGAATCTCATGCATCTGATGCGAGCGGGCGTGCTCGTAGATGTTGCGCGCGCCGTCGGGCGTCACGCCGCGCGGCTTCAGGATCCTCTTCCGCTCGAGCATCAGCGCGAGGAACTGCAGCAGCGGCGTGTTGGCCTCGTTCGGCGGATTCAGCGGGTCGGCCAGCGTCACGAACAGGTTCTCCGCCGTCATCTTCAGCGCCCGGTCGGCGTTCTCCTCGCCGCGGCGCGGCTTGTAGCTGATCACCCAGCGGCAGAAGACCTCCGCCGGCTTCGGCCAGTTGGCGTCCTCGGATTCCAGCAGGTCGCGCCGGCCGGTCAGTCCGTCCGCCTCGCGCACGAGGTAGCAGACCACGCGGTCGCCCTCGGCGAACTCGCGGCCGGACACGCAGCATTTCGTGGACAGGGGATGCAGATTCAGCTCCATGCGGGAGACATCTGTTTAGGTGCGCCGGAGTGGAAATCTAGCCCAAAGACGCCACGAACCGGAAAGCCCCCAACCCCAACCTCCAAGCACCAGAGAAAACCCAATCATCAAGCTCAAGCTGTCCCCAGGGGGGATCCGGCTTGGCCCAATTTTCCGTGATTGGTGTTTCCCTGAAGTTTGGAGTTTGAGGTTGGAACTTGGAGCTGCGCCATCGCTTGGAGCTTCAGCCGCGCTCGGAGCTTTTGATTGGCATCGTCTCCGCCTTCCGCTGGACTCCCGCGCATGGCCGACCCCCAGTCCCTGCTCAGCGTCCGCGAAATCAAGGCCCTCGACAAGAACGGCGCCGACACCTTCGCCAGCGTGCTGCTCGTGCGCCGCGTCACGGCCAAGACGGCCAAGAACGGCAACCCCTTCCTCACCGTCGAACTCGGCGACAAGACCGGCAGTTTTGCCCAGAACGTCTTCGGCGACAGCGCCGCCTACGAGCTCTTCTCCAACCTCCGCGAGGGCGCCGTCGTGCGCATCGAGGCGCGCGCCGGCTACTACAACAACACCCTCTCGCCCAAGCTCCTCGCCGCCGAGCCGATTTCGGCCGACCAACTGGCCGGCTCCGCCGTGCTCGCCAACCTCGTCGAGTCCGCACCCGAGGACGCCGACCTGCTGTGGAAGGAATTCCAGGAACACATCGCCTCCCTCCGCCACCCCGAGCTTCGCGCCACGGTGCAGGCGGTGTTCGACGACATCGGTGAGCAATTCTGTGTCGCCCCCGCCGCCGTGTCGATGCACCACGCCTACCGCCACGGCCTGCTGGAACACACCGTCCACATGGCCCGGGCCGCCCGCGCCCTGCTGCCGCTCTACGCCGAGGTCGACGCCGATCTCGCGATGGCCGGCGTGCTCGTGCACGACGCCGGCAAGGTCATCGAATACCAGGGCGACCTCGTCACGACGCGCAGCCGCCGCGGCCTCCTGCAAGGCCACGTCGTGCTCGGCTACCAGCTCGTCCGCAAGGCCGGCATGAAGTGCAGGCTCGCCTCCGACCTGCTCGAACGCCTCGAACACATCGTGCTCTCGCACCAGGGCGAACTCGAATGGGGCGCGGCCGTCATCGCCGCCACGCCCGAGGCCGTCTTCGTCGCCAAGGTCGACGACCTCGATGCCAAGATGGGCATGGTCCAGCGCCTCCTCCGCCACGCCGGCGACGCGCCCGCCGACGAGTTCTCCGAGAAACACTTCGGCCTGAACTCGCAGCTCCTGCTCACGAAGCCGAATACGGCAGGGGGCGATAAGCTGTAAGCTTCAGAATCCCGCCGCGCTGCTGCCGCAGGCGCCATGTCCACCGGCAGGAACCCGGAGCTTACAGCTTATAGCTTATCGCTTGCTGCTTTCAGGTCAGCAGCTGCACGATCCGCACGATCGGCAGGAACAGCGCCACGACGATCGTGCCGACCACGCCGGCGAGGAGGACGATCAGCACGGGCTCGAGCAGCGAACCGAGTCCCGCCACGGCGGTGTCGACTTCCTGATCGTAGATCTCCGCGATCTTGGTCAGCATGGCCGCGAGCTGGCCGGTGTGCTCCCCCACCTCGATCAAGCCGGCGACCATGGGCGGAAACACACCCGTGGCCCCCAGCGGAGCCGCGACCGGCGCGCCCTCCTTCACGCGGTCGTGCACCTCGTCGAACGCGGCGGCAACGCGCGCGTTGCCGATGGTCTCGCGCGTGATGCGGATCGCCTGGAGAATGGGCACCCCGCCCGCCAGCAGCGTGCCCCAGGTGCGCGCGGCCCGCGCGACGAGCGATTTCAAGATCAGCCCGCCGAGCAGCGGCGTCCGCAGCACCGCCCCGTCGATCAGCCGCGCGCCGCGCGTCGTGCGCCGCAGGATTTCAAACGCCAGCCAGATCGCGCTCAACACCGCGAGGACCGCGGCGTAGTGCTCGCGCACCAGCAGACTGGCCCCGAGCACGGCCTGCGTCAGCGGCGGGAGCGGCGCGCCCTTCAGCAGGTCGGCGAAGATCTGCTGGAATTTCGGGACCACGAAGACGAGCAGACCGGCCAGCACCAGCAAGGAGACCGCCAGCACCACGGCGGGATAGGTCAGCGCCGCCCGCACCTTGCCGCGCAGCAGCAGGCTCTTTTCCTGAAACCCGGCCAGCCGCTCCAGCACGACATCGAGCACGCCCCCGGCCTCGCCGGCCTTGGCCATGTTCACATAGAGCCGGTCGAAGACCCGCGGATGCCGGGCCAGCGCCTCCGAGAGCGTGCCGCCCGAGCGAATCCCGTCACCGAGCGACGCGATAATGCGACGCAAAGTCCGGCTGTTTTCCTGGCGGGCCAGCACCTCCAGGCCGCGCAGCAAGGGCATTCCGGCTCCAAGCAACGTGGCCAGCTGCCGGGTGAAAACCGCCCGCTGTTTCGCCGAGACCGGACTCACGGATGGCAGACGCAGTTCGATCAGCGTCCAGTGCAATTCCTCGGCCCCGGGGAGAATATCCTCGGGCCCCTCCGCAGGACGAATCTCAACCGGGAATTGACCACGCTGTCTGAGCACTCCGGAGACTTCCGCCTCGTCGGCTGCTTCAAGCTGCCCCGACTGTTCGGCGCCACGGCTATCGCAGGCTGTGTAGATGAAGCTGGGCATTATCAAAGATAGGGAGCGACTTCCTCCAGCGAAGTGTCGCCCGCCAGCAGGGCGCTCCGCGCCGCCTCGCGCAGCGACTTCATGCCGGCATCAGCCGCGGCCTGGCGCAATTGCGCCAGTGTCGCTCCCGCCGCGACCAGTTCTCGCAGCGGCGCGTCGAGCGGGAGCAGCTCGAACAACCCCATCCGTCCGCAATAGCCGGTTCGCTGGCAGCGTGGACAGCCCCTTGCCCGATGGATTTTCCCTTCTGCAAGGCTCTCCGGGTGAATCCCGATCGACGGGAGAGTCCGCCCAGGCGGCTCAAAAGGCTCGCGACAATCCGGGCACAACCTGCGCACGAGCCGCTGAGCGAGCACCGCCTCCAGGGTCGACGCGATCAGGAAGGGTTCGACACCCATGTCCACGAGTCGCGTCATGGCGGCGGGCGCATCGTTCGTGTGCAGGGTCGTGAGGACAAGATGCCCGGTCAGCGAAGCCTGCATCGCGATTTGCGCCGTCTCCAGGTCGCGGATTTCGCCCACCATCACGATGTCGGGGTCCTGCCGCAGAAACGACCGCAGCGCGCGGGCGAAGGTGAGATCGGCGGCGGGGTTGACCGGCACCTGCATGACGCCCTCCAGCTCGTATTCGACGGGGTCCTCGACGCTGAGAATCTTCACATCGGGATTGCTGATCTCCCGCAGGCAGCTGTAGAGCGTCGTGGTCTTGCCGGAGCCGGTCGGGCCGGTGACAACAAAGATGCCGCTGGGCCGACGGATGACCGCACGCACGGCGCTCTCGATGGATGCCGGCATGGTCAACTGGGCGAGATCGAGCCGCACCGCGGATTGGTCGAGGACGCGCAAGACGACGCTCTCGCCGAATTGTGTGGGCAGGGTCGAGACGCGCAGGTCGACGGTGCGCCCGCTGAGCGCGAACCGGATGCGGCCGTCCTGCGGCAACCGGCGCTCGGCGATGTCGAGATTGGCCAGCACCTTGAGCCGCGAGGCCACGGGCAGCGCGAGCGCCTTGGGCGGCGAGGGCATTTCGTAGAGCGCACCATCGATGCGGCAGCGAACCTTGAATTCATCCTCGAACGGCTCGAAGTGGATGTCGGAAGCCTTGTCGCGCACCGCCTGGCCCAGCACGCGGTCCACGAAGCGGACCACCGGCTGCTGTGCCGCCATGGTTTGGAGTTCCGCCGCGCTCTGCGGGGAGATGGCCGCGTGCCCGGTGCCGGCCCCTTCGTCTCCGTTCGTCCCGATCGCCGCGCCATAGTGCTGGGTGAGCAGCATCTGCACCCATTCCGGATCGGCCACGGCAACGCGCACTTCGCGGCCCAAGGCGAAGGCCAGATCATCCGCCAGACCCCGGGTGAAGGGATCGATGGCGAGCACCGTGCGTTCATCCAACGGAACCACGCCCAGTCGTCGCGCCAAGCCGGCCGGCAGGGATTCGAGCCCCTTCGTCCGAAGGCGTGCCGGCGGCTGCATCACGCAGGCGAATCCGAGTCGCTCCGCCACCAGACCGAGAAGCGCCGGTTGCGAAAGAACGCCCTGCTCCACGAGGATCGTCGCGAGCGGCCGGCCGGAGAGGCGGCACTCCTCCGCGGCATCTCGCAGGCGATGCGCATCAAGGCTGTCGCAACCCTGCAGAAGGGTCAGGAGTTCCTGATCGTGGCCGGCGAACATTGGATTCGGAATGCCCGCGCCGGCCCGGCCCGGCCGACGCGGAAGAGTTCGTCAGACGGCGCGCAGCTTGATGCCCATGCCGGTCAGCTTGGCCCGCATGGCCTCGGGATCCTGGGATTTCTCGACCGCCTCGTCGGGTTCGATCAACTCGCGGTTGACCAGGCTGAGCAGATGGGTGTCGAGCGTGATCATGCCGAGCGCGGCGCCGGTCTGGATGTCCGAGGTGATGCGGAAGGTCTTGTTGTCGCGGATGAGCGAGGCGATGGACGAGGTGTTGACCATGATCTCGTAGGCCGCGATGCGGCCGCCGCCGTTCTTTTTGCAGAGCGACTGGGAAATGACGCCGATGATCGAGGTGGAGAGCTGGGTGCGGATCATCTCCTTCATGTTGGCCGGGAAGGCGTCGACGATGCGGTCGACGGTCTTGGCGGCGGAGTTGGTGTGCAGCGTGCCGAAGACCAGGTGGCCCGTCTCGGCGGCGGAGATGGCCGCCTCGATCGTCTCGAGGTCGCGCAACTCGCCGACGAGAATCACGTCCGGGTCCTGGCGCAGCGCGCGGCGGATCGCCTCGGAGAAGCTCGGGACATCCTGCCCGATCTCGCGCTGGGTGACGACGCAGCGCTTGTGCGGGTGGTAATACTCGATCGGGTCCTCGATGGTGATGATGTGGCCGTCGCGGTTCTCGTTGATGTAATTGATCATCGAGGCGAGCGTCGTGGACTTGCCCGAGCCGGTCGGGCCGGTGACGAGGAAGAGGCCGCGCGGGCGGTAGAGGAGTT
>PNKG01000110.1 GCA_013822585.1 Opitutus sp. | reverse complement strand
CAGAACATCCGCCTGCGCAAGCGCGTCCTCAAGGAGACCGAGCGCCGCAAGATCGAACGCGCCGCCCGCAAGGCCGGCGACGAGTAAGACGCGAACCCGCCCGTCCCGATCCCCGCAAGGCGGCCCGCAAGGCCGCCTTGTTGTTTTCCACTCGCACTCCCGCTCCGAGGCGGGCGCGGCGGCCCCGCCGGCGCCAAACCCGCGCACCGCTCACGCAGCTGAGAACCCAACACTCTTCCTCGTCGCCGCCGTCCCGGCGGCGACCACCTGCCCCGTGGCGGCGAGCGCGGGGCGAAGCGATTGCAGCGGGCCGCCGGCGTTTCCCGCCTCCCCGGGCCGGCCGCCAACGACGCCCGGAATCGCAACGGGCGATTTGCAAAAACTCACGCCACCCCCGTCTGCCGCTTCTCCTCCGCCGCGATGCGCGTGATGTGTCGCGCAAAATCGGGGTCCTCGCCTTCGAGCAGCTTCGGCAGCATGCCGCGGAAATCCGCGCGCCGGCACCACACGCGCATGTAGTCCTCCCACGTCTGCCAGAGCCGCGACGCCTGCCGGCTCATGTCTTCCTCATAGACGAGAATGTAGGCGCGCTCGAACAGTGCGATCAGGATCTCGAAGAGCACATTGCGCCGCTCGATCTGCTCCTCCGTCAGCTGCGGGGCCGTCACGCCCGTCGTCATCAGACGCAGGTCGGCGTGGTCGAGCACCAGCTTGAGGAACTTCTCGTAGTCGTCCGCCAGTTGCAGGTAGACCTCCTCGTCGTCGTTCATCCGCTCCTTGCGCCGCTCGATCAGGTAAGCGACGATGGCGAAGGGCAGGCCGATGACAGTCACCGCGTAGCTCAGTGCCTCCAATATCTCGAGCCAGTTCATGCCCCAACATGCCCCGGCCCGGCGGCCCCGTCAAACGGCGCCCCGCTGAATGCGCGCCCGCCGGCAGGTCCTGCATCTCGCGCTCGATCTCCCGGGCCTTCACGAGACCGTGCGCGCCGTGGCGGCCGGTGAACTTCACGCAGAGTCTGTCCCTCAGCACGGAGACGATGTGTCGTAACGGGTGTAACGCCAGGCGTCGCGCTCACTGCGCCTCTGCACCGCGCAGCCTGCCGCGACCGGTTGCTGGCATCCCGGCGCGGCGCGATCAGACCGGCTTGCGCCCGAGAAACACCTCGGCCCCCAGCCCTCCCTCGCTGTGCGCGTAAGGCACAGCGCTTGGTTCGAAGCCGACCCGGAGCAGAATTCCCAGCCAGTCCGCGCGGCTGAACACTCCGAGTTGGAGGCGATCCGACTCGACCCGGACCTCGCCGTTCCCGTCGCGGAGCAGGTAGGCGAAGTCCATGAGGTAGGTGGAGTCGCCAGGGTCCGGATCCCAGATCCATTCGAGGTAGCGCATCCCTCTCCCACCGCTGTCGTGGCCGCCATGGCTGGTCGAACTCCGCAAGGTCTCCCGCACGTGGTCGGGAGCGAACAGCGCGGCGCCTCCCGGCCGGCAATGGACGAATGCCGTTTGAATTGCCCGCTCCAAGTCGGCCGCGGTCAGCATAAACGAGATCGCGTCATGGATGAAGACCGCGTCGAAGACGCGCCCGAGGCGAATCGTGCGCATGTCTCCCGTGAGGTGCTCGCACTCCGGGTTGAGCGTCTGGCTCTGGCGCAGCATCCGGGGCGAGAGGTCGACCAGCGTGATTTTGCAGCGACGTTTCAAGAAGGACGCGTTGTTGCCGCCGCCACTGCCCAACTCCAGGAGGGTGCGGGGCGGGGTCGGACAAGCCGACTGGATGACCTTCCAGTAGAAGTCGGCGGCGGCGGCGTATTCCTCCGGCGGAGACAGCAGATGCCACCACGGCGCCAGGTCTGTATGCAGTTTGCCCGGCGAAATGCGCACCGGGCCGTCGCTTTCGGCGGGAATCTGAGGCTGGGAAGTCGTCATGCGGGGCGCCTCGCGCGTTTGGCCGGCATCGCTCAGCCGGCTGTATCACGCTTTCCTGTCTATTTTCCGCGGAGGGTTGAAGCAAGCTCCCACTCTTGGCCGACACCTCAGTCAGGAGCAACTGTCGCTCGGACCGCAGCGCCCGGTTGCTGCGGCACGGGCCTCAAGGCGTCCCTGCCGAGGCCGGTTCGCGGCGGGTCTCTTCCTCGATCTCGCGGGCCTTCACGAGGCCGTGCGCGCTGTGGCGGCCGGTGAACTTCATGCAGAGTCTGTCCATCAGCACATAGACGATGGGGATGACGTAGAGCGTGATCAGAGTCGAGAGCGTCAATCCGCCCACCACGACGATGCCCATCGGGTTGCGCGTCTCCGCGCCGGCCCCGGAGGCGAAGGCGATGGGCACGGCGCCGAGCACCGTCGAGATCGAGGTCATCAGGATCGGCCGGAAGCGGATCGTCGCCGCCTCGAAGGCCGCCGCGGCCGCGCCGAGGCCTTTCACCACCTGGAGCTGGTTGGCGAACTCGACGATGAGGATGCCGTTTTTCGCCACGAGGCCGATGAGCATGATGAGGCCGAAGCGCGAAAAGAGGTTGTCCGTCATCGGCGGACCCCAGAAGCGGGTGCAGTAGAGCACGAGCAGGCCGCCGGCCACGGCGATGAAGACGCCGGTGAAAATCGTGGCGGGGTGGATCCACGACTCGAATTGCGCCGCCAGGATCAGGAAGGTGAAGACGAGCGCGAGGGCGAAGAGGATGAGGGTGTCGTTGCCACTCTCGACGAAGTCGCGCGTCTCGCCGTCCCACGCGTAGGTGTAGGCCGCAGGCAGGAGTCTGGCCGCCTGCTCCTCCATGAAGTTCACGCCGTCGCCGATCGTGCGGCCCTCGGCCATCTGGCCCGAGATGGTGACGGAGCGCAGGCGGTTGAAGTGCGGGTAGCTCTCCGGCACGGTGTTCTCCGACCAGCTCACGAGGTTGCTCAGCTGCACCAGAACACCCTCGGACGAGCGCACGTGGAGCCGGGCGAGATCGCTCGGGGTCGCACGGTTCTCGTCCGTCACCTGCACGATGGTGTAATATTGCTGGTTGCCGCGTTGGAACTCGGTCACGCGCCGGCCGCCGAGCAGGGACTCGAGCGTCGAGGCGATGGCGCTGACCGGCACCCTGAGGTCGGCGGCCTTGGCGCGGTCGATGCGGACATCGAGCTGCGGCTTGGTGGGCGACGGGTCGACGCGCGGCTGGATGAAGAGGCCGCTGTCGCGCATCGCGCCGAGGAACTCGCCTCCGATCCGCTGCAGCTGGTCGAAATCGCTCCCCAGAAGCACGAACGACACCCCGCTGCTGCCGCCACGCGGCCCGCGGCCGAACGGGCGCACCGGGTTGGCCAGCGCCTGTCCGCCGGTGACTTCCCGCTGAAAGGTGCGACGCAGTTCCGCGACGACGTCCTGGGTCTTGCGCTCGCGTTCTTCCCAGGGCTTGAGCGTGGCGAAAATGAAGGCGCGCCCCCCGTCGCCCGTGCGGTGGAAGGTCCGGTCGATCTCCGGGATTCTCAGGATCATCTGCTCCATGTCGTAGGAGTAGACGCGCAGGTATTCCGGCGTGGCTCCGATGGGCGGGATGAGATTGGCCATGAAGATGCCGCGGTCCTCCAATGGCGTGAGTTCGCGCTGCAGCTGGAAATAGAGGGCGATGCCGCCGCCGGTGAAGAGCAGCGCGGCGAGCAGGACCGCAAAGCGGGCGCCCAGGGCCCCGCGCAGTGTGCGCGCGAACAAGCCGTTCAGCCGGACGAATAACGGCTCGGTCTTCTCGTAGAACCAGCCATGCGCGGCGCGGCCCGCCGCGAACTTCGTGCGCAACATGCGCGAGCAAAGCATCGGGGTCAGCGTCAACGCGACGAAGGCCGACACGAGCACCGACATGGCCAAGGTGATGCCGAATTCGAAGAACAGGCGCCCGGTCTGGCCCGACTGGAAGGCCACGGGCAGGAACACCGCCGCCAGCGTGAGCGTGGTCGCAATGATCGCAAAGGCCACCTGCCGCGCGCCGAACACCGCGGCGTGGATCGGCCCCTCGCCCTCCTCGATCCGCCGGTAAATGTTCTCGAGCATCACGATCGCATCGTCGACCACGAGGCCGACCGCCAGCACGAGGGCCAGCAGCGTGAGCGTGTTGATGGTGAAGTTCAGCCAGCTCATCAGCACGAACGCCCCGACAATGGAAACGGGGATGGCGACCAGCGGCACGAGTGTCGCCCGCCAATCGCGCAGAAAGAGGAAGATCATGAGCACGACGAGGACCGAGGCCTCCCAGAGCGTCTTGTAGACCTCCTTCACCGAGCGTTCGACGAAGACCGAGCTGTCAAACCCGACGTTCACATTCACGCCGTCGGGCAGGTCCTCCTGGAGGTGCGGAATCAGGGCTTTGACGCCGTTGGCCACGTCGAGCACGTTGGCCTGGGCTTGGCGCAGCACCTGCACGCCGACGGTGGGCTTCCCTTTGAAGTAACTTTCCGAACGGTATTCCTCGGCACCGAGCTCGACCCGGCCTACGTCGGAGAACTTCACCTGGTAATTGCCACGGGTGGCGAGCACGAGGTTCTCGAATTCCCGCTCCTGCGTCAGGCGACCTTCGATGCGCACCGGGAATTCCCGCGCGGCGGACTCGATGCGGCCGCCGGGAATCTCGATGTTCTGCTGGCGCAGCGCGTTCTCCACGTCGGCGATCGTCAGGCCGTGCGCGGCGAGCCGGTCGCCGTCGACCCACAGGCGCATGGCGTAGCGCGGGCCCCGCAGGAGGACGGAGCCGACGCCGGGGATGGTCTGTAGGCGTTGCAGGGCGATGCGCTCGACCATCTCGCGCACCTCGAGGCGGCTGTAGCGCTCGGAGTTGAAGGCGAGCGTGATGACCGGCGAGGAATCGGCGTCGGCCTTGGTCACCTGCGGCTCCTGAATCTCGTCGGGCAGGCGGCCGCGCGCGCGGCTGACGCGGTCGCGCACGTCGTTGGCCGCATCGTCGACGTTGCGGCCGAGATTGAACTCGACGGTGATGCGGGACTGCTCCTCCTGCGAATCGGAGCGGATCACCCGGATGCCGTCGATGGACGCGATCTCGCGTTCCAGCGGCTCGGTGACCTTGGCCTCGACCACCTCGGCGGAGGCGCCGCGATAGGAGGTCTCGACGGTGACGATCGGGGAATCGATCAGCGGATACTCGCGCACCGGCAGGCGGAGGAAGCTCAGCGTGCCGACCAGCACGATGATGATGGAGGCCACCAGCGCGACCACCGGGCGGCGGATGGAAACGTCGGAGAGGATCATGGCTTACTCCCCGATGCGGAACTCCTGACGGAGCGGGCGCGGTTCGAGGACCGAGCCGGGGAAGATCATCAGGCCGCCGACACCGGACGCGACGACGGGGACTTTTTCATCGAGCGTCTCAGGCCGGAGAGGAACGATCTCCACGAGGCCGCGCTCGCGGAGACCGAGCGTCACCGGCACCATCTCGGCGACCTTGTCGGCCCCCTTGTCACGCACGGCGATGATCTGGGTTCCCTTCGGAGTCGTGAGGATGGCGCCCTCGGGAACGGTCAGCACGCCGCGGCGCACCTGGAGGATCAGGTCGATGTTGGCGAACATGCCCGGCTTGAGCGCGAGCGTGTCGGCCGCAAGGAAGCCCTTCACCTGGGTCGAGCGGGTGAGGCGATCGATCACGGAAGAGACGAAGTAGACCTCGCCCTTGGCCCGCGCCTCGCCGGAGGGCGTCTGCGCGCGGAGGGAGAATTCCGAGCCCTGCCTCACGCGCTCGGCGAAGCGCTCGGGCACCTGGAAATCGACCTTCAGGCGGCTGAGGTCGTCGAGCACGGTGATGACGGTGGCGGCGGTGATGTAATCGCCCGGCGAGATCGTGCGCGCGCCGACAATGCCGTCGAACGGCGCCCTGATTTCCGTCTTGGCCAGCCGGACGCGGAGCAGCTGCAGTTCAGCCGCGGCGGAGGAGTATTCCGACTTCGTGCGATCGGCCTCGGCCTGCGACATCGACTTCGCCTGCGTGAGGCCCTCGCTGCGCTTGAGATTCAGCTCGGCGAGGCGGAAACGCGCCTCGGATTGCGCGACTTGGGCGCGAAGTTCCGAGTCGTCAACCCGGACCAGCACCGTGCCGCGGGCGACCTTCTCACCCTCCGCGAAGAGCACTTCGCGCACCTGGCCCGAAACTTCGGCACGGATCTGCGCGGTCTCGTTGGGCGCGAGCGATCCGACAAGGGAGATGCGCTCGGTCAAGTCCCGCCGGACGATCTCGGTGACTTCGACGGACTGCTTATCGCGCGGCGCGGAGGGGCCGGCGGTTCCGACGGCGGCTTTTTTGCCGCAGCCGGAGGCAATCAGCAGCGTGGCGCAGAGGACGCCCCGCAACAGGAGGGAGGTGACGGAAAGCATTCCGCCCGACTCTCGCCAAAAACCCCGGCTGCGCAAGGGGCAATCGCCGCTGTCAGGTGGCGTAGGATCACCCGGCGATCTTGCCGTAGTCCTCCGCTGACAGGAGATTGTCCGCCTCGGCTGGATTGGCCAGCTTGAGCTTGAGCATCCAACCGCTGCCGTAGGCGTCCTTGTTGATGGTCTCGGGGGCGGAATCGAGGGCCTTGTTGACCTCGACAACCGTGCCGGCTGCCGGCGCATAGAGGTCGGAGGCGGCCTTGACCGACTCGACCGTGCCGAAGGGCTCGCCGGCCTTGAGTGCCGCGCCGACCTTGGCGTTGACCTGCACATAGGTGATGTCGCCGAGGGTGTTCTGGGCGTAGTCGGTGATGCCGACCGTGGCCGTGCCGTCGGCGGCGACCTTCAGCCATTCGTGGGACTTCGCGTATTTCAGATCGGAGGGGATGTGGCTCATGGGGAGTGGTGTTGGTTGCAGGAGCGGGTTCACCCCGCGACTCGGGGTCCTCGGTCGGGGCGTGAAGCCCCTCCCACAGATAAATTCAGGATTTCCTTAGGGTGACGAAGGGCGGCTTGACCAGTTGCAAATTCATCCTCACGCCGCGCAGGTCGGCCTGGAGCTGCTCCTTGGCGGCCGCGGTGTCGACGAGGGCGGAGCCGATGGCCTCGTTGAGCATCGGCGAGAGCGTGCCGGACAGCACGCGGCCGACCTGTGCGCCGGCGGCGGTGAGAACCGGGGAGTCGGCGCGAACGATGCGACGGTCGCCGGTCTTGAAATACACAACGCGCCGCTGCGGGCCGGCAGCCTTCTCGGCGGCGAGCACGTCGGAGCCGAGGAACGGGCCCTTGTCGAACTTCACGACCCAGCCGAGTCCGGCGGTGATCGGGTCGATGTCCTGGGTGATCTCGTGGCCGTAGAGCGGAAAACCCGCCTCGAGGCGCAGCGAGTCGCGCGCGCCGAGTCCGGCGAGTTCGAGACCGAGGGGCGTGCCGGCCGCGAGCACGGCCTCGGCGAGTTTCCCGGTGTCGGCGGCGGCGCAGTAAAGCTCCACGCCGTCCTCGCCCGTGTAACCGGTGCGGCTGATGAGGCACTTCACGCCCGCCACCTCGCCGTCGGCGAAGTGGTAGTATTTGATGTCGGCGAGATTCGACTTTGTGAGCGCCTGCACGATCTCGGCGGCGCGCGGGCCCTGGACGGCGATCTGGCCGTAATCGGCGGAGCGATTCGTGACGGTGCAGGCGTAGCCTTTGGCCTGCTCCTGCATCCAGGCGATGTCCTTGTCGATGTTGCCGGCGTTGATGCAGAGGAAGTAGTCGCCCTCGCCGCGCATGTAGACGAGCAGGTCGTCGACCACGCCGCCATGCGGGTAGCACATCACCGTGTAGAGGAC
>PNKG01000109.1 GCA_013822585.1 Opitutus sp. | reverse complement strand
AGCGCCGGGGTGATGATGGCGAACTTGCCCTGGAACATCGCGAACACGTATTCCGGCACGCCGGCCGACATGATCGCCTGGTCGATGCCCTGCAGGAAGAGGAAATCGCCGTTCCAGCCGAAAAGACCGCCCAGCACGTTCGGCCCGAAGGACAGCGAGTAGCCCGCCACGGCCCACACGACACCGACCACCGCCATGGCGATGAACGAGTGCATCATGGTGCCGAGGACGTTCTTGGTCCGCACGAGGCCGCCGTAGAACAGGGCGAGGCCGGGGACCATCAGGAGCACGAGCGTCGTGGACACGAGCATCCACGAGGTGATGCCGGAGTCCACGACGGGCGCGGCTCCGGGAGTCTGGGCGAAACCGGCCAGGGGCAGCGCCGCGGAGGCGGCGAGCGCACCGAAGGCGCGGGCGTATCTGTGTTTGATCATGGGTAGGTGAATTCCTGCCCGCCCAACGCACGGCCTGTGCCACGGCTCAACGCAGGGTGTGTCATACCCGGCACAGCACACCTGTTAGTTCTTCGATGGATCCTCGGGCTCGTCCGCGAGAAGTTTCAACTCGGGGTCGATCGAGCCGAGGATCATCCGCCACAAGCCCGGCCCGTCCTCGCTGGAGAGGTTGTAGTCCGCCGGCCCCGCGACGAACCATGTCCGGTGCCTCATCTCCTTTTCGAGCTGTCCCTTCGACCAGCCGGAGTAGCCGAGGAATCCCCGCACCGTCGCGCGCGGATCGAGCGCGAGCATCTCGGCGCGCTGCGGGTCGAGGCCAAACTGCAGCTCGAAATCGCCGCTGTGCTCCTGCCAGCGCCAGCCGGCGAGGATGAGCTTCCCCTTCTCCACCGGGCCACCGTGATACAACGGCACCTTGGAGAGCGGCCCCACGGCGAATTCCGGGCCGATCTCGCCGAGCCGTTTCCCGACCGGACGGTTGATCACGACCCCGAGCGCCCCATCCGCGTCGTGCGCCGAAAGCAGCACGACGGTGCGCCCGAAGTTCGGGTCCTTCATCGCCGGGTGCGAAAGAAGCAGCTGGCCCGCGAGGCTGTCGGGAGTGGCGCGACGGGCTTTCATGAGACGGATGGACCGCGGATGCCGGCCGGTGTTGCGCCGGACCTCAGAGTTTCGAGATCTTCACGCCCGCCTCGGCGAGGATCGGGGCGACGAAGGGGTCGTTGTTGTAGTCGTCGTGGTATTTGATCTCCGCGATGCCCGCAGCCGCGAGGATCTTCGCGCAGTTGATGCACGGGTAGTGCGTCACGTAGGCGGTGCAACCCTCAAGACTGGAGCCGCGGCGGGCGGCGTCGGCCACGGCGTTCTGCTCGGCGTGGACGGTGGCGAGCTCGTGGTTGTCGCGCACGCGGGAGACGTGCGGCGTGCCCGGCAGCCAGCCGTTGTAGCCGGCGGCGACGAGGCGGTGGCGGCGCTCGCCGCCGGTCACGATGATGCAGCCGACGTTCAGCCGCTCGCAGTTGGAGCGCGAGGCGATGAGCACCGCCGTCGCCATGAAATACTCGTCCCAGCTCGGCCGGTGGGGGAACTTGTCCGTCGCCTCCGCGACGAGGTCGATGAGGTTGGGTGGCGCCGCGGAAGACGGGACCGCGGACGACGCGACGGGGTTGAGGCCGGCCTCCATGCCTCGAACCTGCCCGCGGGCCTTCCGATGGCAAGACTCACCTGCGTCTTGCGCGCCCCCGCCCCGCCCCTCAACCTGCCGCGAATGGCCTCCCTGCAACAGCTCGTCGATTACTGCGACCGCCGCACCCGCCGCTCGGCGTTCAAGGACTACCCCGGCGCGCACAACGGCCTGCAGGTGGCCAACGACGGCCGCGTGACGAAGATCGGCGCGGCGGTGGACGCCGGCCGCGTGCCCTTCGAACAGGCGGTCGAGTGCGGCGTGGATTTCCTGGTCGTGCACCACGGGCTTTTCTGGGGCGGTGTGCAGCCGCTGACCGGCCCGACCTACGAACGCTACGCCACCCTCATCCGCGGCCACTGCGCCATTTATTCCTCCCACCTGCCGCTCGACGCCCATGCCGAGCTGGGCAACAACGTCCTCCTCGCCCGCCAGCTCGGCCTCAAGCCCAAGGGCCGCTTCCTGCCCAACGACGACGAGTTCATCGGCTGGACCGCGCCGAACAAGCTCAAGCGCTCCCAGCTGCGCAACCGCCTTGAGGAACTCCACCCGCGCGTGACCGCCCTCGAATTCGGCTCCGTCCATCCCAGGCAGGTCGCCTTCTGTTCCGGCGCGGGCAACAGCGCCATCGCCGCTCTCCCCGCCACCGGCATCGACACGCTGGTGACCGGCGAGCTGCGCGAGGAGTGGTTCAACTTCGCCCAGGAGCACCGGCTGAACGTCTTCCTCTGCGGCCACTATGCCACCGAGACCCTTGCGGTGAAGGCCCTCGCCGCCGAGCTGGCGAAGAAGTTCCGCCTCCCCTGGGTCTTCATCGACACGGAGAATCCCCTGTGAAAATCGCCGTCCTCCACGGTCCCAACCTCAACCGCCTCGGCCGGCGCGAGCCGCACATCTACGGCACCGCCACGCTCAAGGACCTCGAACGGCTCATCCGCGCGGAGGCGAAGCGCCTCGGCGTGCGCGTCGTGTTCTTCCAATCCAACCACGAGGGCGCGCTCATCGACCGGATCCACGCGCTGGCCGACGCCGGCATCGGCGGCTTCATCGTCAACTTCGGCGCCTACTCGCACACCAGCATCGCCCTGCACGACGCCTTGAAAAGCGTCGCCCCGCTGCCCGCCGTCGAGGTCCACCTCTCGGATATCAAGAAGCGCGAGCCCTTCCGCCGCCGCTCGATGACGGCCCGGGCCTGCGTCACGATGATCAGCGGCCAAGGTTTCGCCGGATACGCCGCCGCCCTCCAGCTCCTCGCAAAACCCCTCTCCTCCACCCGCTGATCGTCCTTGGTCGTCATCCAGACCCGGACGCGAAGGAACCACAGATGAACACCGATCAGAGGTAGGCTTACTTACCACGAAATTCTCCCCGGCCCGTGTTCCCGATCCTGCCGTATCTGTGACCATCTGTGTTTATCCGTGGTCGGACTGAATCGTCCCGACCTCCGTCCTCAGTCCACCGTCCTCCGAACCCTGTCCACCGTCCTCCGTCAATGGGCCAGCACCTCCCCGACTTCGCCGAGCCGCGCTGGTTCGTCTGCCACACCAAACCGCGCTGCGAAAAGAAATTCTCCGGCCTGCTCGCCCGCGAGAAATTCGCGCACTACCTCGCCCTGATCGAGAGCGTGCGCCGCTACGGCACGCAGAAGAAGGTGTTCACCAAACCTCTGTTCCCGGGCTATGTCTTCGCGCGGATCGCGCCGGAAAAGAAGACGCGCGTCTACCAGCAGGACCTGCTCGTCCGCGCCCTGATGGTGGAAAACGAACCGGTGTTCCTCCGCCAGTTGGAGGACGTGAAGGCCGTCTGCGCCTCCGGCTACGAAGCCGCGCTCCACCCGCTCATCCGCAAGGGCACCCGCGTGCGCGTCGCCGGCGGGCCGCTCAACGGGCTCGAGGGTTATGTCGACGATCCGGTGAACCCGCGCGGGATTGTGGTGTCCGTGGACGTTCTGCAGCAGGGCCTCCTTGTCCGGCTGCCGCTCGAAAACCTGCGCCCTTTGCCGTGATCCACCATCCTTCCCGCCTCCTTGCCGGCCTGCTGCTCGCCGTCCTGTCCGTCCTCGGCCGGGACAATCCCGCGCCGGAGAAAAAGGCCGAACCGACCGGCCTGCTCGGCTGGCGCATCGGCGGCCTGTTCGACATCGACCTGCCGCGCTTCGACCCGCCGGGCACGTTCCGCGTGCAGCTCAACCCGCGCTTCGGCGACCTCATCCGCCGCGACTACATCCGCGTGCCCACCGGCCTGCGTTGGGCGGTCAACGACCGCACCGAGCTCTACGGCGAATTCGAGGCCTTCGCCACGCACGGCCTCGACGGCGACACTAGCGCCGGCTACGGCATCGGCGAGCTGCGCTTCGGCGGCCGCCACCTCTACCGCAATTTCCCCTGGCGCGACTACGAGACAAGCGTCGGCCTCAACCTCGAGCTCCCCGTGGGCAACCCGCCGCCGGGCCTGACCGACGGCCGCAACCGCTACTCGCCCTACTTCGTCACCCAGCGACGGCTGCCCGACCACCCGAAGTGGACCGCGTTCTACGGCCTCAGACTGGACTTCGTCACCGACTCGTCCTCCGTCCCCGTCAGCCTCGGACGCAACGCCGCGAAGGACGACTCCGTGTCGCTCGACGGCGGCCTGATCTATGACCTCGGCCAGATCAAGTGGACGCTGCAGACGACCTACACCACCACGGCGATCAGCGGCATCGACGAGCACTTCTTCACCATCCGCCCCAGCGTGCTCTGGTGGGTGCCCAGACGCTACACCCTCAACTCCAAGACACAGTGGATCGTCGGCTTCGGCGTCCGCTCGAGCTGGGGTCCCGACGGCTACGAATTCTCCACCGGCACGCGCGTGCGCGCCGAGATCACCTTCCGCCAGGCCCTGCAACGCATGCGCGATGCGATGGCGCTGCGCCGCTGATGGGCAGGGGGGGGGTCCCACAGGCTGCCGCCCCCCTGGGTTCCGTCGCAGACACGCCCTGGCCAAGCGGCCAACCGCCACCAGACAGACCGCCCAGACAGGCCGCGAGGCGTGACACGCGAAGCCCGGTTTAGCCTTGCGGCAGCACCGGTGCTTCGGGGAAAAGTTCCCGGCAACTGGGGAATCACTTCCCGGCTGCCACCCCAGCATGTCGCTCACACCGTTTCGCAGCCAGCTCATTGCCGACGTCGGCATTTCCTTCGGCGACGAAGGCAAGGGCCGCCTGATCCCCGAGGTCGTGCGGGAACTGCACGGCACGCCCGCCGCGGTCTCCGTCGTCTTCAAGGTCAACGGCGGCTCGAACTCCGGCCACACCGCCGGGGGCATCAAGCTCAACCTCCTGCCCGCCGGCGTCGTCGAGCAGAGCGTCGCGCGCCTCGCCATCGGCGCCGGCGTCGTGGCCGACCCGCGCAAGATTCTCTGGGAGGGAGAGCCCCTGGAGCACAAGGGCTATGCGATTTTCAACCGGTTGCTGATCGATGAGCGGGCGATGGTCTCCGACCTCTCCCACCGGCTGCTCGACCTCGCCTGGGAGGACTACCGCGTCAACGTGCTGAAGGAGGAACCGCGCGGCTCCACCGGCCGCGGCATCACTCCGGCCTACCAGGACGAGACCGGCCAGTGGCAGATCACCTTCGCGGACTTCCTCGGCGGCCCGAACTTTTTCGCCCGCAAGCTCGCCGCGCGCGCCGACCGCGCCCTGCGCACCATCCGGCACGTCTGCCAGGTCAGCCCCGCGGCGTGGGACGCCTTCTTCGACAAACTCTCCACCGCCGAAGCCAAGGCCAACGCCGAGGCGATCGAGATGGGCATCTTCTCCGCCGGCGATTTCGATTTCCGCCGCTTCAAGGGCGCCGCGCCCTTCACCCTCGACGTCGAGGAGCTCACCCGCGTCTACTGGGCCGCCGGCCAGCGCCTCCGCGCCAACATCGGCGAGGTGCGCGAGGTCGTGCTGCGCGAACTCGCCGCCGGCCGCACGATCATCGGCGAGTTCGGCCAGGCCTACTGGCTCGACAAGCGCCACGGCTTCTCGCCCAACGTCACCGCCTCGCACACCTTCACGCCGGAATTCTTCCAGAGCGCCGGCGTGCCGGTGCAGCCGATCCACACCTTCGCCGTGGCCAAGGCCTACGACACCAAGGTCGGCACGCACACCTTCCTCACGCAGATGGACGACGCCCTGCCCATCGGCCAGAAATTGAAGCAGATCGAATTCGGCACCGTCACCGGCCGCCAGCGCATGGTCGGCTGGTATGATGCCGTGGAAAAGGGCGACGCGCTGCGCTACGGCGGCTACCACGACCTCATGATCAACAAAATCGACGCGCTCACCGGCGCGCCCGAACTGCTGATCTGCACCGCCTACGAGGACGCCATCGGCAAGCGCTACACGCACGTGCCGCGCAACGAGGCCCTGCGGAAGAGCCTGCGCCCGGTTTACTCCCGTCACGCCGGCTGGACCGAGGACCTCTGCGGACTGCGGAGCTTCCGCGACCTGCCCCGCGCGGCCCAGGCCTACGTGGCCGCGATGGTGCGCAGCGTGATCGAAGTGGCCTGTGAAGGACGCCCGCCCGCCGAACTGCCCAATCTGCGCTACCTCGGCGTCGGCCCGCAGCCCTCGCAGATCATCAAGGACGTCCCGGCCACGCGCGATCTGTTGGCTTGGCAATGATTTTCCCGGGCGCCCGCAAGGCCGCCCGGACAGGCGCGACCCTACGCCGCCGGTTCACGCCCGGCAGGTTCCCCCATGCTCCACGATCTTCGCTTTGCACTCCGGCTGCTCCTCAAGTCGCCGGCTTTCCCGGTCGCAACCATCGCCGTTCTCGCACTCGGCATCGGCCTGAACACCGGCATGGTCTCCTTCGTCTACGCCCTGGCCATCAGCCCGTGCCCCTTCGACGGCTCCGGACGCATCGTCCAAGTCTGCACGCAAAGCCGCAAGCAACCCGACACCTGCCGGCAGTCTCCCTATCCTCTCTGGCGCGGGTTGTCGCACCGCCACGATTTTCCGCCGGGGAACGCGACCGCGGACTCGGCGCCATGCTGGTCGTCGGCGTGGACGCCTCCGCCCGGATGGATTGCTTCGACGAATTGCCCACCGGCATGGCATGGTCTGCGTGCCGTCGCGCAGGGATTCTCGGGCAATGCCTTCTTCCACGTCCGGCCCGCGGTCGATCCCCCGGCCGCCGTGCAGGCGCTCATCCTGCACGAGGGCCTCGCCACCGCCGCGCTCGGCATCGCCGCCGGCCTCCTGCTCGGCGTCGGCATGAACCGTTTTCTCGGCTCCGTCATGACGGGCGTGAAGGGCTTCGACCCCGCCGTCCTGCCCGGCGCCGCGGCCCTGTTCCTCGGCGCCTCCTTGATCGCCGCCCGGCTGCCCGCCCGCCGCGCCACGAAGGTGAATCCCATCGAGGCCCTCCGCGCGGAGCAGACCAGGCCGGTTTTTCCGTAACTTTCCGCGCGGCGGCGGGTATTCCCGTTACACGCTTGCCGCCATGATGCTCCGCCACCTGTCCACGCTGCTCCTCGCTTCCGTCATCGCCGTCACCGCCGCCTCGGCGAAGGTGACCGAGAAATTCTCCCAGACCTACCCGCTCGCCGCCGCCGGCGAAGTCTCCCTCGGCAACATGAACGGCGACGTCGAGATCGTCGCGTGGGATAAGCCCGAGGTCGCCGTCGAGGCGGAGAAATCCGCCAAGGACGAGCAAGCCCTCAAACGCATCGAGATCGTCGTCGAGGCCGATAACGACCGCATCGCGATCAAGACGAAGCACCACCGCGACACCGAGAGCTCCTGGTGGAACCGCGGCAGGCAGACCGGCAGCGTCCGCTACACCATCCGTGTCCCGGCCGAGCTCGCGAGCCTCAAGGTCGAGGTCATGAACTCCAACGTCACCACCGAGCGCGTCCGCGGCGACGTGAAGATCGCCACGATGAACGGCCGCGTGCGCGCCACCGGCCTCACCGGTGACACCACCGTCAATACGATGAACGGCCGCATCTATGCTTCGTTCGACCGAGTCGGCTCCGGCCAGAAGCTCTCGTTCGACTCCATGAACGGCTCCTGCGAAGTCGAGCTCCCCGCCGACGCCAGCGCGCACGTCGTCGCCGGCACCATGAACGGCCGGGTCTCCTGCGAACTCCCGATTACCGTGGAAAAGTCGCGCCGCCGCTCCCTCCGCGGCCACATCGGCAAGGGCGAAGCGT
>PNKG01000108.1 GCA_013822585.1 Opitutus sp. | reverse complement strand
GCTCGACCTCGCCGTCCAGGGCGACGGCTTCTTCGAGGTGCAGCGCCCCGACGGCACGATCGGCTACACCCGCGACGGCTCCTTCAAGCTCAACGCCCAGGGCCAGGTCGTCACCGTCGACGGTCTCCCGATCCTCAGCGGCTTCCAAGCCATCCCCGCCGGCGCCAACGTTGCCATCTCCCAGGATGGCAACGTCACCGTCCAGTCCTCCTCCGGCACGCAGACCTTCCGCCTCACGCTCACACGCTTCGCCAATCCCTCCGGCCTCCGCTCCATGGGCGGCAACACCTACGAGGAGACCGGCGCCTCCGGCACGCCCGAAACGGGCAACCCCGGCGAGGCGGGCTTCGGCCGCACCATCCAAGGCTACATCGAGACCTCGAACGTGAACATCGTCGAGGAAATGGTGAACCTCATCATCGCCCAGCGCGCCTACGAGATCAATTCCAAGTCCGTGCAGTCCTCCGACGAGATGCTGCAGAACGTCGCCCAGATGAAGCGCTGACCATGATCCGCCGCGCCCTCATTCTCTGTCTCGCCCTCGCCGCCCTCGCCGCCGTCGCGCTGCGCGCCGACGAACCCGGGGCGACGCCGCTCGCCCAGGGCGATTTCACGGCCGCGCTCGCCCGCGAGCTCTCCGCGCACTTCAACCTCGAGGGCGACCTGCAGCTCGAGCTCATCCGCCCCTGGGCGCCCCCCGACCGGGTCGCGCGCGAATGGCAGGTTCGGATCGTCGAGTATCCCGCCGTGCCGGCCACGTCGATGCTGGCCCGCGTCCGCATCCTCGCCGACCGCCAGCCGGTCGTGCACGAGGCCACCCTGCTCCTCCGCGCCTCGCTCTGGCGCGATGCCTGGGTCGCCCGCCAGCCGCTGAACCACAACGGCACCTTCGATCCCGCGCTCCTCGAGACCCGTCGCGTCGATCTCCTCCGCGATCGCGACGCGCTGCCCGCCGCCGTGGGCGACCGCACCTTCATCTTCTCCCGCTCCGTCCAGGCCGGCCGCCTGCTCACGTGGCGCGATGTCGCGCGCCGCCCGCTCGTCCGCAAGGGCGAGCTCGTCGAGGTCTCCGCCGCCGACGGCCAGCTCGTCGTCACCATGAAGGGCGTCGCCCTGCAGAACGGCGCGCAGGGCGAGGTGGTCACCATCCGCAATCCCGACTCGAAGAAGGATTTCTCCGCGTTCGTCATCGATGAAAACCGCGTCCAGGTCCGCTTCTAAGCTTGCGCTCGCCGCCGCGCTCGCGCTCGCCGCCGCACCCGCTGCGCGCGCCGACTCGCTGTGGACGAGCGGGGCGAGGGAGCGCAGCATGTTCGCCGACCGCAAGGCCGCCCGCCCCGGCGACATCCTCACGATCGTCGTCTCCGAAAGCGCGGCCGCCACGAACACGCAGAGCAAGAAATCCACGCGCGAGTCCTCCCTCGAGGACGCCGTGAACCGGTTCCTCTTCTCCATCGCCGCCTCCAAGCTCGGCACGCGCAACGGCGAACTCCCCGCCACCGACATCCAGGGCAAGGCCAACTACTCCGGCGGCGGCGAGGTCACCAACAACCAGTCGCTCACCAGCCGCGCCGCCGTGCTCGTGACCGACCTCATGCCCAACGGCAACCTCGTCATCGAGGGCGTGCGCGTCGTCACCTTCTCCGGCGAGACCCAATACGTCGTCCTCCACGGCCTCGTGCGCCCCGAAGACGTCTCGTCCGCCAACACCGTCTTCTCGTCCAACATCGCGGACGCCCGCGTGGAGTTCCTCGCCGAGGGCCACCTCACCGATGCGCAGAAACGCGGCTGGCTGTCCAAGCTCTACGAAAAACTCCGGCCCTTCTGACGCGATGTAACCCCGCTTAACCGGTCCCCCCCAGGATCACGGATGAACAAAGCACGACGCACTTTCGACTCCCTCTTCCGCCGCGCGCTCGGTTGCGTCCTGGCGGTTTGCGTGCTTGTCCCCGCCGCGCGCGCCGCGCGGGTGAAGGACCTCACGCTCGTCGAGGGCGGGCGCGACAACCAGCTCGTCGGCTACGGCCTCGTGGTCGGCCTCGCGGGCGACGGCGACAGCAACGCCGCCGCCACCCTCCGCGCCGTGCAGAACACCCTCCTGCGCTACGGCCTTACGGTCAGCCCGCAGGACATCAAGTCCAAGAACGTCGCCGCCGTCATGATCACGGCCGACATCTCCGCCTTCCTCAAGCCCGGCGCGCGCATCGACGTCACCGTCGCCGCCATGGGCGACGCCAAGTCCCTCCAGGGCGGCGTGCTCCTCCAGACCCCGCTCCTCGGCGCCGACGGCCGCGTCTACGCGGTCGCGCAGGGCCCGGTGGCGATCGGCGGCTTCCTCGGCGGCGCAGGCGGCGCGGGCGGCGCCACCGTGCAGAAGAACCACCCGACCGTCGGCAACATCTCCAACGGCGCCATCGTCGAGCGCGAGATCCCCGCCCAGTTCGTCCACGACGAGACGCTCCGCCTCCTCCTCCACAATCCCGACTTCACCTCCGCCGCGCGCATGGCCGACGCCATCAACCTCCGCTGGCCCGAGGCCTCCGCGCAGGCCACCGACGCCGCCACCGTGCAGGTCGCCATCCCGACCGACTACCGCGCCCGCCACGTCGCCTTCCTCGCCGACCTCGGCGCCGTCGAGCTCCAGCCCGACACCCACGCCCGCATCGTCATCAACGAGCGCACCGGCACCATCGTCGCCACCTCCACCGTGCGCGTCTCGCAGGTCGCCATCGCGCACGGCGCGCTCACCATCACCGTCACGAGCAACATCGGCGTCAGCCAGCCGAACGCCTTCAACAGCTCCGGCACGACCCAGCAGGTGCAGAGCACGCAGACCGCGGTCAACGAGACCAAGGGCGGCTTCACCGTGCTGAACGAGCCGCCCACCATCGAGCGCCTCGCCGCCGCGCTGAACGCCCTCGGCGTCTCCACCCGCGACATGATGGCGATCTTCCAGTCGCTCAAGCGCTCCGGCGCGCTCCAGGCCGAGCTCATCATCAACTGACCCCGCATGCACGTCGCCCCCGTCAACCCCCACGCCGGCCTCCTCCCCGCCGAGATGAGCAGCCCCGCCCGCCTCGCGCAGCTCGGCGCCGCCGAGCAGGCCAAGGCCGTCGCCGGCCAGTTCGAGGCCATCCTGCTCCGCCAGTTCCTGCAGGAGAGCGTGGGCAGCATCATGGGCGGCAAGGAGGGCGGCGCCGCCAGCGGCATCTACGGCTATCTTCTCACCGACGTGCTCGCGACCAGGCTCTCCCAAGGCGGCGGGCTCGGCCTCGGCCACATCCTGCAACATCAACTCGCACCCCGCGGATCGCCCGCCGCTGTCACGGCCGCGACCGGGGAAAACCGGCCATGAACCAAGAGTGGCAAATGATCGCGGACGCGCTCCGCAAGGAAGTCGCCGAATACGGCGGCCTGCTCAACCTCTTCGAGGAGCAACAGCGCTGCCTCTTCCTCCGCGACGCGGACTCCGTCCTGCGCCTCAGCACCGAGATCGAGACGCACGTCCTGCACCTCCACGAATTCCGCCGGAACCGCGAGGCGGCCGTCGCCGCCTTCGCCGTCGAGCGCCAGCAGCCGCCCGCCAGCACCCTGCGCTCGCTCCTCCCGCATTTCGAGGCGCACGTCCGCCCGCTGATCGAGGCGCTCATCTCCGAGATCAACGTCCTCATCCACCGCGTCCGCCGCGTCTCGCGCCACAACCAGTCGCTGCTCACCCGCTCGGTCGAGGCCCAGCAGCAGCTCCTGCGCGTGCTCCGGCCCGACAGCTTCACCCAGACCTACACCCCCAACGGCCGCATGGCGATGTCCGCCGCGCGCCCGTCCCCGGCGCTCAAAGTCGCCGGCTGAAACCCAAGGCTGAAAAATTGAAAGACCGAAGGGCCGGATAGCACCCGGAGTTCCACCACCGCACACCAATCTCAAGTCACCCACTGTCTTTTCAGCCCTTCAGCCTTTCAGTCCTTCAGCCCTATTTCCCATGTCCGGCCTGTTCACCACTCTCGGCTCCTCGGTCAAGGCGCTCAACGCGCACAGCCGCGCCATCGAGACGGCGGGCAAGAACCTGGCCAACGTCAACAACACCTCCTACGCGCGCCAGCGCGTGCTCTACGGCGACCGCGGCACGGTTGTCACCGCCCAGGGCGCCGAGAGCCTCGGCCTGGAGGCGCTCGCCATCCAGCAGCTCCGCGATTCGCTCTTCGACCGCCAGGTGATGCGCGAACTCTCGCTCAAGGCCGGCTTCGAGGCCGAGCAGCGCGCCCTCGACCGCGCCCAGGCCGGCCTCGGCCAGAACATCAACCGCGCCACCGCCACCACCGCCACCGGCTCCAACGCCTCCACCGGCGGCCTCGCCGCCGCCCTCGACGACTACTTCAACGCCTTCCAAAGCCTCGCCTCCCGCCCCACCGACGCCGGCGAGCGCCAGACCCTCCTCCAGAAGGCCGCCATCCTCACCGACCGCTTCCAGCAGACCGACGGCCGCCTCGCCCAGGTGCAGAGCGACATCGACACCGAGATCCAGGCCGACGTCGCCGAAGTCAACCGCCTCCTCGCCACCATCGCCGATCTCAACGCCCAGATCGGCCGCATCGAGATCGGCCAGCCCGGCGCCGCCATCGACCTCCGCGACCAGCGCCAGGCGCGCCTCGAGGAACTCTCCGCCAAGCTCCCCGTCGAGATCCGCAACGCCACCGACGGCCAGATCCAGGTCGTGCTCCGCGACGCCGCCAACGCCGACGTCGTCCTCGTCGACCTCGCGCAGGTCACCGGCCCCGTCACCTTCACCGGCGCCGGCCTCACCGGCGGCTCGCCCGCCACCGCCGTCGAGTTCTCCTCCGGCTCCATCCGCGGCGCGCTCACCGCGCGCGACGGCGCCGTGCAGACCCTGCGCGACAACCTCAACCAGCTCGCCCGTCAGATCGTCACCTCCGTCAACGCCGCCTACAACCCGGCATCGATCCCCGGCGACGACTTCTTCGATCCGGCGGGCCTCGCCGCCGGCACCATCGCGGTGGCGGCCGGCGTCACCACCATGAGCCTCCGCGCCGGCGCCGGCCCCGCGGGCGACAACTCCATCGCGCTCGCCGTCGCCGCGCTCGCCTCCCGGCGCTTCGACACCGGCAGCGGCGACCTCATCGACGGCACCTTCAGCCAGTTCTACTCCGGCGCCGTCTCCAACCTCGGCCAGGCCCTCGCCAGCGCCAACGCGCGGGTCGACGACCAGACCAACATCACCAACCTCGTGCAGTCGCAGCGGTCGGCCGTGAGCGGCGTTTCGCTCGACGAGGAGATGGCCGACCTCGTGCGCTTCCAGCGCGCCTTCCAGGCCTCCTCGCGCGTCTTTTCCATCGTCGACGACCTGCTCGACACCGTCGTCAACAGACTCGGCCGCTCCTGATCCCACCCCGACTCCGCCCGATCATGCGCATCGCCACCTCCACCATCTCCGACACGATCGTCCGGCAGATCCAGCAGCTCGGCACGCAGCAGTCGAAACTCCAGTCCGCCGTCGCCACGGGCCAGCGCATCACGAATCCCGCCGACGACCCCGCCGCGATCAGCCGCCTCATCAACCTCGAAAGCGAGCGCCGCAGCCTCCAGCAGTTCTCCCGCAACTCCGACCGCGCGCTCGAAATCTCGCAGGCCTCCTTCTCCGGCCTCCAGCAGCTGAAGAAGCTCTCCGACCGCGCCACCGAGATCGGCACGCTCGGCGCCGGCACCGCCAACCCCGACGCCCTCGGCGCGTTCGCCGCCGAAGTCGACCAGCTGCTCGAACAGGCCGTGCAGCTCGGCAACACCAGTTTCCGCAACGACTACATTTTCGCCGGCACCGCGGTCGACACCCCGCCCTTCGCCGTCACCCGCGACCTGTCCGGCAAGATCACCGCCGTTGCCTACGCCGGCAACGCCGCCCAGGTCGACATCGCGCTTTCCGGGTCCTCCTCCATCCGCCCCGGCACCCCCGCCGCCACCAACACCGGCATCGGCGATTTCATCAACCGCCTCGTCGCCCTGCGCGACGCGCTGAACTCCGGCGGCGGCAACGCCGTCGCCGCCGTGCAGGACGACCTCCTCGCCAGCGAGGATCTGCTCGTCGACTCGCTCGCCGAGCAGGGCGCCATCCAGATGCGCGTCGAGATCGCCCAGACCCAACAGAGGCTCCGCGGCGAGAATCTCGAGCAGCTCGTCTCGACCGAGGCCGACGGCGATCTCGCCAGCGCCATCGTCGCCCTCAACCAGACCCAGGTCGCCTACCAGGCCGCCTTGCAGTCCTCCGCCAACATCATGCGCCTCTCCCTCCTCGATTACATCAAGTAAACCCCGCCCCGCCGTCATGAAAGTCCTCACCGAACTCGCTCCTCCCGCCGAACTCGAGAACCGCCTCGCCAACAGCTTCACCCTGCCGCAGGGCCTGATCGGCTTCCGCGACTTCACCCGCGCCGAACTCCTCTACCTGCCCGACCACCTGCCGTTCCTCTGGATGAAACTGGGCAACCTGAAGGGCGACAGCGTGCACTTCGTCGTGCTCGAGCCGGGCGGCGTCCTGCCCAGCTACACCCCCGAGCTCTTCGACGACGATGCCGCCAACCTCGACCTCCACGACGGCTCCGAAGCCATGGTCCTCAACATCGTCACCCTCGAGCAGCAGCGCCCGCTCGAGGCCAAGGTCAACCTCATCGGCCCGATCATCGTCAACCGCCGCACCAAGATCGGCCGCCAGCTCGTCATCTCCAACTACTCCGGCTACAGCGCGCACCACCTGCTCGTCGACGCCAGCGCCGCCGCCGCCACCGCCTGAGGAGACCCCTCCCATGCTCGTCCTTTCCCGCAAGACCAATGAGGCCATCGTCATCGGCGACGGCATCGAAATCCGGATCAACCGCATCGACGGCGACGTGGTCAAAATCGGCATCATCGCCCCGCGCGAAGTCCCCATCTTCCGCAAGGAGGTGCAGACCGCCATCGCCGCGACCAACCAGGCCGCCGCACTCAAGGCCACCGCCTCCGGACTGCCGCGCAGCCTCCCCGCTTTGCCCAAGATCAACCGGCCCAAGGATCACGGGCCGGCCCAGTCGTCCGCCATGGATGGTGGCAACAAAACCGCGGCCCCCCTCGCGAAACCGCTCGCGAAGGCCGACGCGGCCTAACCCGAAACCACCACCGCCATGAGCGTCATCAACACCAACATCCAGGCCATCGCCGCCGCCCGCAACCTCAACGCCTCCCAGGAAATGCTGGGTCGCTCCCTCACGCGCCTCTCCTCCGGCTCCAAGATCGTCAATCCCTCCGACGATGCCGCCGGCCTCGCCGTCTCCGAGAAGCTCGACGCGCAGAACAAGCGCGTGAAGGCCGCCACCACCAACGTCCAGAACGCCATCTCCTACGTCCAGACCGCCGACGGCTTCATGTCCGGCATGACGAAGATCCTCTCGCGCATGAGCGAGCTCGCCATCCTCGCCAAGGACGTCACCAAGAACGCCACCGACATCGCCCTCTACCAGGAGGAGTTCACCGCGCTGCAGGACCAGCTCCGCGCCACCATCGGCGGCGCCACCGCCGACATCGGCGGCACGGCCGACATCGACGCCCCGCTCGGCGCCTTCAACGGCATCACCCTCTTCGGCGCCAACACCACCGGCCTCACCGTCACCATCGGGCAGGCCGTCGGGCAGGACATGACCATCCCGGAGTCCAACCTCCGCGACGGCTCCATGCTCGAGATCATCGACCAGGACGCCTCCGGCGTCTACACCCTCTCGGTCACCGACAGCGATGCCATCGGCGACATCACCGCCGCCATTCAGGACGTCGCCACCGAGCGCGCCTCGCTCGGCGCCTCGCAGTCGCGCCTCGAG
>PNKG01000107.1 GCA_013822585.1 Opitutus sp. | reverse complement strand
TTTCCGCACCTTGCTTCCGGAGAGGTGGCAGAGTGGTTGAACGCGCCGCACTCGAAATGCGGTTTAGGCTTATACCCTAACGTGGGTTCGAATCCCACCCTCTCCGCCAGCTTCCGACACGGGTTCACATCGGGTCTGTTCCGCAACCGCCGAGGAAACGGGGAACGGGACCGCTTTTAGCTGGTCATGGGGCGTTTCCGGCCAATCAATGAAGAGTTTCCCATGACATCGCGCTTTCTGTCCGCCTGCCTTGCCTTCGCGTGCAGCGCTTCTCCGACCCTCGCCCAGCTCGGGCTGCCGCTGGTTTCCCAGTCCATCCCTGATGTCGTGCTCACGCCCGGCGGTTCGGCCCAGACGGTCGACCTGCGCAATCACTTCACCCTAAACGGCGTCAGCGGCCAGATCGTGCAGTTCACGACCGTGTCGGGCAATTTCAACGTCGAGATGCTGGCGACGGCGGCGCCGACGACGGTCACGAACTTCCTCGGTTACGTGAACCGCAACGACTACAACGACACGGTCATCCATCGGTCTTCCCGGCTGACCGGCACCGGCAACGGCATCGTCCAAGGCGGCGCCTACACCTACGCTCTGCCTCTCGGGGCTGTGGCGACCCAGGCCGCCATCCCGCTCGAATACAACCTGCCCAACACGCGCGGCACCATCGCCATGGCCCGCACCAGCAGCCCGGACAGCGCCACCAGCCAGTGGTTCTTCAATCTTGCCGACAATTCCTCGATCCTCGGCTCCGCCAATGGCGGCGGCTATGCCGTCTTCGGCCGTGTCATCGGCACGGGCATGACAGTGTTGGACGCCATCGGGGCGCTGCCGATCTACAACCTCGGCTCCCCCCTGACGGAGATGCCGCTGCGCAACGTCCAGCAAGGGCAGACCCAGGTCCAGCTGCAGAACCTCGTCGCGATCAGCCGTGTCGCCGTCGTGCCGGCCTTCCCGACCGCGGGCAGCACCGCTTCCGTCGCCAGTTTCAACAGCAGCGTGAACTCGAATCCCGAAATCGTGGGCGCCCAGATCACGGGCAGCGAGTTGCGGCTCACTCCGGTGGCCGCGGGCGTCGCCACCATCACGATTGTTGCCACCGACACGGATGGCAACACGGCCCGGACCAGTTTCCGGGTCGGTGTCGCCGCGACCGGCCAGGTTGCCCTGCCCCCCGCCAACCAATCCCCGGAGCTGGGCGGCACGGCGACCTTCTCCGTCACGGTGGCCGGCCCGGCCAGCGCCTACCAATGGTCGAAGAACGGCGCCGCCATCGCGGGAGCCACCGCCTCCAGCCACACGGTCGCCAACGTCCAGTCGTCCGATGCGGGCCTCTACACCGTCACCGTCACCACGCCTGCCGGCACGGTGACCTCGCAGGCCGGCATCCTCGCGCCCGTCACCACTCAGAAAGTCGCTGGCGCCGCCTACGAGCACACGGCGAACATCCGGCACCCCAACGGACGCTTCTACGACCAGCTGCTCCTCACCGGTCCGTCCGCCACCTTCACTGCCGATGCGGACCAAGTCACGCGCCTGTCCTATGTCGATCTCAACGACGACATCGTGCAGGTCGAGTTTTCCGGCGCCGGCGCCGTCACCCTCGTGCTGGATGGGGCGAGCGGCCCCGCCAACCCGGTCAACTACAACCAATCATCGGTCACCTACATGAAGGGCCACGCCTCGCTCTACGTGGCCAATGCCGGCGCCAACACCTACATCTCCTCCTTCACCGTCGGCCGGCTGACCGCGTTCGATCCCACCGGCGCCTACGACATCACCAAGCCCGCCAGCGGCGCCAACAACCCGGCCAACAACGGCAATCCCATCTTCAAGGCCGGCACTTCCTACGACGGGATCGCGGACTTGGGCGTGCTGGCGATTGCCAGCCCCACCAACCGCTTTGGCGGCATCCTCTCCGCCAACACGCATTACTGGAGGGACCGCGGCTCCACCGGCATCTACGCCCCGGACGTGATCTTGGCCGACGGCCGGGCCTTCTTCCAAGACCTCTCGGCGCGCGACACGGCCAAGCCCATCCTGATCCTCGGCTCCGCCTCCGACGTCCGCGTCACCGGCGGCGATCTGCGCCAGGACAACAACCAGGCGGTGGAGGTCCACGGGTTCACCCAGCTGCGGTTCACCGCCGGCACCGACTCCCATGGCAACTCGCTCCCGGCGCAAACCAATCAGGGGCGCCTGGTCAACCGGGCCGGCGCCGATGTCACGGCGCAGCTCGTGACCGGCGGTTGAGCGCCACACGGCTTCATCGCCGGATAAATGCCCCTAAGGCGGGTGGGGTAAGCGCGCGCTTGCCACTGCGGGAGCGCCGGGAGTCAGATGATTGTCCAACACCCGGATGGACACCCCGGGCTGCATGTCACCGACTTTCCGCGAACGTTACTGCCGGCATTGGGCCATCCCGCTGGAGCAGTTCGAGCCCCATGCGCTTGCCCGCGCCTTGTATCCGCAAGCCAGGCTCGTTCGCGGCTTGTTGCGGCTCCGCGCCGGTTACTTCACCGCCGACTGCGAATTCCTCCGCAGCGTCGGCGACATCCGCAGCCGGCGTCTCTTCCCGGCGGAGGCGGCGGATTTCCACTACGTGCCGCAGAACAGGGATCTGTGCCGCCGCTGGCTCCGCCTGCGGGTCTCGGCCGAGCGCACGCGGCAGCTGATGGAGGAGTGCTGGGGCGACCCCGATTCGGCCGCCCCGATGGAAGTCAGCGGACGCCAATCACCTTGACGTTGGTGAATTCGCGGATGCCCCGGGCGCCAAGCTCGCGGCCATGCCCGCTGGCCTTGATGCCGCCGAACGGCAGGGCCGGATGGGAGCGGACGAACTCGTTGACGAACGCATTGCCGGCCTCGAGATGCTCGCGGGCGATGCGCTCGCCGCGGCGGCGGTCGCGGGTGAACACGCCGGCGCCGAGCCCGAACGGAGTCAGGTTCGCCAGACGGATCGCCTCCGCCTCGTCGCGTGCCGGGACGATGGCGGCGACCGGGCCGAACAGCTCCTCGTCGAAGGCCGCCATGCCGGGGCGCACATCCGTGAGCACGGTGGCGGGGTAAAACCACCCGGGGCCGCGCGGGAGCCGTCCCCCAAGCAGGAGCCGCGCCCCGGCGCGCACGGCGCGGCGCACCTGGCTGTGCAGCTCGTCGCGCAAGTCGGCCCGGGCGAGCGGCCCGAGCTGCGTTGCGGGATCGCGCGGATCACCGGCGGTGCGAGCCCCGAGCCGCTCCACGAGCGCGGCCTCGAATTTCCGCAGCACGGACTGCGCCACAACGAAGCGCTTGGCCGCCACGCAGCTCTGGCCCGTGTTGTAGAGGCGGGACTCCGCGCACAGCTCCGCGGCCCGGGCGATGTCGGCGTCGGCGAGGATCACGTAGGCGTCGCTGCCGCCGAGCTCGAAGACCCCCTTCTTCATCGCCGCCCCGGCCCGCGCGGCCACGCGCCGGCCGACCTCGGTGCTGCCGGTCAGCGTGACCATCGCCACGCGATGGTCCGCAACAAGCCGCTCCGCGCGCGCGCCGTCCACAACGAGGGTCTGGAAGACCCCGCGGGGCGCGCCGGCCCGGGTGAAGACGCGCTCGATGGCGAGCGCACAGCCGGTGACGTTGGAGGCGTGCTTCAGCACCATCGTGTTGCCGGCCATCAGGGCCGGGGCGGCGGCGCGGAAAACCTGCCAGAAGGGGAAATTCCACGGCTCGATCGCCAGCACGACGCCGAGCGGCACATAGGCCACGTAGCGATGGGCCGGCGCGCCATCGGGTCGCTCGTCGGCGAGGAAGCGAGCGGCGTTTGCGGCGAAGTAGTCGCAGTTGAGGGCGCACTTCCCGACTTCGGCCAGGGCCTGGCTTGCCGGCTTGCCCATCTCGGCGGTGATCTGCGCGGCGTGGCGGGACGCCTTGCGGCGGAGTTCACGCGCCACGGCGCGGAGGTGTTGCGCCCGTTGGGTGAACGTGAGCGCACGCCAATCGGCAAAGGCGCGACCGGCGCGTCGCAGCGCCGCATCCGTCTCGCGGGCGGTGTGCTCGCGGTAGGCGCGGAGCCGGGCGCCAGTGGCGGGATTGATCGTGAGGATGGGCATCCCCGCGCAGGGTCGCCGCCGGTGCGCGGATGTCCACGCGCAAACAAGCCCATGCCGGCACAGCGGCCTCAATCGCGGAGATAACGGGCGAGGCTGACGCGCAGTTTTTCGCGGGCGCGATAGAGCCGCGTCTCGACGGCCTTGGGAGTGGCGTCGACGATCTCCGCGATCTCGGCGTGCGAGAGGTGGTGGAATTCGGACAGGAGCACGGCTTCCCGCAAGTCGTCGGGCAAATCGGCCACGGCCGCGCGCACGGCGGCCGCGGCCTCGGCGTCGGTCGCCTCGCGACCGGGATTGCCCTCGGCGACGGCCTCGGGGGCCTCCTCGAGCGGAGCCACCGGCCGGCGGCTCCGGCGCCGGATGTGGTCGCGGGCGAGATTGAGCGCGATCTGGAACATCCAGGTGCTGAACCGGGCGTTTGTGCGGTAGCGGGCGCGGTGCCGGTAGATGCGCACGAAGGTTTCCTGCGCGAGGTCGAGGGCGTCGTGTTCGTTCCGGATCGACCGGTAGAGAAACGAACGCAGGGGCGCCTGCCAGCGCCCCATCAGGCGGTTGAGCGCAAAGTCCTCGCCGCGCTGCAGCGCGAGCATCGCCTCCTCGTCGCTTTCTGGCGCGGCGCGGGTCATTTCAGTCCGAAGACGCCTTGGTGGTCGTGCCGCGTGATGCGCGGCTCGACGAGGGAAAGGAAGCGCCGGCCCTCCTCCGCGCTCATGTGCGTGGCGACCTCGCGGACGTGCGCGAGGGTGATCTGCTGACAGGCTTTCTTGAGGCGGAGGGCCTCGGCCAGCAGCGCGGCGTCGCCGGGTTTTTCGGCCAGTTTCTCGCGGGTCGCGACGATGATGGCGCAGTGATTGGAACAGACCGGGAGGTAGTCGCGGTGCAATTTTTCCACCGCGGCGGCCTGTTTGGTTGTGAGGTCGAATTCGCGCCTGAGCCAGGCGACCAGGTCCTCGTCGGTGGGCGGGGCGGGCCAGAGGAGCCGCGCCGCGCCGTAGGAGCCGGCGCCGACCAACACGACCACGGCGAGCAGCATCAGGAGCCGCTTCATCTGTGCGCGTTGTGCGCGACGATCTGCACGGGATCGATCGTGCGCACGTAGAAATCGGCCATCTTCTCCACCTGGGCGCGCTTGGCCTCGAGACGGGCGACGCCGATACCGAGGAGCAGCGCCACCGAAGCGGCCAAGGGCAGCGCCCAACGGAAGGCGACCACGGCGCGCTCGTCGCGGCGCGCGGCCTCAATCCTGTTCCAGACTTCGGTGGCAAACTCCGGGGCGAACGCGGGTTCGTGCCGCCAGCGGCAGAGGAGGGGAGTCAGGGAGTCGGGTTGTTCCATGCCGGGTGATACGGTGGACCATGAAGCCCCCCTCGGCAAATTTCTTTGCCGAGGGGCTGCAAGAGCTGGGAAGGGCGGGGTTTAGTTGGCCTTGTCGGGATAGGGCGGCACGGGCGGGTAGTCGCGGCCCTTGGTCTTGAGCTCGCCGAGGATGTGCTCGATGGCTTTGTCGAGCTGCTGGTCCTCGCCATGGAATTCCTTCCACGGGTCGTTGTCGACCACGATGTCGGGATCGACTCCGTGGCCTTCGATGATCCACTCCTTGCCGTCCTTGTCGAAGCCGTTGGCGAATTCGGGGCGGTTGAGCATGCCGCCGTCGACGATCGGGAGCGTGCCGCGGATGCCCACCACGCCCCCCCACGAACGCTTGCCGATGAGGGTGCCGAGCTTCCGCTCGCGGAAGCGGCGGGCGAACATGTCGCCGTCGGATGCCGAGAACTCGTCGAGCAGCAGAACCTTCGGGCCCCAGGCCATGGAGCCGGGATTGGTCGTCGGCGGGCCGTTGCGGGTGATGGAGAAGAAGTCCAGCGTGCGGTCGAGGCGTTCGGCGATCTGGCCGGAGACGTTGCCGCCGCCGTTGCCGCGGTCATCGATGATCCAGGCCTTTTTGTTCAGTTGCGGGTAGAATTGCCTGATGAATTCGGTCAGGCCGCCCGGCCCCATGTCGGGGATGTGGATGTAGCCGACCTGCCCGTCGGTCTTCCGGGTGACGTATCCGGCGTTTTTCTTCACCCACTCCTGATAGGCGAGCGGCTTCTCGTCGCCGATCGGCAGGACCGTGACTTCGCGCGCGCCCTCGTCGGAGGGTTTCGAGTTCACGCGCAGCACGACCTGCTTGCCGACCTTGTTGACGAGGGTGGCGTAGATCGACGGGACGTCCTTCATCGCCACGCCGTCGACGGCGAGGACGTAGTCGCCGACCTTCACATCGACGCCGATCTCGGTCAGCGGCGAGCGGAGCGCGGTCGACCAGTTCTGGCCGCCGAGGATCTTGTCGATGCGGTAGGCGCGGGACAGGGGGTCGCGCGAGAAGTCGGCGCCGAGCAGGCCGACGGGCACGCGCGCGGCCTCGTTGGCGCGGTCGCCGCCGCCCACGTAGGCATGGCCGACGTTCAGCTCGCCGATGAGTTCGCCGACGACGAAGTTGAGGTCGTTGCGGTGGCGGATGGACGGAACGAGGGCGGCGTATTTGCGTTTCATCGCCGGCCAGTCGATCCCGTGCATGTTGGGCGCGTAGAAGAAATCGCGCATCTGGCGCCAGGACTCGTCGTAGATCTGCTGCCACTCGGCGAGGCGGTCGAGGTTCATCTCGAGGCCGGAGAAGTTGAGTTTGTCCTTCAGCTCGATCTTGGCGGCGGGCAGGTCGATGATGGCGTATTCGCGCTGCTGCGCGACGAGCATCTTCTTGTTGTCGGCGGTGAGTTGGAAACCGCTGCAGGGGCCGAGGTCGGTCTCCTTCTGGTCTTTCAGGCTGTAGACGAAGAGCGTGCCGCCGGCGGTGCCGAAGGGCGAAGTGGCGCGGATGTAATAGACCTTGTCGCCGGCCATCGCGATGGCGGGGTAGTTCGAGGCGGCGATGGGCAACGCGATCGTCCGGTCCTGCAGACCTTCGGCGTCGACCTTCACGGTGACGGTCTTCTTTTTCGCCTCGGGTTTTTTGTCGGCGGTGGTGGGGGCGGCGGGCTTGGCCTCGGCGGGCGCGTCCTTCTTCTCGGTGCCCGCGGTAGCGTTCGCGTCCGCGGCGGGCTTCACGTCCGGAACTTTCTCGGCCGGCCTTCCCTCGTCCTTGGCGATCTCGACTTCGTCGCTTTTCGGGGCGAAGGGCGATGGGGTGTCCTTCGCCAGCGCGACCAGGTAGACCCGCTCCCAGTCGCGGACGATGTGGTTGAATTCGGTGCTGCCATAGGTCGGAGCGATGTCGCGGCCGGAGGCGAAGAGCAGCCACTTGCCGTCGTCGCTGAAGGTGACGCTGCGGGCGGAGAACCAGCCGTTGGTGACCTCGACGGTCTGCTTGGAGTCGAAGGAGTAGAGCTTGGCCTTCGCGTAGGTGCCGCGCTCGGGGGAAATCCAAGCCACCCACTTGCTGTCCGGCGACCAAGCGGTGTCGGTGATCTCGAAGGCGGGATTCTGTTCGATGACGGTGACGGCCTTGGTGTCGATGTCGACGCACTGGAGGCGTTGTTCGCGGTCGCCCCAGAGGAGCTTCCGGCCATCGGGCGACCAAGTGGGGGCGTAGTAATAGGTCCTGGCGTCCTTGGTGAGTTGCACGGGCTCGCCCTTGCCGTCCTGCGGGCGCAGCCAGATCTCGTTTTCGCCGGTGAGGTCGGAGAGGTAGGCGATCCACTTGCCGTCGGGCGACCAGGTGGCGTCGCGCTCGTGCACGGCGGTGGTGTTGGTCAAATTGCGGGCGACGCCGTTCTTGGCGGGGACGGTGAAGATCTCGCCGCGGGC
>PNKG01000106.1 GCA_013822585.1 Opitutus sp. | reverse complement strand
CGGTTCTTCAACATCGCCCAGGGCTCCCTCGAGGAGAGCCGTTACTTTCTCATTCTGGCCCGCGATCTCGGCTATGCCGACACGCGCGAAGCCGCCACTCAACTGGAAGAGGTCAGCCGTCTGCTCGAAGCTTACTGCGGCCGCATTCTGAATTCTGGATTCTGAATTCCTCGGATTCTATGGTTTCTCCCGCCCAACCCGCCGACCTCGTCACCGTCAACATCGACGGCAAGGACATCGCCGTGCCGAAGGGCACGAATGTCATCGAGGCCGCCAAGCTCCTCGGCATCGAGATCCCGCACTACTGCTACCATCCGAAGCTGAGCGTCGTCGGCAACTGCCGCATGTGCCTCATCGAAATGGGACTCCCGGCCGTCGATCCCGCCACGAAGCAGCCCGTGTTGGATCCCGCGACCGGCCGGCCGCGCATCAACTGGATGCCGCGCGCCCAGATCGGCTGCGCCACCAACGCCATCCCCGGCCTGCACATCCGCACGGATTCCCCCCTGGTGAAGGAGTGCCGCGAGGGCGTGACGGAGTTCCTCCTCATCAACCACCCGCTCGACTGCCCGATCTGCGACCAGGCCGGCGAGTGCCGCCTGCAGGAGCACTCCACCGAATACGGCCGCGGCTACTCGCGCTTCGTCGAGAACAAGAATGTGAAGCCGAAGCGCACCCAGCTCGGACCGCGCGTCACGCTCGACGACGAACGCTGCATCCTCTGCTCGCGCTGCATCCGCTTCACCAAGGAGATCGCGAAGGACGACGTCCTCGGCTTCATCGACCGCGGCAGCTACAGCACGCTCACCTGCTACCCGGGCCGGAAGCTCGGGAACAATTACTCGCTCAACACCGTCGACATCTGCCCCGTCGGCGCGCTCACCTCGACCGACTTCCGCTTCAAGATGCGCGTGTGGTTCCTCAAGGAAACCCCGGGCATCGACCCCGAATCCTCCGTCGGCGCCAACACCACCGTCTGGTCCCGCGAGGGCGTCATCTACCGCATCACGCCGCGCCAGAACGACGCCGTGAACGACACCTGGATGACCGACTCCGGCCGCCTGCTCTACAAGCAGGTGCGCAGCGAAGACCGCCTCCTCCAGGCCGCGATCGGTGGCGCCACGAGCACCTCCGACATGGCGCGCCGCGCCGCGGGCGACCTGCTCCGCGCCGGCTCGGTCGCCGTCGTCGGCTCCGGCCGCAGCTCCGTCGAGGAGCAGTTCCTCACCGGGAAGCTGGCCGCCGCGCTCAAGGCCCCCGTCTCGCTCGTCAGTCGGGTAGGGCAGGGCGACGGCATCCTGCTCTCCGCCGACCGCAATCCGAACGTCCGTGGCGCGCTCGTCACGGGGCTCATCACCGCCCTCCCGGCGCCGCAGCTCACGTCGCTCGCCGCCGACATCGACGCCGGCAAGGTGAAGACCGTCTTGGCGATCAACGAGGACCTCGCCGCCGCCGGCCTCACCACCGCTCAGCTCGCGAAGGTTTCCATCATCTACCTCGGCACGCACGCCAACGCCACCAGCGCCGCGGCCAAGGTCGTCATCCCCACGCTCACGGTCTTCGAGAAGTCCGGCACGTTCGTGAACCAGCAGTTCCGCCTGCAGAAGTTCGCCCAGGCCGTCCCCGGCCCCGAGGGCGTGGCGGACGATCTCGTCACGCTCACCAATCTCATCGTCGCGGCCGGCGGCCCGGTGCCGCCCTCCGACCTCGCCGGCCTCTGGGCCGCGCTCGGCGCCGAGGTCCCCGTGCTCGCGGGGGTCAGCCACGCCAAGCTGCCCGCCGACGGCCAGGTGCTCGACCACACCGCGTGGGCCGGCCTGCCCTTCGCCGAGGGCGAGAGCCTCCACTTCAAACCCGCCGCCGTCCCCGCGGCCGCCAACGCATGAAACACGGCCTTCAATCTCCGCAGCCCTTCGGTGCAGGGCGGGGTCGCCGAACCCCGCCGGGAAATCACGCCGCGCTAGGCAGGCGGGGTTCGGCGACCCCGCCCTGCATTTTCGGCAACGTCTGCGCGTCATGATCGAATTCTGGCAAAACCTTCACCCGGCCGTGCAGCTCTTCCTCAAGGGGCTGGCGGTGGTGCTCGTGATTTTCCCGCTCGGCGGCATCGGTTCGCTCGCGGAGCGCAAGGTGTCCGCGTGGATCCAAAACCGCCCCGGCCCGAACCGCGCGCTGCCCCCGCTCCTCGGCTTCGGCGGCCCGGTGCCGCTGCCCTTCATGCTGACGCTGGTCGGCGTCGTGGCGCGCATCCCCGTCCTCGGCCGGTTCCTCCAGCGCCTCGGCGTGTTCCACCTCATGGCGGACGGCCTGAAGATGCTCTTCAAGGAGGACGCGCTCCCCGGCCACGTGAACAAGGCTTGGTTCGTCCTCGCGCCGATCGTCGCGATGATCCCGGCGCTGACGACCGTCACCGCCGTGCCGTTCGGGGCCTACCTCGACGAGGCGGGCCGCACCGTGCCGCTCGTGCTGGCCGACCTCGATGTCGGCATCCTGGCCGTGTTCGCCGTCTCCTCCCTCGGCGTCTACTCCCTCATCCTCGCCGGCTGGGCCTCGAATTCGAAGTATCCCTTCCTCGGCGGCATCCGCGCCTCGGCCCAGCTCATCTCCTACGAGCTGTCGATGACGCTCTCCGTGCTGCCGGTCTTCCTCTGGACCAACGCCCCCGGCACCGGCGGCTCGCTCAGCCTGTCCGACGTCGTGCAGTTCCAGAGCCAGCCGGGCTTCCTCGGCGGCATGTGGTTCCTCTTCCTCATGCCGGTCTCGGCCGTGGTGTTCCTCGTCTCGCTCTTCGCCGAGACGAACCGGCTGCCCTTCGACATGGCCGAGGGCGAGGCGGACCTCGTCGGCGGCTTCCACACCGAATACGGCGCGTTCAAGTGGGGCCTGTTCTTCGTGGCCGAATACGCGCACATGATCGTCGGCTCCGGCGTGTTCGTGCTGCTCTTCCTCGGCGGCTGGAACCCGCTGCCCTGGCTGCCGCTCGCGACCGTCATGGGCTGGCTCGGCTGGACGCACAACCCGATCCTCTTCGGCGCGGCCTCCATCCTCGTCTTCCTCGCCAAGGTGCTGTTCTTCTTCTTCGTCTTCATGTGGGTGCGCTGGACCGTCCCGCGCTTCCGCTACGACCAGGTGATGAAGCTCGGCTGGCAGAAGCTGCTGCCGCTCGCCATCGGCAACCTGCTCTTCTACGCCGCGGCCATCGCCATCATCGAGCTCGGCTACGGCGCGGCAGCCTGGGCCGCGCTCGGCGCCGGCACAGTCGTGGCCTTCGTCCTCGTGTTCCGCTTCCCGCAAGAGAAACCCACGTTCTGAAGATTCACATGAATCCAGAATCCAGAATGCAGAATTCAGAATCCGGCCCACGCAGCCCCGGCCTGGTTTCCTCCTGGCTCCTGGATTCCGGCTCCTGACTCCTTCCGCGCATGGCTTACGTCGTCGAACGCAAACCCCTCTCCCTCTCCGAGCGCCTCTATCTCCCGTCGATCCTCGCGGGCATGAAGACGACGCTGAAGCACATGTTCCAGCCGAAGGTCACGATGGAGTATCCGGAGCAGCGCCCGCCCATCCCGCCCGGCTACCGCGGCGTCCCCACGCTCGTGAAGGACCCGCACGGCCGCGAGAAGTGCGTCTCCTGCCAGCTCTGCGAGTTCGTCTGCCCGCCCAAGGCCATCCGCATCACGCCCGGCGAGCTGCCGGCCGATTCCCCGAACGCGCACGTCGAGAAGGGCCCCAAGGCCTTCGACATCGACATGCTCCGCTGCATCTACTGCGGTCTCTGCCAGGAGGTCTGCCCCGAGGAGGCCATCTGGCTGCAGAACCAGTATTCCCTGTCCGGCTACTCCCGCGAGGAGCTGGTCAACCACAAGGACCGCCTCTACGAACTCGGCGGCACGCTGCCCGACCCGCACTTCAAGTGGGACAAGAAAAAAGCCGCCGAACAGCGCGGCAACGGCGCGCACTGAGGCAAAAGGCTGAAAGGCTGAAATGAACCTCACACAACCAACGTCCACCCGCAGGTCGCGTATCGTTAGCGGACACGCCTCCTCGCGCCGCGTTTCAGCCTTTCGGCCCTTCAGCCTTTCGTTTGTCAGCCCTTCAGTCTTTTAGTCCTTCAGCCCTTCGATGAGCAACGTCCTCTTCTACACCTTCACCCTGCTCACGCTCGTCAGCGCGCTGCTGGTGGTCGTGAACAAGAACCCGGTGAACGGCGCGATGTGCCTCCTCCTGTCGCTCGTCGGTCTGGCGGGGCTCTTCGTCATGCTCGACGCCGCGCTCCTGGCCTTCGTGCTCCTCCTCGTCTACGCCGGCGCGGTCGTGGCGCTGTTCCTCTTCATCATCATGCTGCTCGACACCCGGCCCGAGCACCTGAAGCCGTTCAGGAAGATGAGCATCGCCGCCGCCACGTTCGGCGGCCTGCTGCTCATGCTCGGCGCGCACACCATCGGCCAGAGCATCGGCGCCACGCCGTTCCCGGCGCAGCCCGCACCGCCGCTCAAGAGCTACGCCGAACTGCTCTTCACCACCTACCTCCTGCCGGTGCAGCTCGTGGGCTTCCTGCTGCTCGTCGCCATGCTCGGCGTGATCGTGCTCAGCAAAAGATTCGAGGAGCCAGGAGTCAGGAGCCAGAATCCAGGAGGAAACCCTTGATGCCGCGCGCGCGGTCTCCGCACCATGACGACTCCTGACTTCTTCCATCCTGTCTCCTTGCTGGCGTTCAGCCAGCATAGCCTCGACTCCTACATCGCGATCAGCGCGCTCCTCTTCGTGATCGGGTTCTTCGGCGTGCTCCTGCGCAAGAACACCCTCGTGCTCTACATGTGCCTCGAGCTGATGCTCCTCGCCTCCACGCTGGCGCTCGTGGCCTTCTCGCGCTTCTCCGGCACGCTGGACGGCGCGGTCTTCGTCTTCTTCATCCTGACCATCGCGGCCGCGGAGGTCGCCGTCGGTCTGGCCATCATCGTCGCCCTCTTCCGCCGCCGCCACACGGTGCAGGTCGAGGAGCTGACCGCCCTGAGAAACTGAGCGCGCCATGTCGATGCTTACGCACGCCGTCCTGACCCTCCTCCTGCCGCTCGCCTCGGCCGCGCTGATCGCGCTGTTCCTGCGCCGGCAGGGCGCGCTCGCCTCGTGGATCTCCACCGCCGCCGCCGGCGGGGTCGCCGCGCTCTCGCTCATCCTCCTCCAGCACGGCGAGCGCGTCACCGGCAGCCTCGAGTGGCTGCGCTTCGGCGACTTCTCGGTCTCGCTCGGCTTCAAGTTCGACGACCTCGCCGCGCTCATGCTCTTCGTCGTCGGCTGGGTCGGGTTCCTCATCCACGTCTTCTCGCTCGGCTACATGCACGACGACGCGGCGAAGGCGCGGTTCTTCGGCGGCCTGTCGATCTTCATGTTCTCGATGATCGGCATCGTGCTGGCCGACTCGCTGTTCATGATCTTCATCTTCTGGGAGCTCGTCGGTTTCAGCTCCTGGCTGCTGATCAATCACTACCACGAGAAGCAGTCCGCGGCCGACGCCTCGAAGAAGGCCTTCATCGTCAACCGCGTGGGCGACTTCGGCTTCCTCCTCGGCATCGTCTGGTGCTACTGGCAGTTCGGCACGACCGACCTGACCGCGCTGGCCAAGCTCGCCCCGGCGCACGCCGGCGCCATCTCGGCCGGGCTCCCGCTGCTCCTCTTCTGCGGCGCCATGGGCAAGTCCGCGCAGATGCCGCTGCACGTGTGGCTCCCCGACGCGATGGAGGGCCCGACGCCCGTCTCCGCGCTCATCCACGCGGCCACGATGGTGGCGGCGGGCATCTACATGCTCTGCCGGATCAATTTCCTGATGGTGCCCGACGCGCTCAACGCCATCGCCTGCGTCGGCACCATCACCGCCGTTTATGCCGCGCTCTGCGCCGTGGTGCAGCGCGACATCAAGAAGGTCCTCGCTTACTCCACGCTCTCGCAGCTCGGCTACATGGTCGCGGCATTTGGGTTGGGCTCCCGCACCGTCACCAGCCACATGGGAGGCATCAATGTCGATTGGATCGTCCCCGCCGGCGTCGGCGCCGCGATGTTCCACCTCACGACGCACGCCTTCTTCAAGGCGCTGCTCTTCCTCGGTTCCGGCTCCGTCATCCACGGCTGCCATCACGAGCAGGACATCTTCAGGATGGGCGGCCTGCGCGGGAAGATGCCGCTCACCTTCCTCACCTTCACGCTCGGCGTGGCCGCGATCATCGGCGTGCCGTTCCTCGCCGGCTTCTTCTCCAAGGACGCGATCCTTTACCTCGCCTACCGGAACAACACCGCGATCTTCGCCCTGCTCGCGTTCACCGCGGTGCTCACGTCGTTCTACATGGTCCGCATGTGGAAGATCGTCTTCTTCGGCGAGGCCCGCAGCGAGTCCGCCGGCCACGCGCACGAGAGCGGCCTCGTCATGACGCTCCCGCTCATGCTCCTCGCCGGCCTCTCTGTCACCGGCGGCTACGCCTCCATCTACGGCCGCCTGGCCGGATCGCTGGCGCACCTCATCCCCGTGGCGCACGGTGCCGATCACACGATCATCCTCGCCACCTCGCTGGCCGTGACCGTCATCGGCGCGGCGGCGGCCTGGTTCCTCTATCCCGCGGCCAAGGACGATGCGCTCGAGGTGAAGAGCGGCGCGCTTTTCGGCCGGCTGGTGCAGCTCAAGGAGTCCTTCGACTCCGTCTACGACTACTACGTGGCCAAGGTGCAGCAGCGCTTCGCGATGCTCCTGAACTTCCTGGAGCAGATCTTCCTCGCCGGCCTGATCATCCGCGGCCTCGCCGGCCTGGTCGGCCTCGCCGGCCTCGGCGCCCGCGCGCTGCATGTCGGCAGCCTGCACGCCTACGTCTACTGGTTCCTGCTCGGCACCGTGCTCCTGTGGGCCTTCGCCACCGGCCTTTTCTAACCGCGAATAGACACGAATTCACCCGAATGAAGAACTCGGACCAATGTCACGTCACCGCCTTCGGACGATTCGTGTCCATTAGTGGTTTCCCCAGTCCTCCCTTTCATGTCTGACAACGCCCTTCTCCTGCAGCTCGCGATCGCCACGCCGCTCCTCAGCGCGCTGGCCATCGGCCTCGGCCTGCCGAAGCGCTTTTCGACCAAGCTGGCGGCCGTCGCCTTCATCTGGCCCGCGCTCATCGCCCTCTGGCTCTGGTCGCGCTTTCCCGCGGCCGATGGCGCCACCTACCACTTCGTCAGCAACACCCCCACCGGCCTCCAGCAGTTCGGCATCAGCCTGAAGCTCGGCCTCAACGGCGTGTCGCTGCCGATGTTCGCCCTCGCCGCCCTCGTCGGCCTCGCGGCGGGGCTCTACGCGCTGCGCAGCGGCGCGGAGCGGCTGAAACTCTACCTGCTCCTCCTGCTCGTCATGCAGGGCGGCCTGCTCGGCACCTTCGCGTCGATCGACATCTTCTTCTTCTACTTCTTCCACGAGCTCGCGCTGATCCCGACCTTCATCATGGTCGGCATCTGGGGTGGCCGGGACCGCAACTACGCGGCGATGAAGATGACGATCTACCTGACCGTCGGCGCGATGCTCTCGCTGCTCGGCCTGATCGCCATCTACACGAAGAGCGGCGCGGAGTCCTTCGACCTGCTCACCCTCAAGGCCGAACTCGCGGCCCATCCGCTGACCTACACGGCGCAGAAATACATCTTCGGCCTGCTGCTGTTCGGCTTCGGCACGCTGGTTTCCCTCTGGCCCCTGCACACCTGGGCGCCGTTGGGCTACGGCGCCGCGCCGTCGTCGGCCGCCATGCTCCACGCCGGCGTGCTCAAGAAGTTCGGCCTCTACGGCCTCATCCAGATCGCCCTGCCGCTGCTGCCGCTCGGCGCGGCGCAGTGGGCCTGGCCGCTGGCCTTGCTCGCCGCGGTGGGCAATGTGCTGGTCGTCGGCTTCATCACCC
>PNKG01000105.1 GCA_013822585.1 Opitutus sp. | reverse complement strand
ACGGTAGACGCTGTCGCCGTCGTTCTGGTAGTTCTTGGCGGCGTTGATGCCGCCCTGGGCGGCGATGGAGTGGGCGCGGCGGGGGCTGTCGTGGAAGACGAAGCACTTCACCTTGTAGCCGAGTTCGGCGAGGGTGGCCGCGGCGGAGGCGCCGGCGAGGCCGGCGCCGACGACGATGACCTCGTATTTCCGCTTGTTGGCCGGATTGACGAGCTTGATGGAGGCCTTGTGGTTGCGCCACTTGTCGGCGAGCGGGCCGTAGGGAATCCTGGATTCGAGTTTGGCCATGGCGGGAGAGGGTTAGCGTTGGATCAGGCCGCTGAGCACGGGCACGTAGCCGAGCACGGAAAGCGGGATAAGGGCGTTGAGGAGGAAGTAGGCCCAGCAGTAGACGGCGGCGAAGCGCTCGAGGCCGCGCGTCCAGTTCCCGTTCTTCAGGCCGAAGGTCTGGAACATCGACGAGATGCCGTGCGCGAGGTGGTAGCTGAGGAGGCCGACGGCGATGAGGTAGAACGTCGAGACGCCGATGCTGCTGAAGCCCTGCACGACCATCCTGTAGACGTCGCGCACCATCGTGCCGTCGTGCAGCGCGTAGGTGTGTTGGCTCCACTCGGGGTGTTGCAGACGGACGGTGAAGTGCAGCAAATGGTAGACGATGAAGGCCAGCACGACGAGGCCGGTGCGGGCCATGATGCGCGAGGCAAGCGTGGCGCGGTTGACCTGGTCGACGCCGTAGCTCTCGGGCCGCGCGGCGCGGTTTTCCAGTGTGAGGACGACCGCCATCCACACGTGCACGATCAGGCAGGCGAGCAGAAAGGCGCGAACGGCCCACAGGCCGGCGCCGAGCGACTCGAGCAGGTGGCCGTAGGCGTTGATCTTTTCCGGTGCGGCGAAGATCTGGAGATTGCCGACGAGGTGCCCCGTGACGAAGCCGAACAGGACGAGTCCGGTTGCCGCCATGAGGAACTTCCGGCCGATGGAGGACGAGAAGAGCGAGCCGAGGAGGTTCATCGCGTGTGTGGTGCTGCGCCGGAGACGCGGAAATGGGGTGCTGCCGGCAGCTGACAAAACAATTCACGGAGGCTCCCGATGTAAAGCACGCCGCCCGGAGCCTCCCGAGGCATAAGGGAGCCTTACCCCCCCGATTATCGGACCCGCCGGGGACCCCTCCGCTTTTCGCTCACTTTGCCAGCGGTTTCAACAGGGCGAATTTGCCGCTCGCCGCCGGGGCGATGCACTTGCGGCGGAACAGCGCCACACGCGCGCCGTCGCCCAGCACCGAGGCGATGTCTTCCGCAAATCCCTCCGGCGCGATCTCGTCCGCCACGTATTGCAGCTCCCAACGCTGCTCGGATACCTGCATGAGACTCCAGTGCCAGCACTGGAATTCCCCGGGCAACACCCGGTCGATCTCGAACGCCGACACCACCACGCCGTCGCTGCGGGCGTGGAGATCCCTCTCGCGACCGAGAATGCGGAACCCCGTTGGCGTGCGGCGCACGATGTCGCCGGTGTGATAACGCAGCAGCGGCATCGCCACGCGACCGCGCGTCGTAACGTGGATCTGGAACGCGTCCGGGTCCGACTCCGGCCGCCACGGCACGAGCTCGATGAAGGCGTTGGCGTCGATCACGCGCAGGTTGTCCTTGAAAGCGTCGCCCACGAAGAGATAGCCCGCCTCGGTCGAACCGTAGAGGTCGACCTGCTCGGCGCCCGGGAACGTCTCCGCGATGCGGCGGCTGTGCTGCAGACTGGCCTTGCCGTAGGTGAGGATGACGGTCTTCACCGACGGCACGCCCACCTGCCGCTTCTTCAGCGCACGGGCCAGCAGCGAGAGGTAGATGGGCTCGCCCTCGATCACCTCCGGCTGCACCGCCTGCAGTTCGCGAGTGATGCGGTCCCACTCGCCTTCGGGAAACGCGAAGGGATCGCTCGAAAGATTCAGATAGACTGTGCCGTCGAAATAGCGGTGCGGAAACGGATGGTCTTCGTAGGGGCAGAGATTGCTCGAGCAACCGACCGGCGCGAGCACGCACTTGCGATACGGGCGGTCGACGTAGCGCGCGAGGCCGGGGTGCGCGAGGTAGGCGCGGCGGGTCTGGGCGTTCCACCAGCCGTCCTCCATCACCACCGTCATCGGCCCGCTCGTCGTGCCGGACGTGTGCTCGTATTCGTATTTCTTCTGCGCGAAGCCGCGCTCGATCTCGCGGTAGTCGCTGAAGAACGCCGTGTGCCCGCGCTGGACGATCTCCTGCTTGGTCAGCACGGGAATCCCACGGTAACAGGCCCATTGCAGCTGTTCGCGGTGGAGCGGAAAGCGCCGCGCGTAAAGCGGGCTGCGCTCGTAGATCGCGCGGATCTCCGCCTCGAGCGGCGCGGGCAGGCGGTCGGTCGCAGCCGCGCCCAAAGTCTCGGGCGCGTTGGCGAAGGCTGGCGGGGATTCGGCGATCTCCATCGGCCGGGGAGTGAATGTGCGCGGGCGGCAAAGTCAAACGACGCCCCGGACAACGACCGGCGCAGCCGCGCGCTCAACTGCGACGCAGCTTCTCCCAATGGGGCCGGAAGAGCAGCAGCGCGTCGAGCACGAGCGAGTGCGTGATCCCGCCACGGCAGGCGCAGGCGTAGGCTTCCTCCACCGGCAAGGAAAGGATCTCGAATTCCTCGTTCGGGTCCCATGCCGGCGCCCGCGTGCGCCGCGCATTCCTGACGAAGACGAGATGGCAGCGGTTGGTCTGGATCGCGGGGTTGGGGTGGACGGAGCCGAGAAGGCACGCTTTTTCGCCGACATATCCCGTCTCTTCCGCGAGCTCGCGCACCGCGGCGTTCACCGGATCCTCGCCGCCTTCCATCACGCCCCCGGGGATTTCCAAGGAAAGATCGTTCATGCCGAAACGAAACTGGCGCACGAGCACGATCTCATGCCGCGGGGTGAGGGCGACCACGTTCACCCAATCCGGCGCGTTGATGAGGAGAAATTCGCGCGGCGCCGGATGCGCCGGATGATGGAAATCGACGCTCTGCACGTCGAAGATGCGCGTCTGCAGCAGGAGACGTCCATCGAGCTTCTTCCAGCGTTGCGGCCTCGGCGATGAACTCATGGCGCCACGCTCGCGAAAGAAATCCGCTTGGCCACAAAAAAGCTCGGGGCGCTTCGAGACGCACGACTTGAAAGCGCGCCGCGCCTTCGTGTTTCCGGTGTTTTTCGTGGCCAAGCCTGGGAAGCCACCAAAAACACAGGGGACGCCCCAAAGCCTCTGCGCCTTATGCAACCCCACGAGCGGTCCTTCTGCATCCGCGACCATCCGCGTGATCGCGGGGCGCACCCAACAAAAAAGCCTCCGCGGTGGCGGAGGCTTCGTCATCAGCTGTGCCCGCGACTTATTTGCCGGCGGGAAGCTTGATCTTCTGGCCGACGCGGAGCTTGTTCGGCTCGAGCCCGGGATTCTCGGCGAGGATCGAGTCGACGCTCGTGCCGAACTTGCGCGCGATCTTGCTCGGGGTGTCGCCCGCGGCGACGGTGTAGGTGCCGTCGGCGTTGCGGACGCCCGTGGCGGCGGGGCCGGCGCCGGCTTTGCCACCGGCGGCGGGGCGCTTCTTCATGTCCTCCTCAACCTTGGTGAGCTGCGTGCGGAGCGCGCCGATCTCGGTGCCGACTTGGTTGAGGGCGTTCTGGATGCCGTCGCGGAGATTCTTCATGTCCGTCTCGGACTTCGCGGTTGCGGAGCGCACCTCGCTCTCGATCGTGGCGATCTTGGCGATCTCATCGCCATGGGCGGCGACGGTCTTTTCGATCTTGTTGGCCTTCACCATCGTGAAGATGCCGAGCAAGAGGGCGATGACGCCGAGAATCACGCCGGCCAAGGGCATGATGCTATTGGAGCCGGAACTGCTGTCGCGGGAAAGAGTGTCCATTTGTTGAGAAGATTGAGGAAGCGTTTGTAGGTGGCGGCTCCCAGTGAGGCAAGAAGCATTTGCTCGCGTTTTGGTCCCGGGAACGCGACCAAGTAGTGCGCAAAGCTCCCGTTCACGGGCGCTTAACGAAAATTCCTTCCGGAAGCGCAGTTGACAGGAAGGGTTCCCGGGCCTCCCCTGACAGGCGCCAACGGGGTGTAGCTTAGCCTGGTAGAGCGCCTGGTTTGGGACCAGGAGGTCGCGAGTTCGAATCTCGCCGCCCCGACCACTCTCTCAAAATTGCCGCTTGCCTCGGTCGGGCGAAACCGGCCTCCTTTCGCCAACGGGCCGCATCTCCATGCGTGCCCGTTATTGCTTTCTAGCCGTCGTCCTCCTCGGGCCGGTCGCCGCTCCGGCCCAGCTGTTGGTTTGGGATGTCAGCGGCCAGAATCCGAGCGGTTCGCTGACCGCAACCACCATCGCCAGCGGCCTTCAATCCGGATCGGGATTCAATGCTTTGACCCGGAACGGGGTGGTCTATGCCAGCGCCGCCAGCTCCTTCAACAGCAGCAATTGGACGAACAGCGCCTCGCTGGACATGGGCTCGGCCAACTCGATTTCCTTCACGCTCGCACCCCTCTCCGGTTATCAACTGACCCTGAGCAGCCTGCAGTTTGCCATGTGGGGGTCGAGCACCGCGCCGAAGAACGGAGTGTGGGCCTACCGTATCGACAACGGCGCCTACACGACCCTCGGCACGACCACACTCGGCTCGAGCGCAAGCACACTCACGTCTTTGAACTTCGGATCGGACGCCACCCTCACAAGCGCGCAATCCATCACCCTGGCCTTCTTCTCCTATGGCGCGGGAACCGCCGGATCGATCGGCGGCGCCAGCGCCGTCGGATCGGGCGGCACCATCCGCATCGGCAACATCACCGGCAACGATCTCGTCGTGAACGGCAGCCTGACCGCCGTCCCGGAGCCTTCAACCTACGCTGCGATCATCGGCGGCATCACGCTGGCCGCCGCCGTTTGGCGCAGGCGCAGGCTGGGCGGCGCCTGACAGGGGAAAGGGCGGCCTGCGTCGCCCCGGCAAATCCCCCCGCGCGAGCGCTCAGTTGCCCGGCTTGAACTGCACGGCCGGGGCGTTGGCGGCGGGTGCCGCCACCGGCTTGCCGGCCTCGATCTGCGCGCGCAGGAGGAAGCCACGCTGGGCCCAGAGTCCGCCGGCATCGAGCCTCGTGATTTCGTCGATGAACTTCTTCGCGTCATCGTCCTTGCCTGACTCGTGCGCCAGCATGGCCAGGTGATAGGCGGACTCGGCGCGGAGCGCGGCCACGGCCTGCGCGTCGGCGGCGAGCGTCTTGAGCGCGGTTTCGGCGCCTGCCTTGTCGCCCGCGGCGATCTGGCTGACGGCCGCGCCGAGGCGGGCGCGACTCTTCAGCGCGGCGTTCGCGAGCGCGTCGGCCGCTTTCTGGTAATTGGCGGCGGCGGACTTGAAATCGTTCCTGCCGTAGGCGTCGTCGGCCACGCGGAGCCAGGCGACTCCGGCGAGGGCATGTCCCTTGTTGGCATCGGCGAACTTCGGGAGCTGGTCGACGCGGTCGCCGAGCTTGGCGTATTCCTCCTGCACGCCTTTCTCACGCATCTCCGCAAAATATTGCCAGCCCTCGCGGCCGAGCAACGCCACGAAAACGGCGACGATGAGGATGTAGATGGCGGAGCGGTTCTTGGCCCAGAACTCGTGCACTTTCAGGGCGAATTCGTCGGCGCCGGCGGGCGGCGGCGGATTGGCCGGGTCGTGCGGCTGGGGGGAGGCGGTCGGGACGTTGCTCATGGGAACCGCGCAACATGGGGGGGCGCGCGCGGGCGCTCAAGCCCGGAATCGATGCGCCCCGCCCCACCTTCAGTCAAAGACCACAGTCTTGTGGCCGTAGACCAGCACGCGGTTTTCCAGGTGCCACCTGACCGCCTGCGCCAGCACCAGTTTTTCCAGATCGCGCCCCTTGTGGATCAGGTCCTCCACCCCGTGTCGGTGGGTGATGCGCGCGACGTCCTGATGGATGATCGGGCCGTCATCGAGCACCGCCGTCGCGTAGTGGGCGGTGGCGCCGATGAGCTTAACCCCCCGCGCATGGGCCTGGTGATACGGCCGGCCGCCGGCGAAGGCGGGGAGGAACGAGTGATGGATGTTGATCACCGGGCAACGGAGTGCAGCCAAGAGTTCCTCCGACAGCACTTGCATATAGCGGGCCAGCACCACCAGCTCGACGCGCAGGCGACGCATCAGGGCCAGCTGCCTTTTCTCCGCCGCCGCCTTTCGGCCGGGCTGGACCGGAACGTGGAAGAACGGGAGCCGGTAAACGCGGGCGGCGCCGGCCAGGTCCCGGTGGTTCGACACCACGGCGACCACCTCGCAGGGGAATTCGCCGGCGCGCCAGCGCAGCACGAAATCGTGGAAGCAGTGGTCCGCCTTGGAAACGAAGAGCGCCACGCGCGGACGGCGCGCGGAATCGGCCACCACGGCCCGCATGCCCAGCTCGTCGCGGGCGAAGGCGAGGAAGGCGCGCTCCTCCGTCCGCACCCGGGCGCCGGCCGGCGGCACCCATTCGATGCGTTGGAAGAAGACCTTCTCCTCCTCGTCGCGGTGCTGGTCGGCGTGCAGGATGTTGCCCCCGCGTTCGAAGATCCAGCCGGCCGCGCGCGCCACGAGGCCGCGTTGGTCGGGCCCGTGCAGGAGGGCGACAAGCGTGAGCGGGGGGTCGGAGGACATGGCTGATCAATAGAAGCGCCAAGCTTCAACATCCCAATCCCAAAGAGACATCCGCTGCTGAAGCTGCAAGGTCTGGTGTCTCATGGGTGGCTGGGGCTGGGTGGCCGGCGCTCCCCGCTGGCTACGCCATCGGGGTCGTGTTGTGGCGGTATTGCTGGATCGGGCGGACGCCGACCAGCTTGTCCTTCATGGCGCGGATGCCGTGAAGCGCGGCTTGGGCGCCCGTGAGCGTGGTCGAGATCGGCACGTTGTTCATCCACGCGGCGGCGCGGATGGCGTTCTCGTCGTGCCGCGGGATCATGCCGCGCGGGGTGTTCACCACGAACTGGATCTCGCCGTTCTTGATCATGTCGACGCAGTTCGGGCGGCCTTCGTTGAGCTTGAACACCGGTTGCACCTCCACGCCGTGCGAGGCGAGGAGCTTGGAAGTGTTGGTCGTCGAACAGACGGTGAAGCCGAGTTCGATGAAGCCGCGGGCGAGTTCGACGACGTGCGGTTTGTCGGAGTCCTTCACGCTGATGAACACCTTGCCCTTGAGCGGGAGCGCGGGCTTGGCGGCCATCTGCGTCTTCGCGTAGGCGATGCCGAGATCGTCGTCCATGCCCATGACCTCGCCGGTCGAGCGCATCTCGGGGCTGAGCACGATCGCGGCACCGGGGAAGCGGTTGAAGGGGAACACCGCCTCCTTCACGCACCAGTGCTTGGGCTGGATTTCCTTCGTGAAGCCGAGGTCTTTCAGCTTCGCGCCGGCCATCACGCGCGCGGCGAGTTTCGCGAGCGGCACGCCGATGGCCTTCGCCACGAACGGCACGGTGCGCGACGCGCGCGGGTTCACTTCGAGAACGTAGAGCTGGTTGTCCTTGATCGCGAACTGGACGTTCATGAGGCCGACGACCTTGAGCGCCTTGGCGAGCGCGTAGGTGGCCGAGCGGACGGTGCCGAGCATCTCCTTCGAGAGCGTGTGCGGCGGCATCACCATCGCGGCATCGCCCGAGTGCACGCCGGCATACTCGATGTGCTCGAGCATGCCACCGACGAGCGTCGTCTCGCCGTCGCTGATGCAGTCGACGTCGAGCTCGATGGCGTCCTCGAGGAACTTGTCGATGAGCACGGGCTTGCCCGGCATGACGGCGAAGACCTGATGCACGACTTCGCGCAGCTCGGCCTCGTTGTAGAGGATGAACATGCCGCGGCCGCCGAGCACGAACGACGGGCGCACGAGCACGGGGAAGCCGAGTTCGTTCGCGCACGCGATCGCCTCGGGCTCGGACATCGCGATGCGGTTGGCGGGCGACTTGAGCTTCAGCGCATCGAGGACGGCGGCGAAGAGTTTGCGGTCCTCGGCGGTGTCGATGCTTTCGGGCGAGGTGCCGATGATGTTCACGCCGTGCGCCTTCAGGGCGCTGGCGAGATTGAGCGGCGTCTGGCCGCCGAACTGCGCGATGGCGCCGATGCAGCCTTCCTGCTCGTAGATTTCGAGCACGTCCTCGAGCGTGAGCGGCTCGAAGTAGAGGCGATCCGACGTGTCGTAGTCGGTCGAGACGGTCTCGGGGTTCGAGTTGACCATCACGGTCTCGAATCCGG
>PNKG01000104.1 GCA_013822585.1 Opitutus sp. | reverse complement strand
TCGAGCGTCTCGCGGTTGAAACGCCGGCCGTCGCAGCTCGGGCACGGGGCGAAGGCGTCGGCCATGAACTGCATGTCGAGGCGGATCTGGCCGTCGCCCTGGCAGCGTTCGCAGCGGCCGCCGCGGACGTTGAAGGAGAAGCGGCTGGCCTTGTAGCCGCGCACCTTGGCCAGCGGCGCCTGGGCGAAGAGGTCGCGCAGCAGGTCGAGCAGGCCGACGTAACTGGCCGGATTCGACCGCGGGCTGCGGCCGATGGGCTCTTGGTCGACCTGCACGGTCTTCTCAAAATGCTCGAGGCCGGCGAGGCCCTTGTGCCGGCCCGGCAGGGCCTTCGCGCCGTTGAGTTTTCGCGCCGTGGCGGCGGCAAGGATGTCGTTCACGAGCGAGCTCTTGCCCGAGCCCGACACACCCGTGACGCAGGTGAGCAGGCCGACGGGAAAAGAGGCGTCGATGTTCCTGAGGTTGTGTTCCGCCGCCCCCCGCACGACAAGCCAGCGGCCGTCCGGCGCGAGCGTCTTGGCGTCCTTCACCACGCCCATCTTTCGCGCGAGATAGGGGCCGGTGCGCGAGACCGCGGCGGGCAATCGCAGGCATTCGTCCGGCGTGCCTTGGAAGAGAATTTGCCCGCCTTCGCGGCCGGCGCCGGGCCCGAGCTCGATGATCTGGTCGGCAAGGCGCATCGTGTCCTCGTCGTGCTCGACCACGACCACCGTGTTGCCGCGATCGCGCAGATCGCGGAGCGTGGCGAGGAGCTTGAGGTTGTCGCGCGGGTGCAGGCCGATGCTCGGCTCGTCGAGCACGTAGATGACGCCGACCAAGCCCATGCCGAGCTGGGTCGCGAGCCGCACCCGCTGCGACTCGCCACCGGACAGCGTGCCGTATTCGCGGTCGAGCGTCAGGTAGCCGAGGCCCGTCTCCGCGAGAAAATGCAGGCGCTGTTCGATCCCATCGGTGACATCGCTCACGGCGTCCGTGCCGAGCTCGGAACGCAGGCGGCGGGCGAACCCCCGCGCGCGCGTGATGTCCATCGCGGCGAATGCCGGGTAACGGACACCCGCCAGCGCCACCGTGCCGCTGCGGGGGTTCAGTCTGGTGCCTGCGCAGGCCGGGCAGACGCCGCTGACCATGTAGGTCGTCAGCCGCGCGCGGAATCCCTCGCTGTCGGTCTCGCGGAAGCTGGTCATCAGATCCTCGATCACGCCGGCGAACGGCATGGCTTTCGGTTCGCGCATGCGGCGGAGCTTGAAGCTGAAGAGCCGCTCCCCCGCCCCGTGCAGAATCAGATGGCGCGTCGTTTCCGGCAGCTGCTCCCAGGGCGCGTCGGGGTCGAACGGCAGCTGCTCGGCCAGCTGCTTGAGCAGGGCATTATGTTTGATGATGAGATTTTTCCCGCCGATGCGCCACGGCTTGATCGCCCCCTCGCGCACGGTCTTCCCCGGATCGGGCACGACGAGTTCGTCGCTGAAGGCGAGTTTGCGGCCCAGCCCGCCGCAATCGGGGCAGGCGCCTTCCTTGTGGTTGAACGAGAAATGCCGCGGCGTGAGCGGCTCGAAGACGTCGCCGCAGATTTCGCACGCGAGATTCTGGCTCAGCGGAATCTCGCGCCAGGGCGCGTCGGCCGTGCGTTGAGCGAGCACGACGGCGCGGCTCTGCCCCTCGCGGAAGGCCAGCTCGAGCGAGTCGGCCACGCGGCTGCGCTGGTCGGCGTTGAGCACGAGGCGGTCGACGACGACCTCGACCGGGATTTCCGCCGCGCCGTTGGGCACGAGGCGCGGTTCCTCGAGGGATTTGATTTCGCCGGCGATGCGCACGCGCTGAAAGCCCCGCTGGCGCAGGCGCGGCAGCTCCTCGCGCAGGACGGAGGGCTTGGCGCGCATGAACGGCGCGAGCAGCACGGCGCGCTCGCCGGGAGCATCGCGGAAAAGCTGCGCGATGCAGTCGTCGAGCGAGCGTTTCTGCACGCGGCCGCCGTCCTTCGGACAACGTTGCTCGCCGCAGAGCGCCCAGAGCAGGCGCGCGTAATCGGCGACCTCGGTCACGGTCGCGACGGTGCTGCGCGGCGAGCCGCCGCCCGTGCGCTGCTCGATCGCAAGGACGGGAGAGAGGCCGTGGATGAAGTCGACGTCGGGCCGCTTCAGTTGCTCGAGAATTTGCCGCGCCTGCGCCGACAGGCTCTCCATGTATTTGCGGTAGCCCTCGGCGTAGAGCGTGTCGAAGGCGAGCGAGGACTTGCCCGAGCCGCTCGGTCCGGTGAGCACGACGAGCTGGCCGCGCGGGATGCGCAGCTCGAGGTTGCGGAGGTTGTGCTCCCGCGCGCCCTTGATGTGGATGCTCGTCGCCGCGTCCATTTGAACCGGATGACGGTTGCCGAATTGCGCGCGGCGTCAAAACGCTAATGGCGAAAACAAACCCCTGCCAGTCCGTGGATTAAAACTTGAACTCGGCGGTGAAAATCCGCTTCATCGCGCCCGAATGAGCCATGCAGATGGCTTTGGCACCCCAAACCCCAACCCGCCGCCAGCCATGCGGCCGTGTTTCCCATAGCTATGAACCCAAGCAAACCCATGCACCGTCGTCTGCGCATGCAGGCGATTGCCGCTCTGAGCGCGCTCGTCGCCGTGCCCGCCCTGCAGGCGTTCGTCTTCGAACTCGGTGAAGTCAAAGGCAGCTTCGACACCACCCTGTCGGTAGGCGGCCTCTACCGACTCAACGATCCCTCCCCCGACTACTACGGCATCACCGCCTCCATGAACGGCGTGGCGGGCCGCCAGCGTTCCGTCAACGCCGACGACGGCAACCTGAACTACAAGGCCGGCTTCGCGTCCTTTCTGTTCAAGGCCAGCCACGACCTGCAGCTCGACTACAAGAACGCCGGCGCCTTCTTCCGGGGTTACTATTTTTACGACAAGGAGAACGCCGGCAGCGACCGCGCCCGCCGCAGCCTGAACCGCGAGGCCCTCCGCATCGTCGGCGAACGCGCAGAGCTGCTCGACGCCTACGTCTATTTCAAGCCGACCCTCGGCTCGATGCCCGCCCGCTTCGCCATCGGCAAGCAGGTGTTGAGCTGGGGAGAGAGCACGTTCATCCCGAACGGCATCAACTCGGTCAACCCGATCGACGTCGCCAAGCTCCGCCTGCCTGGCGCCGAGCTGAAGGAGGCGCTCCGGCCGCTCAACATGGTCTCCGCCTCCCTCAGCCTCAGCGACAACCTCACCTTCGAGGCCTTCTACCTCCTTGGTTGGGAGCGCACGCGCGTCGACCCGCCCGGCACGTATTTCTCGACGAACGACTTCGTCGCCAAGGGCGGCGAAAAGGTCTACCTCGGCTTCGGCGCCATCAACGACGGCAGCCCCCTCGGCGCGATCAGCCGCGCCACCGACAACGAGCCCGGCAATTCCGGACAATACGGCGTCGCGCTGCGTTACCTCGCCGAGGGCCTGAACAACACCGAGTTCGGCCTCTACTACATGAATTACCACAGCCGCCTGCCCACGATCTCCGCGCGCACGCCGACCGTCCCGGTCAACACGGCGGCGATCGTCTCCGACTCCGCCACCCTGCTCGGCTCCAACACCACCCTCACCACCGGCCTCGCCCTCGCCCTCGGCAGCCCCGCCGCCGTCCCCGGCGCGCTCACCACGCTGATCGGCGCGACGCTCACCGGCGTGCCCGCCAGCGCCCTCCCGGCCGCGCTCCAGCCCTTCTACGCCTCCGTGGCCACCGTCACCGGCCAGCTGGCCCAGCGCGAACTGCTCGTGGCCGCCGCCACCGGCCGCTACCTGATCGAGTTCCCCGAGGACATCCGCCTCTTCGGCGCCTCGTTCAACACGAACATCGGCGGCGTCGCCCTCCAGGGCGAACTCAGCTACCGCAGCAACCAGCCGTTCCAAGTCGACGACGTCGAGCTGCTCTTCGCCGCGCTCTCCCCGCTCAGTTCGCGCTTCGCCGCCAACAACCAGCTCGGCGCCTTCGCCCTCAACACCTACATCCCCGGCTACCGTCGCCACAAGGTCTGGACCGGTCAGATGACCGTCACGAAGGTCGCCCGCGGCTTCTTCGGCGCCGACCAGACCACGCTGCTCGCCGAGGCCGGCTTCGTGAACGCCGACCTCCCCGGCAGGGGCCGGCTCCGCTACGACGGCCCGGGCACCTTCGTGAGTGGCGACCTCAACTACATGACCAACTCCGGCAGCAACGCCTCCGGCATCCCGCCCGCCTCCGAGCCGGCCAGCGCCTTCGCCGACACGTTCTCGTGGGGTTACCAGCTCGTCGGCCGTCTCGACTACAACAACGCCTTCAAGGGCATCAACGCCTCGCCCCTGATCACCTTCTCGCATGACGTCAGCGGCAACACCCCGCTCCCGATGGGCAACTTCCTCTCGGGCCGCAAGACCGCCACCCTCGGCGTCGACTTCACGTTCCAGAACGCCTGGGCGATGGAGCTTCGTTACGTGAACTTCTTCGGCGCCGGCCGCTACAATCTGCTCGGCGACCGCGACTACGTCTCCGCGACGCTGAAGTATTCGTTCTAACCCCCACCCACCCCTTCCTCATGAAAGCTGGAATCCGACTCCTTCTCGCCGGCTCCGCCCTGCTCGCCTGCGCGCTCGGCGCCGCAGCCGCGCTCTCGCCCGCCGACGCCGCCCGCCTCGGCCACGACCTCACGCCCCTCGGCGGTGAAAAGGCCGGCAATGCCGCCGGCACCATCCCCGCTTGGGACGGCGGCATCACCCAAGCCCCCCCCGGCTACACCGCCGGCATGCATCACCCGGACCCCTTCGCGGCCGACGCCGTGCAGTTCACCCTCACCGCGGCCAACGCCGACCAATACGCCGACAAGCTCGGCGCCGGCCACCTCGCGCTGCTGAAGGCGTATAACACCTACAAGATGCCCGTCTACCAGACGCACCGCTCGGCCTCCAATCCGCAGCGCATCTACGATGCCACGAAGAAGAATGCCACCACCGCCTCCCTCACCGAAGGCGGCAACGGCATCACCGGCTCGGTGCAGGGCATCCCCTTCCCGATTCCGCAGAACGGCCTCGAGGTGATCTGGAACCACCTCACGCGCTACCGCGGCGTCGCCGCCAACCGCAGCATCAGCCAGGCCGCCCCGCAGCGCAACGGCAGCTACACGCTCGTCGATTTCGACGACGAGTTTCTCTTCAACTACTGCCGCGAGGACGCCGCCGAGGCCAACCTCGACAACGTGCTGCTCTACTTCAAGCAGGCCGTCACCGCGCCCGCCCGCCTCGCCGGCTCCATCCTGCTCGTCCACGAGACGATGGATCAGGTGAAGGAGAAACGCCGCGCCTGGCTCTACAACGCCGGCCAGCGCCGCGTGCGCCTCGCCCCGTCGATCGAATATGACAATCCCGGCACCGCCTCCGACGGCATGCGCACCTCCGACCAGTTCGACATGTTCAACGGCGCCCCCGACCGCTACGAATGGAAGCTGATCGGCAAAAAGGAAATGTATATGCCCTACAATTCCTACAAGCTGCACAGCAACACGCTCAAGTATGACGACATCCTGAAGCCGCTGCACATCAACCAGGACCTCACCCGCTACGAGCTGCACCGCGTCTGGGTCGTCGATGCCACCCTCAAGTCCGGCACCAACCACATCTACTCCCGCCGCACGTTCTACATCGACGAGGACAGCTGGCAGGTGCTCGCCGTCGACCAATACGATGGCCGCGGCAACCTCTGGCGCGTCTCCGAGGCGCATTGCATCAACTACTACGATGCCCTCATCTTCTGGAGCACGCTCGAAGTCCACACCGACCTGATCGCCGGACGCTATCTGGCCATCGGCCTCGATAACCAGAGCAAGATGTATAACTTCGGTCTCACCCGCAGCCCGCAGGACTACACGCCGGCCCGCCTGCGTCAGGAGGGCGTCCGCTGACGCTGGAACGTCAGGGCGGCCGCGAGAAAGGGCCGCCCTTTTCTTGCCCGCGGCGCGTCGCGCGAAATACCTCGCCCATGTTCCTGCCGTTCGAGCCTGTAGCGCCGGCCGCCCCGCGCCGCCTGCTTCACTGGGCCGCACTCGGTCTGGCCTTCGCCGCCGGCACGCCGGCTCCCGCCGCGGCGGACAACGAGCAATCCGATCCCTCCCGCCTCGCGGCCAGGGCCCTGCTTCTCGACATCACGCGCGCCGGCGACCGGTTCTTCGCCGTCGGCGACCGCGGCCACGTGGTCGTCTCGGCCGACGACGGCAATAGCTGGACCCAATGCATCACGCCCACGCGCGCCATGCTGACCGGCGTGGCCTTCGCCGATGCCAGCCACGGCTGGGCCGTCGGACACGACGGGGTGATCATCTCGACCGGCGACGGCGGAAAGACCTGGCGCCGGCAGGACGACGGCAAGGAACTCGATACCGTCTACCTCGACGTGTTCTTCTACGATGCGCGCCACGGATTCGTCGTCGGCGCTTACGGCAAGCTTCTCGTCACCCGCGACGGTGGCCAGACATGGACGACAACGCGCGCGTCGGAGGAAGACGTGCATTTCAACCGCATCTCCGCCGATGCCAACGGCCACCTCTTTCTGGCGGGCGAAGCCGGCACCATCCTCGTCTCGCGCGACCGGGGCGAAACCTGGAAGCGCGCCGGGGTGCCCTACGAAGGATCGCTCTACGGCGTGCGTCCGCTCAGCGGCGGAGCCCTCGTGGCCTATGGGCTGCGCGGCCACATCTTCGTGTCCACCGACGATGGCGACTCCTGGGAGGAGCGCGAGAGCGAGGCCAGGGTCCTCATCATGGGGGGAGAGCGCGTGCGCGAAGGCGTCGTCGTGCTCGCCGGACAAGGCGGCAATTTCCTCATCAGCCGCGATTCCGGCCGCAGTTTCCACCACTGGAAGCCCGAGGACTTCGGCACGAGCGTCGCCGACCTCGTCGCCGCGAAGGACGGCGCGGTCATCACCGTCGGCGAGGCCGGGGCCGTGAAACTCAAGCTCCCCTGACCCATGCTCACCCGCGTCGAAGAGCTGATCTTCCGCTTCCGCCACGCCACCGTGGCCTTTTTCGTGCTCTCCACGCTTGGGCTCGGCTGGTTCGCCGCCAGGACGCATATTGACGCCAGCTTCAACAAGCAGCTGCCGAGCAACCACGAATACATCCTGAACTTCAAAAAGTATCAGGAGGAATTCGGCGGCGCCAACCGCATCGTCATCGCGTTGGTGGCGAAAAAGGGCGACATCTTCACCCCCGGGTTCTTCAAGGCCCTCAAGGCGGCGACCGACGAGGCCCACTACCTGCCCGGCGTCGATCGCGCGCAGGTCACCTCCATCTTCACGCCCAATGTCCGCTACATCGAGGTGGTCGAGGAAGGACTGATCGGCAGCAACGTCATCCCCGCCGACTTCGTGCCCACCCCGGCCGGCCTCGAGAAGGTCCGCCAGAACATCATCAAGTCCGGCCGCGTCGGCATGCTCGTCTCGAACGACTTCACCGGCGCCGCGATCATCATCCAGCTCCTCGAGGTCGACCCCAACACCGGCCGGCGCCTCGTCTACGCCGAAGTGGCCGACGCCCTCGAGCGGAAGATCCGCGCGCAGTTCGAGTCCGACGCCATCGGCGTGCACATCATCGGCTTCGCCAAGGTCATCGGCGACATCACCGACGGCGCCCGCGGCGTGCTCATGTTCTTCGGCATCGCCATCGTGCTGACGGCGTTCCTGCTCTACTATTTTTCCCAGTCGCTGATCCTCACCGTGCTGCCCCTCCTCACGTCCTCCTGCGCGGTGATCTGGCAGCTCGGCATCCTGAACATCCTTGGCTTCGGCATCGACCCGCTCTCGATCCTCGTGCCGTTCCTCGTGTTCGCCATCGCGCTGAGCCATGCGACGCAGATGCTCCGGTCCTTCCGCTACGAGTTCAACGTCGGCGGCACCGAAATGCTTGCGGCCCGCGCCTCGTTCTCGAATCTCTTCATCCCCGGCACCGTGGCGATCCTCACCGACACCGTCGGCTTCCTCACCATCTGGCTGGTCAAGGTGCCGATCATCCAGGAGCTCGCCATCACCGCCAGCATCGGTGTCACGCTCATCATCCTCACCGACCGTTTCCTCCTGCCCGTGCTGCTCTCCTACACGAAGATGAGCCCGGACTTCCGCCGGCGCGTCAATTTCCGGCGCTTCGCGCTGCAACCCTACTGGCGCCGTCTGGTCAACTTCACCTGCGGCCGGCCCTCGCTCGTCATCATCGCCGTGTCGGGTTTGCTCTGGGCCTTCGGTCTCTACCAGGCGCAACGCATCCACATCGGAGACATCCATGCCGGCGTGCCGGAACTGCGCCAAGAGTCCCGCTACAACCTCGACACTGCCGTCATCACCTCGAAATTCAGCATCGGCGT
>PNKG01000103.1 GCA_013822585.1 Opitutus sp. | reverse complement strand
TCAGATCAAGAACCGCGCCAGCGCCATGAACGTCCTCAAGGCCCGCCTCTACGAGAAGCGCCAGGACGAGCAGCGCAGCGAGATGGAGAAATTCTACGGCGAGAAGGGCGAGATCGGGTGGGGCAGCCAGATCCGCAGCTATGTGCTGCAACCTTACCAGATGGTGAAGGACCTGCGCACCGGCGTCTCGACCAGCGACACGCAAGGCGTGCTCGACGGCGACCTCGACCGCTTCGTCTACGCCTGGCTCCGCGCCGGCTGCCCGCGCCACCGCAACAAGGAAATCCAAATGGACGACGAATAGCGAAAAACTGAAGGCTGAAAAACTGAAGGACTGAACCGCTTTCTTGCCCCTCCGCTTTTCCCTTTTTCTCCTGCCACCTCCGACGATTTATGGGCAAAGCATCCAAACGCCGCCATTGTCCCGTCCTCCGCGGCGACATCACGCCCGCGGACTGCGGCGAGCACCGCCACAGCCGGCACGCCTGCCCGGCGGATTGCCCGTTCAATCCCTTCGCGCCCGCGCAATACGACCTCCTCCTCGGGCTGGAGGATGGCCTGGACCGCGCCAGCGTCGCCGAGTTGTGCCGCGGATCGCCGGGCGCGGTGACGCGGATCGACGCCGCCGGCCGCGCGAATCCCGACCACGGGCTGCACGCCGGCATCGTTCGGCAATTGTTTTTCGAGCGCGATGCCGGCGGCCGCGTGTTTGCCGAACGCTGGGAAGCCGCCGGGCTGTCAGGCCTGCGCAACGACGCCCGCGTCCTTTTCCGCGGCAAAGCCCGCATGCGGGTCGCCCTCCTCGAGTTTCATCGGGTGCTGGACGACCGCCAACTGGAGGCAGTCGACCTGCTCGATCCCGCCACCGGCCCGATCCGCCTGGTGGACCGCAGTTCCGCCGCCCGCATGGCACGCTTCATCACCGTCCTCACCTGGGTTTATCCCTTGCCGCACTTTTGGCGGATGTCCGGCACCGGCATCGTGCTGCCGGATTTCGGCGCGACCACCGGCCGCGAAGCCATCCTCGAAATCATCCGCCATCTCGGCGGCCCCGTGGAAACCGGCGCCGAGCGCGCGCTCTGGCTGGCCCGCAATTTCTGCCGCGTTGACGAGGCCATCAAGGCGGTCGCCGATGCGCGGCACCACCTGATGCTCTCCGCCGTGGACGCGCAATTCGGCGCCGCCACCTACGCGCTCGAGGGCGGCTTCCGCGAGTCCCTCGCGCGTTTGTCGCGGCACGACGACGTGGCCGATGACACATTGTCCGCAGAAGAGACCGGTGAGGGCTTCAGCCACGCGAAAGTCTGGTTCGACACGCCGCGGCCCGGCGCCGTTCACCTGCCCGGCGGCGCGCGTCCTGGGCTGGGCCGCGTCCTGCTCGGGCCGAAGGTCTGGCGGGTCGAAGCCATCGGGGCCGCGCGGCTGGCCCGGTTGCGCCAGATCTTCGAGCAGCGCCTCGGGGCGCGGGTCCGTTTCACGCACGAGCGGCGCGATGACCTGGCGCGCCGCTTGGATCTCGCCAAGCCTGAGCCCGACCACGCCCTCGTGCCCCCGCGCCTGCTCGACGCGGTGGATGAGTTCGAACTGTCCAGTTCCGCCCTGCCCGCGCCCCCCGCGGGCGAGTCGCTCGAAGAATACGGCGCGCGGCTCAAGCACGACTTCCGCCAGGCCCTGCTCTCCGCCCCGCTCCCGGCGCTCGGCGGCCTCACGCCGCGCGCGGCGGCCGCCGATCCCGCCCGCCGCCCGGCGCTCATCGAAATCATGAAGCGCCATGTCCGCGACCTGGACGAGGACAACCTCCGCTCCGGCCGGGACGACGACATCAACGCCCTCCTGCGTGAACTCGGGTTGCACGAGATCGATTTCCCGCCTCCGCCCCCGCGCGCCAGGCTGCGCGACGAGGAGGATGAGGAAGAGGAAGACGACATGGATCAAGCCGGCGAGGAAGAGCCGGGCCGGCTGGCTCCCGACCTTTCCCGCCGGCCGGCGCCACCGCTGTTCGATCCCCCGCTTCTTCCCGAAGAGGCGGCGCGGCGGTTGGAGTCGGGCACGGCCGAAATCGGCGCCGCGTCCGCCGCGCTGGAGGAGCTCGACCTCTCGGGCGCGACCCTGGAGGACGATTTGTCCGTGCTCGCGGAGGATATGCTGACCGATGAGGAGTATGATCTGCTTTTCCCCCTGGCCCTGCAGGCCTGGTTCGCGCTGGTGCCCAGGGGAGTGCGGGCGCCGCGCCTCAGGGTCGCTGCCATGCAGGACTCCGTCGTCCGCGGCGCCGGCCAACTGCGCGACTCGACGCGCGAAGGCTTCGAGTCATTCGTGAACGCCAGCCGCCAGCCCGGGCTGTTGTGCGCCCTCGTCGAGGCCCTCACGCATTTTGTCACCCAACAGCCGGAGAAAAGGCGCCCCACACCGCAAGGCTTCATCGGCGTGTTGTTGATTTTGTCCGCGCTGGTCGACGAGCTCGATCAAGCCCGCCGCGCCGGCCGGTGACGCCACCGCAACAAGGACATCCCGATGGACGACGAGTAGGGAATGACTGAAAGTCTGAAAAGCCGAAGGACTGAACAAAGGTGTGCCACAGTCCGCATTCGCAATTTCAGCTCTTCAGCTTTTCAATCCTTCCGCCTTTCCCACCATGCCCAACCTCGCCTACGAACAGATCAAAAGCTCCCTCGGAGCGCAGCCGCTGTTCGAGGACAAGACCTGGCAGCTCTCCCCGCAGGCCTGGCCGCTGACGCCCGGCCAACTCAAGCAGCTCGAAGCCATCGGCGCGGCCTGCCTCGAATACCACCAGGCGCTCGAGACCCTCTACCTGCGTTCCGCGGCGGGAAAAAATCTCCTGCGCAACAAACCGCTCCTCGCGCCGTGGGTCGCCGACTATCTCGATCGCGGCAAGCCCGCCGAACTCGTCGCCCACGCGCGCGACCCGAAAAACCGCGGCGCCTTCCCCACGGTCCTTCGCCCCGACCTGCTGCTCACCGAAGACGGCTTCGCCCTCACTGAGCTCGACTCCGTGCCGGGTGGCATCGGTCTCACGGCCTTCCTCAACCGGCTTTACGGCGGGGACGGCGACCCGTCCGTGATCGGGCACGGCGATGCGATGGTGGACAACTTCCACGCCTCACTGGCCGCCCTGCGACCCGACGCGCGCAATCCGCTCATCGCCCTGCTCGTCTCCGACGAGGCCGCCACCTACCGCCCCGAGATGAAGTGGCTGGCCGAGCAGCTGCAGCGGCGCGGCCGGCGGGTCTGCGCGCTCACCCCCGAGGATGTCTTCCCGCTCGGCGGCGAACTCTTCTTCGACATCGAGGGCACGCCCGAGAAGATCGACATCCTCTACCGCTTCTTCGAGCTGTTCGACTGGGCCAACATCCGCGTGGCCCCGCACATCCTCGAAGCCTGGAGCGCGGGCCACGTGGCGATCGCGCCGCCGATGCGGCACTTCCAGGAGGAAAAACTCGCCCTCGCGCTCTTCCACCACCACCTGCTGCAGGATTTCTGGCAGGAGAACCTGTCGCGCCGCTCCCTCGAGCAGCTCCGCCAGCTCATTCCGCAGTCGTGGATCATGGACCCGGCGCCGCTGCCGCCCGGCGCCGTGCTCGACGGCCCGCGTGTCGGCGGCCGTGCGCTCAACGACTGGCGCGACCTCGCCGCCGCCTCGCAGAAGGAGCGCGACCTCGTCATCAAAATCTCCGGCTTCCACGAGACCGCGTGGGGCGCGCGCAGCGTCGTGCTCGGCAGCGATTGCTCGCGCGAAGAATGGCAGGCCGGAGTGGAGCAGGCCCTGCGTCTGGCGCCGACCAATCTCCACGTCCTGCAGGAATACCGGAAACCCCGGCGCGTCTCCCATCCGCTCTACGACGCGAAGGACGCCGGCGCCGCGGCCGTGACGAAGGCGGGCCGCCTCCGCCTCTGTCCGTATTACTTCGTCCTCTCCGGCCAGGCGCGCCTGTCGGGTGCGCTCGCGACCTTCTGTCCTCCCGACAAGAAGATCATCCACGGCATGGAGGATGCAGCCTTGCTCCCCGCTAAGGTTTCGCCCTTAGCTTGACCGGTGCTTTTTTCCGCCGGCCCCCTCTGGAATACCGTCCGACCGACCTCTTCGCGCCTGTGGCGCGCGATGGTTTTCCTCTGCGCGCTGGCCTTGGCTGGCGCCGCGCAGGCGCAGCCGGCGCACTCGCCCGCGGAAATCCAACAGCGGGCCGAGTCCGGCGATATCGAGGCGCAGAACGCCTACGGCAATTTGCTCACGCAGGCCCGGAGGTTCCCCGAGGCGATCGAATGGTATCGCAAGGCCGCGGACAAGGGGCACGCCCCCGCGCAATTCAACCTCGGCCTCGCCCACGAACTGGGTCGCGGCGTGGCGGCCGACGAACGGGCGGCCTTCCGCCATTACCTGCTCGCCGCCGAACGGGGCCTCACCAACGCGCAGTTCAACGTCGGCAACATGTATGCCGCGGGACGGGGCGTCGGCCAGGACCTTTTCGAGGCGAGCGTCTGGTTCAAGCAGGCCGCCGAGGCGGGTCTGGCCGAGGCGCAATACAACCTCGGGGTCGCCTACGAGGCGGGCCGCGGCGTGCGCAAGGACGAGTCCCAGGCCGCGCGCTGGTATAAAGCCGCGGCCGACCAGGGCTTCCCCCGCGCCCAATACAATCTCGGCCTCCTGCTCGAGGACGGCCGGGGCGTCGCCAAGGACGAGGCCGCCGCCGCCGCCCTCTACACCGCCGCCGCCGAACGCGGGTTTCCCGCCGCGCAGAACAACCTCGGCCTGATGTATGCCACCGGTCGAGGCGGCCTGGCCAAGGACCTCAACACCGCCTACGCCTGGCTCACGCTCGCCGTCGAGGGCGGAGCCTCGCCGCAAGGGCGCGATTTCGTGGCCGGCAACCTCGGCCCCGATGCCCTGGCCCCGGCCCGCGCCGCCGCCGCGCAGCTGCGCGAACGCCTTCAGCGCGGCGCCGCCGCCCCGTCCCGCGCCGCTCCCAGCCTGGGCGCGCCGGCGAATCCCCCCCCCACCACCGGTGGCGACGATCGCGCGGCCCGCCAGGAACTCGAACGGGCCGTGGCCGCGAACAACCGGCTCGCCGAGGTCAACCAGCGGCTCACCGCCGAAAAGGCCCAGCTCGAACTCGACAAGGCAAATGTCGAAAAATGGGCCGGATCACTCGAAAAGACGCTGAACGAGCGCTCCACCGTCGCCGCCCAAGCCGAAGTCCTGCGCGCCGACCTGGCCGCCGCGCAACAGCGGTTGCAGCAGAGCGAGGCCGACGTCGGTCGCCTCACCGCCGAACTCGCCACCGCCCGGAACCAGGCCCCGGGCAGCGCCGCCGACGAAATCCGCCATCTGCAGGACGAGGTGGCACGGCTCCGCCGCCTTGCCGGCGAGGCCAGCGGGTTGCGTGCGATCAACGACCGTCTGATGAGCGAACTCGACCGGCTCCGCAAGGGCACGACGACCCCCGCCGAGATCGACGCCCTCCGCACGCAATTGGCCGGGGTGAAGTCCTCCGAGGAAAAAGCGCGGCAGGATCTGGCCGAAACCCAGAAATCGCTCGCGGCCGCGCGCACCACCGCCGAGCAGCGCGAGACGGCCCTTGCCGCGGCGCAGAAGGAGCTGGCTGAAGCCCGCGCCACGGCCCAAGGCGCCGCCGCCGAGGCGGACGAGGCGGCCAAGCTGCGGGAAAAGGTCCGGCAGCTCACGGACGAAAACGCGAGACTCGCCGCCGCCCCCCGGCGCGACGATGCCCCGCTTCTCGCCGCCCGCCAGCAGGCCGACGATCTCCAAGCGCGCCTCACGGCCGCCGAATCCGACCGCGACAGCATCCGGCAGGACGCGCTGCAGCTGCGCGACGAATTCCGCAAGACCCGCGACACCCTTGCCGCCGCCGAGGCCCGCATCGACGAACTGCACCGCGAAGCCGGCCGTCAACAGCAGGCGGCCACGCAATCGGCCTCCGCCTCCGCCGAGCTCGTTGCCGCACGACAGGAGGCCGGGAAATTGCGGGCCGACCTCGATGCGGCCAGCCAGGCGCTGCGCGCCCGCGGCGAGGAGATCGCGGCCCTCCGCGACCAGCAGGCCCGCGCGGCCGGCACGCGCGACGAGTCCGACGCCGCCCTGCGGGGCCAGCTCGCCGCCGCCCGGGAAGAGGCGCGCACTGCCCGGGAGAATTCCGACCGGCTTGCCTCCGACCTGGCCGCCGCCCAACAGGCCGCGCGGGAGCGCGACACCCGCATCGCGGCCCTGGAGCGCGACCTCTCCGCGGCCCGCAGCACGCCGGCCGAGCCGGTGGCCGAGCTCCGGCGCAAGCTCGCCGAGGCGACCCGCACAGCCGAGACTCGGCAGACGAACGTCGCCGAATTGACCGCGGCCAACGACCGGCTTGCGCGCGAGATCGCCGCCGCCCGGCAGGATGCCGCCCAGCTCGCCCCGCTCCGCGCCCAGGTGCAGGAACTCCTGCAGGAGAACAACCGCCTGAATTCCCGCCCCCGCGACAACCGCGACGCCAAGGCGCTCGAAAACGCCCGCGCCCAGATCGTCGAACTCGAGAACCAGCTGGCCGAGGCCCGCGCCGCCGCCGCGAAACCCGCCGCCCCGGACACCGTCGCGGAAAAACTCCGCGCCGACCTGGTCGAGGCCACGCAGGCCAACGATAAGCTGCGCATGCAGGTGGCCGAACTCACCGCCGCCAACGGCAAGCTCGAGCAGGATTTCACCAACGCCCGGAAGACCGCCGAGGCCGCGCTCGCCGCGCAGGCCCAGGCCGTCGCCGCGAACCAAGGCGACGCCTTCCGCACCGAGATCAACACGCTGCAGGCCCGGGTGAAGGAGCTCGACGCGCAAATCGAGGAGGAGCGCAACAACACCGCCAAGGAGATCGCCGCGCTCGCCGCGCAGCTCACCCGCGCCCGCGAGACCAACAAGTCGCTCGCCGAGGCCAACCGCGCCCTTCTCTCCGCCAAGCAGGCGGACGACGCCCCCAGCCGCGCCGAATTCGAGCAGGCCCAGGCGCGCCTGCGCGACATGGTCGCCGCCGGGGACGAGCTCCGCCGCCAGATCCAGCAGCTCGGCGACGCCAACGAGAAACTCACCGCCGAGCGCGACGCCTTCAGGCAGCAGTTGGCCGACGCCGAAAAGGAGGCCGGGCAGCACGGGTCCTCCGTCGCCGAACTCACCGGCACGAACGAGAAGCTCGCGCAGGAGCGCGACGCCCTCGGGCAGCGCGTCGACGCCCTGACGGCCCAGCTCGCCGCCGCCCAGAAGAGCGGCAGCAGCGCTTCCGAGAAACTGGAGCAGGAGAAAAACGCCTTGCAGGAGCGCCTCGAGGCCGTCGGCGGCCAGCTCGTCAGGGCGCAGGCCGAAGTGGATTCGTTGCAGAAGGAACTTGCGGAGGTGCAGGCCAAGGCGCTGGCCGACCGCCAGCGCGCGGACAACGCCGGAGCCGACCTCGCCGCCTTGCAGGCACGGGCCGCCGAGACCGAAAAGGCCGCCGAGAACCAGACTGCCTCCGTCACGGAATTGACCGGCGCCAATGCGAAGCTTGAGGCGCAGGTGAAGGACCTGCAACAGCAGCTCGCCGCGCAGCGCACCGAGACCGCCCGTCTCGGGCAGCTCGCGCGCAGCGCCGATGTCTCGCGCGCCGACGCCGAGCGCAACGCCACGGCGAACATCAACGCCATGGCCGGCCAGCTCGTCGAGGTCCGCCGCGATCTGGAAGGCCTTCGCGCCGCCAACGCCCGCCTCGTCGAGGCGAACACCGCCCTCGAGCGCGAGCGCGCCACCACGATGGTGCAGCTGCGCGAGGAGAACCGTTCCCTCGCGGCGCGCCTGGCGCAGGCGCAGGGCACGCTCGATCAGATCGCCGCCGCCGCACGCCTCGGCACGCCCGCCGCGCAGATCGCGTCCGGCACGGTGCCGGCGGCACGGCCCGCCGCCCCCGCGGCGGAGGCGCGTTTCCACACCGTGGTCGAAGGCGACTCGCTCTCGCGCATCAGCCTGCGCTACTACGGCACGGCCAACCGCTGGCAGGAAATCTACAACGCCAACCGCGACGTCCTCCAGGGCTCCAGCGCCCTGCGCGTCGGCATGCAGCTGCGCATCCCCTGAAAACAACAAACCCGCGCCGGTGAGGACGCGGGCCGGTTGCCAGGGCAAAGGGCCGGGCTGATCAGGCGACCGCAGTCCGCGCCGTCGCCAGGCTGGTGGCCGCGGCCTGGCCGGTCAGGTGCCGGAAAAAGGCGTCGCGGCGCTGGCGGGCGACGTCGACGTCCTTGGTGCCGAGGGAGCGGCGGATGCGCTCCTTCGTGAACGGCGTGGGATACACCGTGTAGTGCAGGAACCACGTTCCGTTGTTGTTCCAGAGGTGGTGGTTCGGG
>PNKG01000102.1 GCA_013822585.1 Opitutus sp. | reverse complement strand
TTGGACAACCGGCCGCAGAGCTTCGCGGAGTTCGAGCAGATCACCGGTCAGACACTCTACGTCTCCGCGACGCCGGCGAAGTTCGAGCTGGAGCGCTCGCAGGTGGTCGCCGAGCAGGTCATCCGTCCGACCGGTCTGCTCGATCCCGAGATCGCCCTCCGTCCGACCAAGGGGCAGGTGGAGGATCTCATCGGCGAAATCCGCCGGGCGGTGGAGCAGGGGGAGCGCGTGCTCGTGACGACGCTGACCAAGCGCCTGTCGGAGGACATCACGAGCTACCTGCGCGACGCCAAGGTCCGGGTCGAGTATCTCCACTCCGACATCGATGCGCTCGAGCGCGTCGAGATCCTGCGCAACCTGCGGCAGGGCAATTTCGACGTGCTCGTGGGCATCAATCTCCTCCGCGAGGGCCTCGATCTGCCGGAGGTCGCGCTCGTCGCCATCCTCGACGCCGACAAGGAGGGGTTCCTGCGCAGCGAGACGAGCCTGTTGCAGACCGCGGGACGCGCGGCGCGCCACGAGCAGGGTCGCGTGATTTTCTACGCCGATGTCATCACGGAATCGATCCGCCGCACCGTGGAGGAGACGAAACGCCGCCGCGAAAGGCAGCTCGCCTACAATGCCGCGCACAGCATCACGCCCCGCAGCGTGAAGCGCGCCGCCCAGGCGAGCCTGCACGTCTACGACGGCACCGGGCGGAATCGCGACGAGCCCGCCGTGGCCGAGTCGATCGACGATGTCGCCGCCGTCATCGCCGAATTGGAGGACGAGATGCAGGAGGCGGCCAACAGGCTGGAGTTCGAACGCGCCGCCCTGCTGCGTGACCAGATCGCGGTCTTGAAGGGAGGCGGGAAAATGCCCGTCTCGGTGGGCGGGCAGAAGGGCGCGAAATATGCTTCGCGGCCGGGGCGCGCGCGGCGCTGAAAGCTCGCCGCCGCGGAAAACTCCGACGAGGCGGACTTACGGTTGGCGCGCGTGCGCAACCAGCAATGGTTGCAAGCAGCGCGCTCGGCTTCGGGGCATTCAGGCGCGCGGGCGGTCAGCCACCCTGGTCCGCGTTCCGGCACTCGGCCATGACGCGCAGCCAGATTTCGCGGAGATCGAAAAGGCGGGGAGTGGCGAATTCGCGGTAGCGCGACAGGAGGCCGTGCGCGCTGTCCGTCTCGGCGGAGAGGCGGGCCAGCGTGTCGTTGATCTCACGCAGCGCGCGCTTGAAAAAACAGATGGCCAGCGAGTAGTCGCCCATGTCGAGGGATTGCACGGCTTGGAGGGCGTGCTCGCGGCCGCGGTAGAGCGTGCCGAGGACGCCGAGAGCCAGGGCGGAGTGGATGCGGTCGGGGTGCGAGGCGATGCGTTCCCAGTTGGCGATCAGGCCGAGGTAGAGGGCCTTGGTGGCGATGTGCACGGGGTTGCGGTGCACGGTGTAGAGATCGAAATCCTCGTCGAAAGGGGCGGGGTCGCCGGCTTGGGTCTCTTCGCCCGAGTCGCCCCCGGGGGCATCGAAGTCCGCCGGCTGCATCTCCCAACCCATCCGGCGCGCGACCTCGTCGATGCGGTCGGGGGCGTCGGCCAGCTGCTCGTAATGCTTCAGGTAGTCGCGGACGGCGGACTCGTGTTCGGCGAGGTAGGTTTCCCAATCGGCCTCGGTCCACGACAGTTCACGGCGTTCCTCCCAGTCGTTTTCGGACAGCCCGTCGGAATCTTGATTGGTCATGTCAGCGTGGAGCCGCAGGGCTCTGGCGCGGAGCTTGCCCTCCGGGTGGTGTCAGGCAAACATAATTCCGTGTCAATGGCCCGGTGGTGCGGGGAAAATGTTGAAAGCGGGCGCCACGGCTACTCTCCTTCGGTCATGTCCGCCGTGCATCACGAGACAGTGTATTTCAGCGGCCGGGTGCAGGGCGTGGGTTTCCGCTACCAGACGCTGCAGCTGGCCAAGGGCTTCGAGGTCTCGGGATTCGTCTGCAACCTGCCGGACGGGCGGGTGCACCTCGAAGCGGAGGGGGAGAAGGCCGAGGTGGAAGCTTTTGTTGCCGAAATCGAGGAACATCTCCAAGGATTCATCCGGAAAACGGAGCGCGCGTCGGGCCCGCGCGCCCCGACCCATCGCGGTTTCGCGATCCGATGACTCCCGGCCCCGCTGCTGAACCTCCCGCCATCTCCCTCGACCGCGTGACGAAAAGCTTCGTCACCGACTGGCGCGGCCGTCGCCAAGTGGCGCTGCGGGAAGTGTCGCTCTCGGTCGCCCGCGGGCGGGTGTGCGCCCTCGTCGGGCCGAACGGGTCGGGCAAATCCACGCTCCTGCGCATCTGCGCCGGCCTCACCGGAATCGATTCCGGTCTGTGCCGGGTGGGCGGGGTGGTGGCCGGCACGCCAGGGTGCGTTGTCGGCTACGTGCCGGATCGCCTGATGCTGCCTCCTTGCCGGACGGTGGGGGACCTCCTCGCTCAATTGGCCCGACTTTACGGCATCCCGGATGGGGAAGCGGGATTCGCTGTCCGGGCGGTGTTGCGCGACGCCGGCCTCGAGCGCGAGGCCGGGCGTCGCATCGGCGCGCTCTCGCTCGGCCAGCGCCAGCGCGTGGCCATCGCGCAGGCCTTGCTCGGACGCCCCGGGATCCTGCTGCTCGACGAGCCCGGCGCCGGACTCGACCCGCGCGCGCTCGAACAACTGGCCGATGTCATCCGCGCGCAACGCGCCGCCGGTCGCACCGTGCTGCTCAGCTCGCATTTTCTGCCGCAGGTCGAACAGCTGGCCGGCGACATCGTGCTGCTCGAGCAGGGACGCGTGCTCTATGCCGGCCGGCAGGATGACTTGGCGGCCCGCGGGGGATTGCGCGCCGTCTACCTCGAAGCGGTGCGGGCATGAGGGAGCGCGTGCGCAGATTCCGCCACCTCGTGCGCTGGCAGTTGATGGAGATCGCGCACCAGCGGGTCCCCTGGCTCCTGAGCGGAGTGGCGCTGGCGATGGCGCTCTCGGGCGGCGTCCTGCGCCTCTTCCATTTCGGGGCGGACGAAGCGAGGTTCCACGCCGGCGTCGCGCTGGCCGGTCTGTGGACGACGGGGACGCTCCTCGCGGCGCTGCTCGCTCCGATGCTGATCGGGCCACGCGGCGAAAGCCGGCTGGCGCAGTGTCTTTTCGCGCGCGGAGTGGGGCGGGGGGAGTGGATCGGCGCGGTCTTCGCTTCGCTCGCAGCCGTGCAGGGTTGGCTGCTGTTGCTGACCGGCGCGGCCCTGGCGACGACCCTCGGCCGCCACGGGCATGCTCCGGCGCTGGCGGAACTCTCGGGTCAAGCGGGCGGGTTGCTGGTGCTCAATGCCGCCGCGGTCCTGTTCGCCGCGATCTTTCAGCGCACGATCCCGGCCACGACGGCGACCCTCGGCTTTGGACTGGCCATGCAGCTGGAACCCCTGTTCGGCCGCATGGCGGCGAGCAGTCGCGGCGCGGAGGCGTTTTTCTGGCAGGGCCTCGACCTGCTCGTGCCCGGCGGCGCCATCACGACACTCGGGGCCGTGGGATACCTGCTGGTCTATCTTGGGATGGCGACGGTGATCCATGCGCAGCGTGAGATCTGAAAAGCGCCGGCGCGCGGCGCCGGTGATCCTGGGTGCGGTCTGCGCCATCGTGCTGGGATTGGCGGCGCCGCGCCCCGGCGGCGCCGAGGAGACATGGTGGGGCGGCATGCTTGCCGATGTCGCGTGGCTGAGGCTGAGCCTGGCCTGGGAGCGGCGCGACGAGCCGGCGGTGCGCGCCCTGATGCGCTGGACGCTCGCGGCCGCGCCGAAGGTCGATTTCTTCCGGCTGAATGCCGCCCGCATCATCGCCTACGATCTCCCGGCCTGGCGGACGCTGGCGGAACCGGAGGCGCCCGCGGCGCTCGTGCGCCGCTGGCGCAGCGCCGCCGCCGGGGAGGCCGCGGCCTTGTTGCTGGCGGGGGAGACAGGCGATCCCGCGCTCTGGCTGGAAGCGGCCAACATCGCGCTCTATGCCGGAGGCGACCGCGAGCTCGCCGCGATGCGCTACCGGCGCGCGGCCGAGCTGCCGGGCGCGCCGTGGCATGCGGGGAGGATCCATGCCCAGCTCCTGCGCGAGCTGGGCAGAGACCGCGAGGCGCTGGAATGGCTGCGGGCATGGAGCCTGCGTTTGCCGGCGCAAGACCCCGCGGCCCAACGCGAGCTCGTTCTGGCGCGCATCGCCGAACTGGAGGAGGCATTGCGCGCCCGCGGAGAACCCCTTTGACAGCCGGTGATGCGGCCGGGATAACCGGCCGCCGATGGACACGCCTTTTGAGATTCACTGGCCCTACCTCGCGCTCGCCCTCGCGATGCTCTGGTTCCCGCGCCCGTGGATGCGCCTCGGGAGGTGGCGGAGGAAGCACCGCCGTGAACGCGAGACGATGGAGAAATTCGCCCAGGACGGGGCGGTCGACCCGGAGGACAAGTCGGTGCGCCTGGCGCGCGAGCTGAAGTCGCCGCGCAACCATCTCGATTTCCTGCGCGCGCTGGCCGGCGGCGTCGCGCTCTGGGAATTCAGCTTTTCCGCCGGCCGGGCGCAGCACGGGCTCCTGCTCGGCTGGGAGTTCGGCCTGACGCTGGTGGCGATCCTGATCCAGCTGGTGCGCTGGCGCGCGCGCATCACTTTCTTCGCTCCGATATTCTATTTTGCCGGCCTGAGCATCGGCATGGGCAACTATTTCTCCGGTTCGATGGCGTTCCTGCTCATGTGCGCGCTCAATCCCGTGATCCCGACGCCCCGCGTGTTCATCAGCGTGTTCGCGGTGCTGCTGCTGCCGTTCAACTACTTTCTCGGCGCCGGCCTCGAGCTGGCGCTGATCAACTCCGTGCTCCTGCTCGTCGGGCCGCTGCTCAGCCTGCTGACGGAGCGGCCGATGGTGATCTTCACGCGCAAACGGAACCTGATGTGGTGACATGACGCCGCGCTGGAAAATCTGGCTGGAGGCCGCGCGGCCGAAGACCCTGCCGGCGGCCGTGATTCCGGTGGTGGTGGCGACGGCCCTGGCCCAGGCGCATGGCGCGGCGCAGCTCTCCAAGGCGGCGGTGTGCCTGGTCTTCGCGCTGCTGACGCAGATCGGCACGAACTTCGCCAACGACTATTTCGATTTCCGCAAGGGCGCCGACACGGCCGGGCGCGTCGGCCCCCGGCGCGCCGTCGCGGCGGGGCTCGTCACTCCGGCGGAGATGCTGCGCGCGGCCGGGTTGGTGCTGACGCTGGCTTTCCTCGCGGGCCTGCTGCTCGTGATCGAGGGCGGCTGGCTGTTGCTGCCCGTCGGGCTCGTGAGCATCGTGTGCGCGATCGCCTACACGGGCGGGCCGTATCCGCTCGGCTACCACGGGCTGGGCGACCTCTTCGTGTTCCTCTTCTTCGGTCTGGTCGCGGTCGGCGTGACGTTCTTCGTGCAGGCGGGCCGTCCCGGAGTGGATGTCCTGCTTGCGGCCGCAGCGATCGGCCTGTTGGCGGCGAACATCCTGGTCGCGAACAACTATCGTGACGCCGAGACCGACGCGCGTGCCGGGAAGCGCACGCTGGTGGTCCGGTTCGGCCGGCGCTTCGCGCTCGCGCAATACGGACTTTCGCTCGTCGCGGCGCTCGCCGTGCCCGCGCTGCTGTGGCGCCTGGGCTACTCGTGGCCGGTGCTGGCTCCGCTGGCCCTCGGGCCGTGGGCTTTCGTGCTGGGCCGGCGTCTGGCGCGCCGGGCCGTGCCGGCGGAGCAGATCGCGTTGCTGGCCGACACGGCGAAGTTCCTCGCCGTTTACGGTGTGTTGCTCAGCGCCGGACTGGTTTTCGGAAAATAGGCAAGCCGGAGCGCAGGCTCCGGCTGGGGAGGGTGGAGGCGGGAACGAGCTCAGACCTTGCCGGCGAGTTTCGCCTTCAGAGTCCCCTTGTCCATCATGCCGACGAACTGCTCGGCGACGGCGCCGTTCTTGAAGAGCAGGAGCGTCGGGATGGCGCGGACGCCATACTGGGCGGCGAGGTCGCCATTGTCGTCGACGTTGACCTTGGCGATCTGCAGCTTGCCGGCCATCTCGGCGGCGAGCTCCTCGAGCACAGGCGCGATGGCTTTGCAGGGGCCGCACCAGGGGGCCCAGAAGTCGACGAGCGTGGGCGTCGCGCCGGCGACGGCGGTCTTGAAGTTGTTGGAATCGAGGGTGGTGATGTTCGCTGCCATGGTGATGGGGATGGAAGTTGGTTTTGCGGGAAACTCAACTGCGCGACTCAGCGGGGCGTGGATTTGTGGAGGATCTCCGCGAGTTCGTGCGGCTCGACGGTCTGGAGGTGCTTGCCGCGCTGCTTGAGGGTCTCGAAGGTCTTGACGACCGTCTCGGTCATGCGTCCGTGCGTCTCCTCCGAGCCGCCGACGAGGGTGAACTCCTCCGCGCGGGTGATGCGCTTGTGGCCGTCCTGGTTGTCCAGCCCGAGCCCGAGGAGGTGCGCCTTGCCCTTGGGCTTGGCGGCGGCCTTAGACGGACGGCGGCGGGGAGTTTTCCTCATGGTGCGGCGTGACGGTGGCCGGGTTGTGCGATGTTTCAAGCGACTTTTCCTCCCCGGCGGAGCAGTGGATGTCGGAGAAGTTATCGTCCTGCCGGAGGGCGAGCTTGCGCAGGCGCGCCAGCTCCAGCAGCGCGAGAAAGGTGGCGACGAGTTTGCGCAGCGAAATCTTCGTGTCAAACAGGCTGGAGAACGTGAACTCGCGGCGCGTCTTGATCGTCGCGAGGATGTATTCCATCTGGTCGGCGACGGTGACCTGTTCGGCGTGGATCTCGCCGACGACGAGCTTTTCGGCGAGGCGGCGGAGGACGAGGTTGAAGCTGTTCCAGAGCTCGATGCGGTCGACGTGCTTGAGCGGACGCTCGGAGGCGGGGGCGAAGGCCGAGGGCGGACGGGCGAGCATGTCCTGCGCATCGCGCGCCATCAGGCCGAGCCGGGCGGAGGCCTCCTTGAACTTCTTGTATTGGAGCAGTTGGTGGACGAGTTCCCAGCGCGGGTCCAACTCCTCCTCGTCGGCGTCGGGGGCGACGGCCTGCTGGTGGCGCGGCAGGAGCATGCGGCTCTTGATCTCCATCAGCGTGGCGGCCATCACGAAAAACTCGCCCGCGACCTCGAGTTGCAGGTCCTTCATGGCGTAGAGGACTTCGAGGTATTGCTTGGTCACCGACTCGATGGGGATGTCGTGGATGTCGAGTTCGCTCTTCCGGATGAGGAAGAGCAGGAGGTCCAGCGGACCCTCGAACACGGGCAGTTTGACGCGATAATCGGCTTCGGCGACCACGGGGCGAGTCGAGGCGGCGGCGTGCGCGCGCGCAAGGGGGAAATCGCTCAGGCGCCGCGCCGGCGGAAGACCGCCACGTAGAAACCGTCGCTGTCGCGCACGCCGGGCAGGAGCGTCGTGCCGAGGCCGTCGAAGACGCCGCCGAAGGCGCGCGCGGGCTGCACGGGGGCGAATTCCGGATGCGCGGCGGCGAAGGCCGCGGCGACGCCGTGGTTCTCGGTGCGCGTGAGCGAGCAGGTGGCGTAGACGAGGAGGCCGCCGGGCTTCACCCGGGTGGACCGGGCGGAGAGGATTCCGAGTTGGGCGGCGGCGAAGGGCGGCAGCATTTCCGGCCGCGTATGCCATTTCATGTGCGGCAGCCGTCGCCAGACGCCGGTGCCGGAGCACGGCGCGTCCACCAGCACGCCGTCGTAGGCGGTGCCGTCGACGATGGGCGCGATGCGAACATTTTTCAACCGGGCGCGGGCCGCGCGGTCGCGGAGCTCGTCGAGCATGGCGGGGCGGATGTCGGTGGCGTCGACGCGGCCGGATTGGCCGACGGCGTGGGCGAGCTGGAGCGATTTGCCGCCGGCGCCGGCGCAGGCATCGAGCCAGATTTGACCGGGTGCAACCGGCGCGTGGGCCAGCACGAGCTGCGAGCCGAGGTCTTGGATTTCCACGAAGCCACGGCGGTAGGCGTCGCTGCCGGCGACCTCGGCGTTGGGCGGCAGGGCGAAGGCCTCGGGCAAGTCGGAGGAGGGCCGTGTGTCCCAGCCGCGCCGCCTGAATTCGTCGAGCACCATCGCAGGGTCGGCCGTCTGCAACCGGACCCAGAGCGGCGCGCGGGCGAGCAGGGCGTCGAGGTGGGGCGGCGCGAAGGCCGCGGGGCATTCGTGGCGCAGCCATGCCGGGAGCAGCGCGGCCGGGTCGAAGTGTCCGCCGAGGTGTTCACGCAGCAGGGCGGCCTTCTCCGCGAGCGTCGCAGGCACCGACGGCCATCCCGCCAGCAGGGCGGCCCGGTAGGCGGAGGTGTCCTTCAATTCGGGGGCGAGCCAGGCGATCAGCTGGGCGGCGCGATCGGGTTCGTGCGCGAGCCGCGGTTGCACCCAAGGCAGGAAACGCAGCGCGGTGTAGATG
>PNKG01000101.1 GCA_013822585.1 Opitutus sp. | reverse complement strand
GGTGACGGTGCCGCGGATGAGGCCCTGGCGGAAGAGGTCGAGGATGCGGTTGTCGCCGGTGCGGGCGAGCTGCATCCAGGCGTAGACCTGCAGGAGCGCGGCGGAGCGGTCGGCGGCGAGGTCGGCGAGGCGGAGGTCGCGGCGTTGGAACAGCGTGGGGGTCGCGGGGAACGTCATTGCGTTGATGCCAAGTGACGGTGCGGGGCGCGGCGCGGTGGGCGAGGAAAAATTGGGCGCGGCGAGCGAATCATCAGAATGGGCAGGAGGCGCCGCACGGGGGCTAATTGCAGAGGCACGCGCGCAAAACGGGCGGCAGCGGTTCAGCGCCGCGACGGGGGACATCCGAGGCGCGTGAGTCGGGGCAGAAAGCTGCTCCCACATTCGGGTCGCAGGCCACCGTATCCTCCTGAAGAGGCATCCTCGCGCCACCCGCGAATTCTTCGGATTTCCCGAGGGTTGCGTGGATCCCGTGGGCCGGGCGCCTCCCCCGGCAGTTTTGTCAGTTGCGAGAATGAAACGCGCGGGGTGGGGGCGCCCCGCCCACAGCCAGGTTCACGGCAGAGCGCTAAAATCCGAGCGTCTCGCCGGGGCGGAGCACGCGCACGGTGTGGCCCGCGGTGGCGGCGCGCGCGGCGAAGGCGGCGGCGTCCTGCGCGATGATCGGCCAAGTGTTGTAGTGCATGGGGACGGCGAGCTTGGGGCGCAGATAGTCGAGGGCGAGGAGCGCGTCGTCGGGCCCCATGGTGTAGTTGTCGCCGATGGGGAGCAGGGCGAGATCGAGTCCGGCGCGGGCGATGAGCGCCATGTCGGAGAACAACGCGGTGTCGCCGGCGTGGTAGAGGTGCTTGCCGTCGGCGGACAGGAGCACGCCGCAGGCGATGCCCATGTAGCGGCGCCCGCCGCCGATCTCGGTGCTCGAGGTGTGGATGGCGGGGGTGAGTTTGACGCGGCCGAAAGGGAAGCCGTGTGCGCCGCCGGGGTTGAGGCCGTGAGTCTTGGCGCCGAGTTTGGCGTAGTGTTCGGAGATTTCGTAGTTGGCGATGATCGCCGCTCCGTGGCGCTGGGCGAGGGCGAGGGCGTCGGCGCAGTGGTCTTCATGGCCGTGCGAGACGATGACGTAGTCGCAGCGGAGGTCGGCGGCCTTGACGGGGGAGGAGGGATTTTGGTCGAGGAAGGGATCGAAGACGATCCGGTGCGTGGAGGTTTCGAGCAGGAAGGCGGAGTGGCCGAGGTAGGTGAGTTGCATGGCGGGGAACGGGGCGGAGGACTGGGGCGGAAGACGGAGGTCGGAGGGCGGAGGGCAGAATTCGGGACGGCGTGATGCTGGGGGCGGTGGGTCCGCCGGGCTCGGTCCGCTGATTTCTGTCCTCCGTCCTCCGTTTCCCGGGTGGGTTATTCAGCGACGGGGCGGGAAATCTGGTCGAGCTCGGCCATGACCTGCGGGGTGAGTTTGTCGAGGTTGGCGAGGGCGTCGAGGTTTTCGCGGAGCTGTTCGACCTTGGAGGCGCCCATGATGACGGTGCTGACGGCGGGGTTTTTCAGGCACCAGCCGAGGGCGAGATGCGGCAGCGGCACGCCGGCGCGGGCGGCCAGCGCGGCGAATTTCCTGACGGCCTCGAGTTTGCGCTCGGCGCCGAAGCCGGTGAGGCGCTTGCGGAGCCAGTCGAGGCTTTCCATGTGCAGGCGCGAGTCGGCGGGGATGCCGTCGTTGTATTTGCCGGTGAGCAGGCCGCTGGCGAGCGGCGACCAGATGGTCGAGCCCAGGCCGCGCTGCCTGAAGAGGGGCGCGAGTTCCTTCTCGAAGCGGGAACGGTGGAAGAGGTTGTATTGGGGCTGCTCGGCGATCGGGGCGTGGAAGTTGGATTTGTCGCAAACGGCGAAGGCGGCGTTGATCTGCTCGCCGCTCCACTCGCTCGTGCCCCAGTAGAGCACCTTGCCCTGGGTGATGAGGTCGTGCATGGCGCGCACGGTCTCGAGGACGGGCGTGTCGGGGTCGGGGCGGTGGCAGAAGAGGAGGTCGACGTGGTCGTGCTGGAGGCGGCGGAGCGAGGCCTCGCAGCCCTCGATGAGGTGCTTGCGGGAGAGGCCCATTTCGTTGGGGCCGGCGTGTCCGGCGCCGAAATAGATCTTGGTGGAGAGAACGTAGCTGCCGCGGCGCCAGCCGGATTTCTTCAGGATGTCGCCCATCACGATCTCGGCCTGGCCGGCGGCGTAGCCCTCGGCGTTGTCGAAGAAATTCACGCCCGCGTCGTAGGCCGTGTGCATGAGGTCGCGGGCCACGTCGCCGCCGACCTGATTGCCGAAGGTGACCCAGGCCCCGAAGGAGAGCGCGGAGACTTTGAGGCCGGTCGTGCCGACGCGGCGGCAGGGCATTTCCATGCGCGCGAGTGTGGGCGGGTGCGGCGGTTTGTCCAACGGGGAAAGCGGGCGGGGGCTTATCGTGTATCGCCCGGATTCCGCGATTGGGGAAGACCGCCCCGAATGTGGGAGCGGCTTTGCGCTGCGATTTGCCCTTGCGCGGAAGAAGCTGACGAAGCCGGGGCGTAATACCAGCGCCCGCTTGCTTCTGGACTATTGGGCAGGCAGGTGGTCGCCGCCGTCCCCGGCGGCGACAGGCGTCGTCGGGGACGCCGACGCCCACCCTAAAGTCAATTAGCTACGGGTGCTTAGTATAAACCCCCTCCCACATTCCGGCCATCGCGGAATCCGGGTTTAGTCCACCCGTTTGAGCGGATTCACTCGAGCGAGGGCAGCGCGGCCTCGATTTCGGCGCGGTGCGGTTCGAGGCGGGGCGGGAGCGAGAGTTTGGCGCCGAGGGACTCAACGGGCTCGTCGATGGCGAAGCCGGGCTGATCGGTGGCGATCTCGAAGAGCACGCCGGCGGGTTCGCGGTAGTAGATCGATTTGAAGTAGGCGCGGTCGATCACGTTGCTGACGTGAAAGCCGTGCGCGACGAGCAGATCGTGCGCGGCGACGTGGTCGGCATCGTCGGCGACGCGGAAGGCGATGTGGTGCACCGTGCCGGCGCCGGTGAGTCCGCGCGGGAGCGATGGGTCGGCGAGCAGATCGACGTAGGTGCCGGGGCCGCCGGTGGCGGTGGTGTAGCGGGCGCGGTGGCCTTCGCGTTGGTGGAGGCGGCAGCCCATCACGTCGGTGAGCAGCGCGGCGGTCGCGGTGCCGGAAGTGAGCGCGAGCGTGCCGCTGTGGAAGCCGCGGATGCCATGCTCGGCGGGCACATCGGCCGAAGGCGCCGGCGTGCGCGGATCGGACTCGGCCGTGGCAACGAGCTCGAGGCGCATGCCGTCGGGATCGGCAAAGGGGAGGACGCGGTCGCCGAAGCGCGACTCCACCGGCTCGGCTGTGATTTTCAGTTCGGAGAGCCGTTTTTGCCAGTAAGTGAGGGAGCTGGCCGGGACGGAAAATCCAGTCGCGTAGGCCTGGCCGGTGCCCGGGCGGCCGCGCCGCAGGCCCATCCAAGGAAAGAAAGTCAGCGCAGTGCCGGGGGAGCCGACGTTGTCGCCGTAGTAGAGGTGGTAGGTGCCGGGGTCATCCTGATTGACCGACTTCTTGACGAAGCGGAGGCCGAGGACGCGGGTGTAGAAGTCGCGGTTCACCTTGGGGTCGGCCGCGATGGCGGTGATATGGTGAAGACCGAGAAGGTTGGCGCGGGCGTTCATGTGCCGTTCGATTGGGGAGCAATGGCCAACCGAAATCAGCCGGGCAGACCGACCTTCTTGCAGAGGCGGCCGAGGTCGAGGAGCTCGGTGGAGGAGAGGCGGTTCATTTCGCGGGAGACGTTGGCAACCACCTTGGGGAAAAGCTCGGCGATGAACTTCGAGCCCTTGTCCGTGAGTTTCACGACCACGAAGCGGCGGTCGGCCGGATCGCGTTCACGCGCCACGAGGCCGGCCTTTTCGAGGTTGTCGACCACAAGCGTGAGATTGCCGCCGGAGCGGAGCAGCTTTTCGGCAAGTTCGCCTTGGCAGAGCGGCCCGATGTGATGGAGGGATTCCAAGACGCCGAATTGGGTGACAGTCAGACCCCCGGGCAGCACGGCGTGGATCCGGGTGGAGACGGACTCCGCGGCGCGTTGGAGTTTGATGAAGGCATTCAGCGCATTGATTTCCCCGATCGTTCCGTGATGCCGTGTTCCCATGAACAGGGAATGGAAGCGATGGACGGTTTAATGTCAAAGCAACGCATGGAACCTGCGCTTTCGTGGTGCGCGACCCTCTGCTTGCCGCTGTTGTTCGGTGCGTTGAGCAGACGAGAAGATCGACTCCGCGCGGGCGATTGGCCGAAGGCAGCTCAACGGTCGATCTTGGCGATGCGTTGGGTATGGCGGCCGCCCTCGAATTCCGTCGCCAGCCAAACGCGGACGATCTTGAGCGCCTCGTCTTCGGAGATGGTGCGGGCACCGAGGGAGAGGCAGTTGGCGTCGTTGTGCGAGCGGTTCCAGATGGCGACCTGCTCGTTCCAGCAAAGACCGCAGCGGATGCCGCGCACGCGGTTGGCCACGATCGCCTCGCCGTTGCCGGAGCCGCCGAGCACGATGCCGCGCTCGAATTCGCCTCGCGCAACCGCCTCTGCCGGGGGCCGGATGAAGTCCGGATAATCGCACGACACGTCGGAATTCGTGCCGAAGTCGCGCACGATATGCCCTTCGGCGAGAAGCATGGCCTTGATCTTCTCCTTGTAGGCGAAGCCGGCGTGGTCGGATCCGATGGCGATGGCGAATTTCTTCATAATGCGGCAGAGCGTGAACTGCGGTGGATTGCGGCTGTCGTTATTCCGGTCACATTTTCGGTCAGCAAACAAAATCCCCGCCTTGAACACGCTTCGCTTCCTCGGCCCCGCCCTGCTCGCCTTCCTGGCCGGTTGCGCTTCGACGCCCGAGTCGCGCATCCAGCGCAATCCGGAGGCGTTCGCCCAACTGCCGCCGGCCGTGCAGGAGCGCGTGCGCCGCGGGCAGGTCTATATCGGCGACTCCGAAAGCGTCGTGCTGCTCGCGCTGGGCGAGCCGGCGCGGCGGATGGAGCGGCTCGATCAGCGGACCGGCCTGAGTCAGGTGTGGATTTACGCGCGAAGCGCGCCGCGTTTCAGCTTCGGCATCGGTGTCGGCAGCTACGGCCGGCACTCGGCGACCCGCGTGGGCGTGGGGACGTCGACGGGCGGCTACAAGGACGACGAGGCGATGCGCGTGGAGTTCCGGCAGGGGCGCGTGGTGCGCGTGGATTATCGGAAGGGTTGAACGCGGCGCGCGGGGGGTGCCTGAGCTTGGCGGGGTGTTGTGGGAGCGAGCTTGCTCGCGACAAACGTTCGCCGGTCGCGAGCAAGCTCGCTCCCACAGGGGAACCGGAAGAGACGACTAACTCACGCGTCGATCACGCGGAGAAATGCGGCGGTGTCGGAAAAGTCCTGGAACGCCGCCGTGGGCGTGTGCGCGGCAAGTTGCTCGACGGTGTAGGTGCCGGTGGCCACGCCGATGGTGCGGGCGCCGATGGCCTTGCCGCATTCCACGTCGTGCGGGGTGTCGCCGATGACGAAAACGCGGTCCGGCACGAACTCGATCTCGTGACGCTCCCGGGCGCGGCGCAGCGCGTGCGGGCCGAGGTCGTTGCGCAGCGCGGAGTCGTCGCCGAACGCGCCGAACTGGAAGTAGTGCCAGACGCGGTAGTGCTCGAGTTTGATGCGGGCGCCGCGCTGGACATTGCCGGTGAGGAGGCCCTGCACGATGTCGGTGCGGTGATGCAACGTCTCGAGGAGTTCGAGGATGCCGGGCAGCACGCGGCCGGGGCGCGACTGGATTTCGCTCTGCAGAAGTTGCAGGTAGCCTTCGAGGACGGCGTGGACGGCTTCCGGCGTCGGTTCCACGCGGTGTTCCTCCAGCATGCGCCGGATGATGAAACGGTCGGTGCGGCCCGCAACCTCCACATGGGCCATGTCCGGCTCGCGTCCGTGGATCTGCGCAAAGGCGCGCACGAGCGCGGCGATGCCCGCGCGGTTGGTGCGGATGAGGGTGCCGTCGATGTCCCAGAGGATGAGTTTCTTCATCGGATAAACCAAGGGCCGGTCTGCAACGAGGTCCCCTTGTGTCTTCGATGACTTGCCTCCGGGGCGAGGCTGAGGTCAATTATTATCTCGGGCCCTACTCCTGTCTGGACTTGATTGCCAGCATCACGTTTTACCGGCTGCATCGCCTGCCAACGCACGCATTCGTGTAAAACCAATCCACCTCCACAAACACACTATCCATGCATTCTGTTCTCCGCCCCTGTATCCTCATGGTGTCGGTTGCCGTCACCGCGACCGCCTTGGCGTCCACGCCGAGCGTCGACAGCGCGACCGCCCTGCAACGCCTCGCTGAAGGCAACCAGCGCTTCGTCTCCGGCAAGCTCGCGGCGCCGCGTCGTGATCCTGCCCATCGGGAACAGTTGGCGAAGGGGCAGCATCCGTTCGCCGTGGTGCTGACCTGTGCCGATTCGCGCTTGGCGCCTGAAATCTATTTTGATCAGGGTTTGGGCGATCTGTTCGTGCTGCGCAACGCCGGCAATGTGGTCGACGACCATGTGTTGGGCAGCATCGAGTATGCGGTCGAGCACCTCGGCGCGCGACTGATCCTGGTGGTCGGACATTCGAAGTGCGGCGCAGTCGCCGCCACCGTCGCCGGCGGCGAGGTGCCGGGCCACATCGGCAGCATCGTGAGATCCATCGCCCCCTCGGTCGGCGCCGCCGCCGATGCGACGGACAAGGTCGACGCCGTGGTGCGCGCCAACGCACGGCACATGGCGGAGCAGATTGCGGCCAGCGGCCCTATTCTGAGCGAGGCGGTGCGGCATGGCGCCCTGCGGGTCGTCGCGGCGCGCTACGACCTCGCCACAGGCGAGGTGCAGTTGCTGGACAATCATTGAGTTTCGCAAAAGCGAGTCATGCCTCCGGGTGGAGCGGATTGACCTCTGCCAAGCCGAAGGCGACATCGGCCTCCGCTCCGAGCGCGTCGAGGTCAGCGCGCTCCACCGGACTTGCCGACTGTTGCGAGACTCGATGATCGGCGCCCGCGCGTCCACGCACCTCCCGCGTGGACGCGCAATCATTCGCCCGGGCCGGCGGCCGTCGCGTCTCGGCGGAACGCGATGAAGGCGCAGCCGGCGAGGATGAGCGCGGCGCCGAGCAGCTCGGGCGGGGCGAAGTGTTCGCCGAAAAAGAATACGCCACCCGCCGCGATGCCGAGCGGCACGAGCATCTGGATGAGCGAACCCTCGGCGACGGGCAGGTCGCGGAAGGCGCGGGTCATGGTGAGCTGCCCGGCACCCGCGCAAAGACTGGCCACGATGAGCACGGCCCACGCGGGCGGCGACAATGGGGCGAACGTCGCGATCGCCGGCCCGGTGCAGAGCAGCAAGCCGTAGACGCATTGGGCGGCGAAGATGGTGGAGGTGTGCTCGCAGTCGTGGAGCTGGCGGATCGTGACGACGACATGCGCGGACATCAGCGCGCCGAGCACGGCGAGGGCGTCGTAGAGGCCGGGCGGATTGGCTGAGGAGAAAATGTTGGTGAGCAAGGCGAGTCCGATCAGCGCCGAGAGCCCGCCGACCAGGACGGAGGTGCGGAGTTTTTCCTTCAGCACCCAGGCGGCGAGGAACGCGCCCCAGATGACGTAGGTGTTGCCGATGAAGGTCGCGCGGCCCGCGCCGAGTTCGATGACGGTGAGGTAGGTGACGTAGGTGCCGGCGCCGCCGACGAGGCCGCGGTCGATGAGCTTGCGATTCCGCCAGAGGTGCGCCGGCTGAAATTCGCGGCGGTAGACGGTCAGGATGAGCGCGAGCCCCACGATGAAGCGCGCCACGGCGATGAGCCAGACGTTGGCCAATCCGAGTTCGCCGAGCGCGCGCACGAGCAGCATGTTCGCCACGAAGAACGCGGCGGACGCGAGCATGAGGAAGACGGCGCGGCGGTGATGCAGGGCGGACATCGGTGAGGGGAAACAAGAGCGCCGCGCTTTTCTGCGCGACGGCAAGCGCGGAATACGTTTGGTGAAACCATGCCCGCGGAGCGGTCAGGTGGAGCGCGTCGGCCCCAACGCGCTTTGGCAAGAACGCGTTGAGGTCAACGCGTTCCACCTCGGCTCAGCGGGACGCTTCGCCCTACCTCACAGAGCGTGGATCGCGCTCTTGCTGACCGCGAGGGCGGCTTCCTTGACCGCTTCGCTCATCGTCGGGTGGCCGTGGATCGTGCGGCCGAGGTCTTCGGCGCTGCCGCCGTATTCCATGTGGGCGACGACTTCGCTGATGAGCTCGCCGGCGTTGTGGCCGAGGATCTGGCAGCCGAGAATCTTGTCGGTCTTGGCGTCGGCGATGATCTTCACGTAGCCGTCCGTGGCGTCGGCGGCGATGGCGCGGCCGTT
>PNKG01000100.1 GCA_013822585.1 Opitutus sp. | reverse complement strand
TGCCCAACAAGCCCGCCGTCATCGTGATGACCGCCTACGGCAGCATCGATTCCGCCGTGGAAGCCATGAAGCGCGGCGCGGTGGATTTCCTGACCAAGCCGGTCAACATCGAGCGCCTCGAAATCCTGATCCAGCGCGCGCTCAAAACCCGGACTCTCGAAGTCGAGGTCAGGCAGCTCCACGAACGGCTGGACGAGAAGTTCAACACCGACGGCATCATCGGCGGTTCGCAGAAACTCAAGGACGTGATCGACCGCGTGAAGCTCGTCGCGCCCTCCAAGGCCACGATCCTCATCGAAGGCGAGACCGGCACCGGCAAGGAGCTGATCGCCCAGGCCATCCACCAGGCCAGCCCGCGGGCGCGCGCGCCGTTCATCCCGGTGCATTGCGCGGCGTTGCCGGCGACGCTGCTCGAGAGCGAGCTCTTCGGCCACGAGCGCGGCGCGTTCACCGGCGCGACCGAGCGCCGGGTGGGGCGCTTCGAGGCGGCGGATGGCGGCACGGTGTTCCTCGACGAGATCGGCGAGATCGGCCCGGAGATACAGGTGAAGCTCCTGCGCTTCCTCGAGACCAGGAGTTTCGAGCGCATCGGCAGCACCAAGACGCTCGCGGTCGACGTGCGGCTCGTCGCCGCCACCAACCGCAACCTCGAGCAGATGGTGAAGGACGGGAAGTTCCGCGAGGACCTCTTTTTCCGCCTCAACGTCGTGCGCATCACGACCCCCGCGCTGCGCGCGCGGCCGGAGGACATCCCCGTGCTGCTCGACCATTTCATCCGGCAATTCGCCAAGGAGAACGGCTACGAGCCGGTGACGATCGAGCCCGGCGCCATGCAGCATCTCCAGCACTACGGCTGGCCGGGCAACATCCGCGAACTGCGCAATTTCGCGGAGAACGTCGTCGTGCTCCGGCGCGGCGGCAGCCTGAGCGAGTTCGAACTCGAGCCGAAATTCCGCGGCCAGCCCGATGCGCCGCCGCCGCTGCACGCGCCGCCGCCGGCCAATCCGCTGTCCGTCGAGGAGAACGAGAAGCGCCTCCTCCGCGAGGCCCTGATCAAGGCGCGCGGCAGCCGCACCGCCGCCGCCGAGCTGCTCGGCATCAGCCGCCGCACGCTCCACCGCAAAATCGCGCAATGGCCCGAACTCGACGTGGTCGACCGGTGAGCGCGCGGCCCCTGCTTTCCCGCCGCGCCCGGGCCGCGCCGCCGTGCACCGCATGAAGTCACCCCAAGAGCTCATCCTCTGGCTCGAGCAGGGCGCGGGCGCGCGGGGATTGCGCCGGGCCCTGACCGTGCTCGGGGCGCTGCTGCTCACGACAGTGTTCTCGTGGAAACAATTCCACGGCCCGCCGAACGAGTGGACCCTGCAGCAGGCCGAGTTGGCCCGCCAGATCTCGCGGGGCGAGGGATTCACCACGCTGGTGAAATATCCGCAGACGCATGCCGTGCTGAAGGCGCGCGGCGCAAAGGTCGACAACCTCAGGGCTTATCCGGAGCTGCATCATGCCCCGCTCTACGCGCTGACGCTCGCGGCCGTGTTCGCCGTGCTGCCCGCCACGCTGTGGGATCATGTGCCTGAACCGCCCGGCGGCTGGGCGCCCGACTACGTGATCCTGCTGGTGAACCTCGCGCTGCTCTGGCTCTCGGTCTGGCTGGTCGGCCGGCTGGCGCGCCGGTTGTTCGACGAACGCGCGGCCTTGGTGGCGGCGCTGGCCACCGCGGGTTCGGTGACGATCTGGCAGCAAACCGTGGTCGTCAGCGGCCTGCCGCTGTTGATCGTCCTTGTGCTTGCGGCCTTTCATCTCGTGGCGGACATCGAGGAGAAGCTCCCTGATTGCCCCGCGCCGGATCGCGGCTTGCTCTGGCGCGCCGCCGGGCTCGGGGCTCTGGGCGCATTGCTGTTTCTTGCCGAATATTCCGCCGGGCTGATGCTGTTGGTGCTGGCCGGTTATCTCGCCTGGAGGATCGGCGGCCGCGCCCGGGGGCCGGCCGTCGGGGTTTTTGCCGGCGTGGCGGTGCTGTCGGTGGCGCCGTGGCTGGTGCGCAACACCGCCGTCGTCGGCCACCCGCTCGGACTCGCGTGGCAGAACCTGGCCTTCAAAGCCGACGACACGACCGCCTATCCCTGGGCCTACCGCAATACGATGACCGCGGAGGCGCCCGGCCTCGACCTGAAGAAACTCGGCAACAAGGGGCTCACGGGCATGGAACGCAACCTGAAGGAGCGCATCTGGTCCGGCGGCGGACTGTTGCTCACCGCATTCTTCGTGTCCGGCCTCGCCTACCAGTTCCGGCATGCGCCGGCGAACCGCGCGCGGTGGTGCTTCGCCCTCGCGCTCCTCACGCTCCTGGCGGCCCAATCCTATTTCAATTCAGGCGAAAGCCCGCGCCTGCCCGCCTATTACCTCGCGCCGTTGCTGATCGTGTTCGGAGCGGGTTTCCTCTTTGTGCTGATCGACAGCCAGCCGCCGCTGTCGATGCATTGGAAGCTGGTCGCGGCCGGGCTGCTGCTGTTGCAGGCCCTGCCGCTGGTGCGCGACTGCCTGGAGCCGCGGAAGATCCATTTCCACTATCCGCCCTATTTCCCGAATCTCTTCATGGAACTGAAGCGCGACAGCGAAACGCGCTTCATGCCCGGCGCCGGTGTCGCGGCCGATGTGCCCGCCGGCGCCGCTTGGTATGGCCGGCTGCGCGTGTGGTCGAAGCCGGAGCGGTTGCGCGATTTCTACGAGATCACGGTCGGCCAGCCCGTCGGCGCCCTGCTGCTCACCCCGGTGACTCTCGACCGGCCGTTCTTCACCGAACTCGCCGTCCGGCGCGAAGAGGCCATCCGCACGCTCACCGATTCGGGCGGCTGGGGGCCGGTTTACGCCGGCCTCGTCACGCGGCGGCTCCCGGCCAATTTCCCGCTCAACGGCCAGCCCCAGCGCCTGACCGAAAACATGGTCCTCTTGGTCGACCCCACGGCCTTTCGGCCCAGGGGAAAGTGATTGCCAGGGGTGACAGGGCTGGCAACCTTTGCCATGTCTTTCACCACCTGCGCTCTATGAGAACATCAACTCGCCAGGTCGCCGCTTGTCTCGTAGCGTTGTTGCCTCTGTCTCTTTTCGCCGTCTACGCCCCGATTCCCGAGCAGGAACAAGGCAAGGCACTGTCATTCCGCCTGGGCGCCTCGGTCTACCACGACAGTAACATCTTCGGCGCTTCCACCGGGGAGATCGACAGCGTGGTCTACAAGGTCTCCGGCGGCATCGCCTACAACGGCTCCCTGACCGACCAGACCTTCCTGTCGGCCAGCTACGGTGTCGACTACGACCACTTCGTCGACCGTCCCAGCAGAAAGAACCTCACGAGCCATGCCTTCGCACTCCGGCTGGCGCACGCCTTCAGCAAGACGTCCAACCTCGACTTGAGCGATCGCTACATGATTTCCAAGAACCCGCAGTCCCTGCTCGCGGGCTTGCCGTTGAATGCCGACCAATCGTTCAAGTTGAACGAATTCAACGCGCGCTTGGTCACGACGGTCGGCCAGAAGACCGGCCTCGCCTTCAAATACCGCAACCTGAGCATGGCCTACGACACCGCCACACTCGCCGCGCTGCTCGATCGCAGGGAGAACCTGCTCGGCCTCGAGGCCAGCTTCGCCCTCCTGCCCGTGACCAAGCTCGTGGGCGAATACCGCTACCTGGACATCGCCTACGACACCGCCGGCAACACCAAGGACAAGCAGTCGCATTTCCTGCTCGCCGGCGTGGACTACAACCCCGCCCAGGAGGTCACCCTCTCCGGACGCGCCGGCTTCGAGGACCGCACCCGCAAAGGCGCCCCCGACACCACCGCACCCTACCTGGAGTTCAGCGCCCGCTACGCCTACGCCGAGGGATCGTTCTTCTCCGGCGGAGCCGCCTACGCGATCGAGGAGCCATCCGACACCACACGGTTCACCGACAGCAAAGTCCCCCGCCTCTTCGCCAACGTGCAGCACCGGCTCAGCGGCCCGGTCACGTTCTCGGGCTCCGCCACCTTCGAGCCTTCCAGACTTCAGGGCCGCCGCCCGCAGGCCGACCTCGACGAGACGGTCCTGCGCTTCGGTCTGGCCCTCAGCTGGGTGCCGAACAAGAACTGGCTGGTAACCGGCACCTACGACCGGGACCGCATCGACTCCGACGACAACTCGCGCGATCAGGAGCGCGACCGCTACGGGCTCTCGGCGCGGTTCTCCTTCTAACGGCCCGGAGCCGCGCCCATGGCCTCGCCCGCAGTGACCGGCGCCGAGAGCGCCTCGCTCAACGATTTCATCGGCCTCCTCCGGCTGCGCAAAAGCCTGGTGCTGCTCGTGCTCGGTCTCGTGGTGCTCACCACGACGGGCGTCACCGCCCTGCTCCCGAAGTGGTATCTCGCCACCTCCAAGATCCGCGTCGAGAAACCCGAGAGCGAGGTGAAATTGTTCCAGAACCAGAGTTCCGCCTACTACGACCCCTATTTCATCCAGGACCAGTTCGAGATCCTGCAATCGGAGAAAATCCTCTACCGGGTCGTCGACAACCTGAAGCTCAACGACGTCCTCGGCCGCCAGCTGAACGAGGGCCGGGCGCTGCCCACCGCGCTCACCTACCAGTATCTCACGAGGAAGATGCTGCAGGTCGAGTCCCGCCGCGCCACCTCGCTGATCGAACTCAACGTCTATGCGCGCGACGCCAAACTCGCTGCCGACATCGCCAACGAGATCGCCCGCGTCTATTCCGCCGACCGCGTCGACCTCGCGACTTCCGAACAACGCGAGGGCCTGGCCAAGCTCCGCGGCGAACTCGAGAAACAGGAGCAGGTCGTCGTCCGCCAGCGCGACCTCGTCGAAAAGCTGCGCAAGGACCTCGAAATCTCCGGCGTCGACCTCAACCAGCGCCACTCGGACATGGAAATCGAGAATCTGCGCCAGATGCAGAATTCGCTCATCGCCCTCCGCGTCGACGCCATCGGCCGCAAGACCCGCTGGGAGCGCTTCAAGGCCATCCCCTCCTGGGAACGGCGCAACCTGGTCAATTCCGAGCTCATCAGCGACCCGAACATCCAGAATCTCCTCCAGGCCTTCCTCGTCGCCGACCAGAACCTCACCCGCCTCAAGGGCCGGCTCGGCGAGGCGCATCCCGACCTCATCGCCGCCGTCGACGCCAGCGCCAAGATCCGCGAGCAGCTCGACCGCCAGCTCGCCGGCTACGAGAGCTCGCTCGAAATCTCGTTCAAGGAAGCCGAGGCGCGTGTGATCGAACTCGAGCGCCAGCTCGCCCAGGCGAAGATCGACCAGATCCTCTCCGCCCGCGAACGCATGCGCCCGTTCGAGGAGGCCGCCTCCAGACTCGAAGACGAGCAGCGCCTGCTCACCACGCTCAAGCTCACGCTCCGCCAGCGGGAGATCGATTTCCAAGTCCCGAAGAGGACCATCGAGATCCTCAACATCGCCGAGCCCGCGAACTTCGCCTCGAAGCCGAATTGGACGCTGAATCTGCTCTTCGCCTGCGTGTTCGGCGCCATCCTCGGCATCGGCGCGGCCGTGCTGGTCGAGTATTTCGACACCAGCTTCCGCAACGTCGCCGACGTGGAGACCAAGCTCGGCCTGCCCGTCCTCGGCGTCATCCCCTACAACCGCGATCCGGAGAAATTCCTCGAGCCCGGGGCGCCGGAAGGGGAGCCGTTCCGTGTTCTCCAGACCAATCTCAACCTCGCGCTGCGCGCCGGCCAGCCGACGGCGCTGAGCATTTTCTCGGCCGGCCCCGGCGAGGGCAAATCCACCACGCTCCGCCAGCTCGCCCTCACGATGGCCCAGGCCGGCGAACGCGTGCTGCTGGTCGACTCCGACGTCCGTCGCCCGACCCAGCACCGTCTCGCCGGGATTCCCCGCGAACCCGGCCTCACCGAGGTGCTGCTCAACAAGGCCCCCTGGACCGCCCTGTTGCAAAGCGACCCCGCCACCGGGCTCAACATCCTGCCCGCCGGCTCCGCTGGCATGACCCTCAGCCTGCTTTACGCGAACAAGCTCCGCGAACTGGCCACCGAATTCAAGGGCCGCTACGACAAAGTCCTCTTCGATTCGCCCCCGATCATCGGAGTGAGCGACGCCTCCGTGCTCGCCAGCGTCACCGACGGCGCCGTGCTGCTCATCCAGCACCGCCGCAACCCGGCCAGCATGGTGCTCCGCGCGAAGCAGATCACCGACGGACTCAACGCCAAGGTCATCGGCGTCATCCTCAACCAGGTGCCCCCGGGCACCAGCGAGGACTACGGCTACTACACGAGCAACTACTCGTATTACACCCAGGCAGGGGCGTCCGGTGGTCAGGACGCCGGGAAACCGACCCCACAGGGCAAACGGGCCGGCGACCGCATCGAGTTGCGGGAGACGCGTGGTCCCGGGAATGCCAACCAGTAGACTCACCGCCGCGGCGGTCCTGTCGCTCGCCCTGTTCTCCGGCCCGATGGCGGGAGAGACGACGCTGCGCGTGGCCGGCTCCGATCTTCTCGGCGGCGATCTCCGGAGAGAATGGGAGGGGTTGGCCGCCGAGCGCGGAGTCCGCGCCACCTTCGCCCTGGAAGGGACACGGCCGGCGATGGAGGCGCTCGCTGCGGGCCGCGCCGATCTCGCTCTGCTGTTGCTTCCGGCCCACGAGGCGCCGCCGGAGGGCGACTGTCTCAGCTTCGCGCTCGCGTTCCAAGCCGTGGTGTTTGTCGTTCCGGAAAATTCTCCGGTGAGGGAGATGACCTTGGCGCAGGCGCGGGGACTTTTCGTGCCGGGGGAAAGCGGGGGATTCGAAAAGTGGGGCGATTTCGGTCTCGAGGGCGCGTGGCGCGAACGTCCGTTGGTGTTGCACGCGCTCGCCGCCGAAGCCGGCCTGGCCGTGCCCCTGGCCCGGAGCCTCGTCTGGCCCGGCCTGGAACTGAAGCCCGCGGTGCGCCATTCGGCCGACAACGTGCAATTGCACCGGCGGCTGCTGGCCGCGGAAAACGCCCTGGGGCTGACCGTCGGCGCGCCCGCCGAGCGGAGCGGGTTGCGCGCCGTAGCCTTGGCCGCCAACCGGAGCGAACCGGCCTACCTGCCCACGATGGAGAACCTCGCAGGGGGCGTTTATCCGCTGCGCCTGATCCTGCACTTGACCGTGCGGCGGAGCGCGCTGCCGCGACTATTGCCCTTGCTGAGGATCTTGTTGCGGGAGGAGGCGGTGCCAGCGCTGGCCGCAGCCGGATTTGAGCCCCTGCCTTGGACCCGCCGGGAGGAACTCCTGATCCGTCTCGAATCCATCCGCTGACCCTGCGATTGGCCGCGGCCCCGCCGGAAGCAGGCTTGTCAGGGGAGAGCGGGGGGCTTTCACTGGCCGGCTCAATTTCCCCATGGCCTCGATCACCAAGAGCTACGAACCGCGCGACGTGGAAGACAAGTGGTATGCCGCCTGGCAGGCCGCCGATTGTTTCGCGGGCCGGGTCAACCCCGCGAGGCGGCCCTACACGATCGTCATCCCGCCGCCGAACGTCACGGGCGTGCTCACGATGGGCCACGTGCTCAACAACACCCTCCAGGACATCCTCGTCCGCCGCGCGCGCCTCGAGGGCCGCGAGGCGATGTGGCTCCCCGGCACCGATCACGCCGGCATCGCCACGCAGACCGTCGTCGAGCGCGAGCTGCGCAGGCAGAAGCTCCACCGCCGCGACCTCGGCCGCGAGAAGTTCCTCGCGAAGGTCTGGGAGTGGCGCGAGGAAAAAGGCGGCATCATCCTCCAGCAGCTCAAGGCCCTCGGCGCCTCCTGCGACTGGAGCCGCACGCAGTTCACGATGGACGCGCACTACTCGCGCGCCGTGCTCAGCGTCTTCGTCGACCTCTTCCGGAAGGGCCACATTTACCGCGGCAAGCGCATGGTGAACTGGTGCCCGGTCTCGCTCACCGCCCTCTCCGACGAGGAAGTGATCATGAAACCGGCCAAGGGCCACATCTACACCGTCCGCTACGAGCGCACCGACGCCCCGGGCGAGTTCATGACCGTGAAGACGACGCGCCCCGAGACGATCCCCGGCGACGTCGCCATCGCCGTGCATCCCGACGACCCGCGTTACGCCGGCTGGATCGGCAGGAAGGTCCGCCGCCCGCTCGGCCCCACGGCCGAAATCCCGATCATCGCCGACAGCGCCGTCGACCGGGAGTTCGGCTCCGGCGCGCTCAAGATCACCCCCGCGCACGACAAGGTCGACTTCGAGATCGGCCAGCGCCACAGGCTCCCGCCCATCGACGTGCTCGACGCCGACGGCACGCTCAACGAACTCGCCGGCCCCGAGCTCGCGGGCCTCGACCGCTTCGCCGGCCGCAAGAAAGCCGCCGAACTCCTGAAACAGCGCGGCGCGCTCGTGCAGGAGGAGCCCTACGAGAACAACGTCGGCTTTTCCGAGCGTGCCGACGTGCCGATCGAGCCGCGCCTCACCTGGCAGTGGTGGCTGAAGTATCCGCGCGTCGACGAGGCCA
>PNKG01000099.1 GCA_013822585.1 Opitutus sp. | reverse complement strand
CGAGCCGAAGCCGCTGAGGATGCCGCGGTCGAATTTCTCGTGGCGGTTGGCCTCGATGATGCCGGGCATCAACTGGCCCTGGCAGTAATCGCGGGCGGAGTCGCGCACCATGCGCTCCTCTTCGGTGAGCTGGTCCTCGAGGAGGAAGGGATCCTCCCAGCGGAAAGTCGGTTTCTTGGCGGGGGTGGTCATGCGTTGCGTTTTTGCGACAGTAGTCCGCAGGTTGGTGCGCGCAATCGGGAACCTGCCGCCCTTCGCCTTCGCCATACCGGGCCGGCGTTGGCGGCGGTTTCCATCCCGCGGGGGCAGGGCTGTCCGCGCGCCGGGTCAGGGGGTGGCGGGCGGATTGACGACGATGCTGTTGGTGACGTCCGTGCCGTTGCGCTCGATGCGGGCGAGGGAGGTCTGGGCGGGGAGCAGCCGGCCGTGCGAATCGGTGCCGGCGCGCATGACGATGCGCTCGAGCTGGCCGATTTCGACGGGGGCGGAATTGGTCTGCGCCAGGTTGCCGCCCGTCAGCCAGAGTTCTCCGGTGGCGATGGGGCCGGTGACGAGCACGGGGCGTGCAGCCAGGGCGGCCGTGACGTCATGGATGATGATCGGGCCGGCGAATTCGACGTCCGGCGCCTGGAGGCCGGTGAGTCCGCCGGTGGCGTAGAAGCCGGCGTTGCCCGCGCGCAGGCCGGAAAAGGCGCGCGTGGGGGAGGCGATGCCGATGCGCGCGATGTCGGCCACGCCGTCGTAGGCCACGCCGGGCAGGAACAGGCTCTGGTTGACGGCGGTGTAGGTGCCCACGCTGAAGACGGAAAGGTGGGAGTTGCTGGCCGTATCGGCGAAGTAGATCCGGGCGTGCCCCTTCATGTAGCTGACCGCTGACTGGTTGTAGAGGGCGGGCGGTTGGGGGCCGGTGGCGCTGTCGAGCACGATCGTGACGGCGCCGGTGCCGGTGAATTCGACCTGCACGATGTCGTCGGTCAGGTCGACGTAGGAGACGCGTGTGATCTTGTCGCTGCGTGCGGAGATTGTGCCGCCGGCCCCGGTGAGGAGAAACTGGTCGTAGATGTTGCCGTTGGGATGGCGGATGTCGGTTCCCACAACGGTGACGTTGCCGGCGGAGCGGCTGCCGGCGAGATCGTGGGCGACCAGCACGGCATTGCTGGCGCGTGTGGTGACGCCGTCGCTGACGGTGGCGGAATAGAAGCCGGTGTCGGCGGGCTGGAAGCTGGCGATCGTCAGCTCGGCGGCGGTGGCGCCGGCCAGCGGGATGTCGTCGCGCCGCCATTGATAGGAGAACGTCCCCGCGTTGGCCACCGCGATGGACAGGCGCAGGGGCTGGCCGAGGGTGGCGGTGTTGGCGACGACCAATGGAACCGAGGGTGGCGAACTCCGGCCATCGCGCTGGGCATCGCGATGGAAGGCGCCCCAGGGCGCGGCGGCGGCGGGCCCCTGGCCGTTGCCGTAGACGGCGTAGAGGCGGCGGTCGAAGGAACCGACGTAGATGGTGCCGTCGGGCGCGAGGGCGGGCGAGGAGTCCACGAAGTCGCCCGTGAGCAGGCGCCAGCGGGCGGAGCCGTCGGCATTCAGCGCATACAGATAGCTGTCGCCGCTGCCGAACACGATCACGCCGTCGGCGCGCAGCGCCGGGGTGGAGTAGATCTCGGCGCCGACGTTGAAGCGCCAGACGAGGGCGCCGGTCGTTCCGTGGAGCGCGTAGAAATAACCGTCGGCCGATCCGAAATACACGGTGCCATCCGCGCCGACCGCGGCCGAGCCCATGATGCTGCCGGCGGTGGTGAAGGACCAGCGGAGCGCGCCGGTCGAGCCGTCGAAAGCGTAGAATTTCCCGTCGTTGGAACCGAGGTAGACGGTGCCGTCCGCGCCGAGGGCGGGCGAGGAGATGACATTGTCGCCGGTGGAGGCCTGCCAGCGGAGCGTGCCGTCGGGCCGCAGGGCGTAGACGTTGCCGTCGTAGCAGCCGAAATAGACGGTGCCGTCGGGGCCGATGGCCGGGGCCGAGTCGATCCAATCCTCCACCGGGTAGGTCCACTTGCCCGTGCCATCGGGGTTGACCGCGTGCAGGTTGCGGTCACCCGAGCCGATGTAGATCGTGCCATCGGCGGCGATGGCCGGGGAAGACGCGATGAAGCCGACCGCGGCGTATTGCCAGCGCTTGGCGCCCGTGGCGGGGTCGATGGCGTAGAGTTTGCCGTCCCAAGAGGCGGCGTAGACGGTGCCGTCGGGGCCGATGGCCGGCGCCGAGTCGATCCAGTCGGTGGCGCCCGTGAACTGCCAGCGCAGGCTGCCGTCGGGCCGGATGGCATAGAGCCGGCTCTGATTGGCGACGGAGGCCTCGTTGCCGACGTAGAGGGTGCCGTCGCTGGCGATCGCGGGCGCGCCGTAGATCGGGCCGGAAGTGAGAAAACTCCACTGGGCCGTGCCTTCCGTCTGGGCCGGTGCAAGCGCCGGGACGGCCAGGGCCGCCAGCCATCCTGCAATCCTTGGAAATCTCGCATGCATATCAGGCAGAGCAGGGCGCGGATTCAGGTGGCTTTCGGCAGGCGCAGCCGGAAGCGCGTGCCGTGCGGGTGGCGGGGGTGGTGTTCCAGCCTGGCGCCGAGGTTGTGGGCGAGCTGGCGGCTGATCGCGAGGCCGATGCCGGCGCCGGCCGGCTTGGTGCTTTGCGTGGGCTCGAAGAGGCGCGCGGCGACGGATGCCGGCAGGCCGGGCCCGTCGTCTTCGACCTCGAAGCACGCCGCCCCCTCCACCGTGCAGGCGCGCAGGATCACTCGCCTGCGCCCGTCGGCCTCGCAGGCGTTGCGCGCGAGGTTGCCGAGGATGGCGCCACAGAGCGCGGCGGTGCGGTTGTCCAGCACCGCTCCCGCGCCGGGCTCCAGTTCGGTGACGAGTTCGGCCCCGAGTTTCCCCGCCAGCTCCCGGGTCTTTCCGGCGACGCTTTCCAACAGCTCCGGCGGGCTGACCTGGTAGACGGCGCCGGATTGCTCCTCGCGCAACAGCACGACCACTTCGTCCACAATCTGCCTCATCCGCCGTGCGGCGGACGACGCTTCGTGCAGCGCCCCGGCGTTTCCGCCGGTCTCGTTCTCCGCCTGGGCGCCGCGGGCGAGCGACTCGAGGCCGGCGATGGGATTGCGCAACCCATGCACGAGGTGCGCGGTGATGGCCCCCAGCGCGGAAGTCTTCGCGACAAACGTCAGCTCCCGGTTGGCCTGTTGCAGGTCGGCGGTGCGGGCGAGCAGGGCGGACTCGGCGCGCCGCAAACGGCGGAACACGAGGGCGAGAGTCCCGGCCAGGGCTGCGGCGGCGATCGTCCAAACCGACAAACCCTGCCAGAGCAGCCGCCGGTCGAGCCGGGCGAACTCCACGCGCACGCGGGCTCCATCGAGGAGAAAGCGCGCCGCTCCGTTGACGGCGGCGCTGCCGGGCTCGTGCAGCGGCACGACGACATCCAGCGTGTCGGCGTTGCCGGGTGTGAATCGCGCCATCGGCTGGAGCGCGCGGAGCCGGGCCCACTCCTCCGCCGTGGGCGCCGGGATGGCGAGCGCCGAGGCCGGGCCGGTGGCGGGCCGGCCCCCGGCGTCGAACACCTGGGCGCCGAGGACATCGGGGTGGCGCGTGGTGGCGAGGGCGCCGAGGGCGAGTTCGGCGTCCTCGCCGCCGAGGCCGAGGGAGTCCACCCGTTCGCGTTCGAGCGCGCGCTGCCAGACGATCATCGTATGCAGCGAGGCGGCCTCACGTTGGAAAATCTGTTCCCGCAGGCCGGCGCGAAGCCAGAATGCAGTGCCCGCGACGGCCGCAGCCATGCCGACGGTGGCGGCGCCGAACAGGATCGTGTAGGAGGAGAGGAGAGGGGAACGCAGGGGCTTCATGGTGGAGCCGGCGGCTGGGAAAGGCTGTCCCACGTCAGCCTGACGCCAGCATACACGGTGTTCACGGTGAAACGCGAGCGCTCATCGTTCGAGCGGGCGCGCGCGTGCTCGGCGGCTGCGAAAAGGGCGAGGCGCTCGCTCACTTGCCGGGAAATCCTGGCATTGAGGTGGGCTTCCCGCTTGCGGCGGTGCTCGGGGTTGATGCCCAGGCCGACGAGTTGCACGGGGAATTCATAGCGCGCATAGGTGGCGCCGGCCTCGGCCTGCCACCTGCCCGGCGCCCACCGCAGACTCGCGCGCGCTTGGTCGCGGTCGAAATCAAAGTAGCCGCTGCCGTTGTCGCGATTCCATTGGCGGCTCACGGCGAGTTCGAGGCGCGCGCGTTTGGCCGGGTCGAGCGGCTGGTTCCACTGGGCTGACGCCTCCGTTTGCCGCATGGCCAGGCGTGTGCCGGTGAGCGGCCGGCCGGCCGGCGTGAATTGCGTGCGGGTGTCGTGATCGCGCCAGCGGCGCAGGATGCCGGCGCTGAATTCGGCGCCTCCGGCCCCGGTCCATCCCGCGCGGAGCGAGCCCTCGCCCTCGTCGTAGCCGTCGATGCCGCCTCGATAATGGTCGCGGCGGCCGAGCGCCTTCGCCTCGAGGTGGAACGAGCGGCGGGTCCAGCGCAGTCCGGGGCCCGTGGCGAATCCGGTGACCTCGAGCAGGGCGGTGGTGAGCTCGGTTTCGGTGACGGAAACGTCGAAGACCTGTTTCTGACGATACGCCTGCACGGCCCAGGAGGCTTTGAAATCCAGGGAGGCCTGCCAGCGCGCCTCGCCGAACAGGATCACCGCGCGTTCCGAGTCGGTGTGCTCCCCCGACAGGAAGCGCATTTCGGAGGCGTTGAGATAGGCAAACCCGTCCAGGCGGCCGATCGGGACCTTGAGCGCGAAGACATCCAGTTCGGTGCGCAGCAACCCGCTGCGATCGAGATTATCCGGGCTGAGCAGCAGATTGTCCCGATACCCCGCCGCGAAGCCCGCTTCGACGGTGACGGCCCAACTCGGCAGTCCCGGCAGCGGAGGCAGCTCGGGCAGGGTTTCGGCCGCCTGCGAGGTGGAAAGCAACAGGAAGGCGATGGCGACGGGATGGAGCCGGGCGAACTTCGGGATCATCACAACAAGATCGAATGAAACACCGCCGAAGGACACCAGCTGCAACCGAGCGTGAATCGGACAGAAGGAAAAAACACCCTCGACCGATCGAGGGTGTCTTGGGGAGAGGCAGTGTCGCCGGCGCTCAGCCTTTGGGGTGGAATTGATCGCGCCGCGCCTTGATGGCGTCGCGGATGCTCTTGGCGAGTTCGTGCTGGTTTTGCCGATATGTGCTCATGAGTTCCCGCAATTGCGCGCGCAGCGCGTCGCGCTCGGCCGGCGTGGCATTCCTGTAGCGCTCCATGAGCTGGCGGTGCTCCGCGTTCATCGTCTGCATCGAATTGCGATATTGCTCCATGAGCGCGCGGATTTCCGGCGAGAGCTTGTCCATGGAGAAGCCCGGGTGCATCGTCCCGGGTCCCCAGCCGGCGGGTGGGTTGACCGTCGGCATTCCCGATCTGGTGGAGCCGGTGCCCGGGTTGCTGGTGTTTTGCGCGAGGGCGCTGCCAACCATGGCCAAGCCAAGTGTGGCGAGAAGGAGGCATTTGAGCGTTTTCATGCTAACCTCACCTCAGCTTGGCCGATGCCAACTCGTTCTTCATCCCGCAAGGGGTTGCAGCTTGGCGGGTTGGATGACAATCGCCCATTACTGCAAATTGGTGCTCTGGGAAAACTTTCCCAATCGCGAGGCAGCATTGGGAACTATTTCCCGTCTTCTGCGCGGTCTTTCAGACGATAGCGCAGGTAATCGCGCGGCACACCGAGCAGGCGGGCGGCGGCGGAAACGTTGCCGTCGGACTGCTGGAGCGCCCGCTGGATCAGGCCATCGATGGCGGCTTCGAGCGAGAAGCCCTGGGCTGGCAGCCGAAAATCCCCGCTCAACCAGTCTTGTGGCCGCTGAGCCGCCGCTCCGGTCCGTGTCAGCGAGCGAAACGTGAGCCCGTCGTCCGGATCGAACACCAGGGCGCGTTCGATCTCGTGGGCGAGTTCCCGCACGTTGCCGGGCCAATGATAGGCGCGCAATCGCTGCCGCCCCTCCGGCGGGAGGGACGGGGCCTTGCGGCCGTATTGGGCCGCGATGCGGGCGGCGAGTCGTTCGCACAGCGGCACGATGTCGTCGCCTCGTTCGCGCAGCGGCGGCAGGCGCACGCGGAAAAGATCGAGCCGCTGCAGCAGGTCGGAGCGGAAGCGCCCTTGCTCCACCCGTTCCCGCAGATCGGCGTTGCTCGCGGCGATGATGCGCACATCGACCGGGCGCGGTCGGTTGGCGCCGACGCGCCGGATGGCGCGGTCCTCGATGGCCGAGAGCAGCTTGGCCTGGGTGGGCAGCGCGAGGCTCGGCACCTCGTCGAGAAACAGCGTGCCGCCTTCGGCGGCTTCCATCAGGCCGATGCGCGTCGACGAGGCGTCGGTGAACGCGCCACGTTCGTGCCCGAACAGCTCCGACTCTGCCAGGGCTTCGGGCACCGCCGAGCAATTCAACTCGATCAGCGGCCCCTTGGCCCGCGGTCCCTGGCGGTGCAGCCATCGCGCGAGGGTGGTCTTGCCCGTGCCGGTCTCGCCTTCGATCAGGACCGGGGGCAGCGCCGCGCGGCGCTGCCGGTCGGCCTCGAGGATGCGGTCGAGCTGTTGTTGGACGGCGCGCAGGCCCGGCCCGAAGAACAAGTCGGCTCCGGCATCGGAACGGGCGGGACCGTCGGATCGGCTCTCCTCGGCGCGCGCCCGCAGTTGGCTGCGCCGCGCGCGTTGGATGCGCACCGGCAGCTCGTCGAGATCGAACGGCTTCACCAGATAATCCGCCGCCCCGAGCCGCATCGCGGCCACCGCGCCTTCCACGCCCCCCTCCGCGGTCATGACAATCACCAACGGCCCGGAAGAGAGGCTGCCGCTCAATAGATCCGTGCCCCGGCCGTCGGGGAGATGCACATCGAGCAGCGCGAGGTCGAAGGACTCGGAGCGCGCGAGCGCCTCGGCGTCGCCCAGATTTCCGGCGACCTTCACCTCCGCGCCCTGGGCGGAGAGAGTGGCGGCAATGCGGCGCCGCAAGAGCGGCTCGTCTTCCACGACCAGAATTTGAAAACCCGTAAGTGTTTCTTTCACGGCCTGCGACCAAGCATTCCTTCCCGCGGGCGGCTGCAATCAAAAACTGCCGCGGGGCCCGATTGCGGCTCGGGGCGGCGGAACGGCGGCCTGCGCGCCCGCGCAAGAATCAGGACGACAGACGGCGGTAGGCGTCGATCACCGGATAGTCGGCTGCGGCCAGGTCGTAACGGGCAAGGTCAGCAAGGCGCGCCCAGGCGAGGGCGACGTGCTCGTGCGGGTGCGGCTCGGGCGACCCCGCCTCGAGCGCGCAGACGAAGGGGATCATTTCGATCACGACGCGGCCGTAATCGTGCGTGAAGGCCGGCAGCGCGCGCCCAACGCGGATGACGCAGCCCAGCTCCTTGCGGATCTCGCGCACGATCGCCACCGCCGGATCCTCGCCGGCCTCCACCTTGCCGCCGGCGAACTCCCACTTCAGCGGCAGCAGCTTGTCCGGCGGACGCTGCGCGAGCAGCACGAGGCCCCCGCGTTCGATGACGGCGCAGACCACTGGGACCGGAGGATTCACGCCGGTTTTGAACCCGGGCGGCGCGGACGCTGCAACTTTTCTCCGCCGGCCCGTGTTCTCCCGACAGCATGAATATTTTCCTCAAGATTCTCCTCGTCGCGGTCCTCCTCGTGCTCGCGATCAAATTCAGCCCGGTGCTGTTCTTCTTCGGCCTCGTCGGCCTGTTCACCGCAGCGATCCTCGGTGTCGTGGGGCTGTCCCTCCTCGTCGCGCTGCTCGCGGTGGTGCTCGCCTTCGCCATCGCGCTCTCGCCGATCTGGATCCCGGTTCTCGCGATCATCGGCCTGATCAGTCTCTTCAAGCGCAGCGGTGGCAGCAGTGGCAACGGCGCGACGCCCCCGCCCGTGGCGGCCTGACAATTTCCGCAAGCAAACAGGGGCAAAGCAAAAGCGGCGGTCCTCACGGGCCGCCGCTTGACTTTGGGGTTGAACCGCCCGGCCGTCCGGCAGCCGGAGCCGCGGAGGGCCGGCGAACCGGCGGCTCACTTGATCATATCGGCGACGAACGCGCGCTCATCGACGAGCTCCTTGTTCGTGGCGGCGAGCTTGGTCTTGGCGAAATCGTCCATGCCGTAGGTCGTCAGAATCTCGTAGGAGCCCGGCGTGGTGGTGCGGACCGGCACGCCGGCCCAGACGTTGGCGTCGAAGCCGTAGACGCCGTTGGACTTCACGGCGACGGAGTGGATCGCGCCGGGCGTCATGAGGTCGCGGACGTGGTCGACGAGGGCGTTGGCGGCCGAGGCGGCCGACGAGGCGCCGCGGGCGGCGATGATGGCCGCGCCGCGCTTGCCGACGGTCTCGCAGAACGGGCCCTGCAGCCAGGCGCTGTCGGTGATGACCGCTGTCGCGGGCCGGCCGGCGATGGTCGCGTGCGCAAAGGCCGGGAACATGG
>PNKG01000098.1 GCA_013822585.1 Opitutus sp. | reverse complement strand
GGATCGGCGGACACGCTCGCATGACGGACATACTCCTTCAGTTTCTCAATGGGGTCGAACATGCCGGCAGCATGTCCCGGGGAATTCCGCGGGGCTAGCCGAAACGCTCGGCCGCGGCCGGCTAGTAGGCGGCGGCAACGGGCCTTTCAGCGGAACCGCTGGTGCGGCTCAGTGCTTGAAGTGCCGGATGCCGGTGAAGACCATCGCCATGCCTCGCTCGTCGGCGGCCTTGATGACCTCCTCGTCGCGGAGGGCCCCGCCGGGCTGGATGGCGGCGGTGGCGCCGGCATCGGCCGCGGCCAGCAGGCCGTCGGCGAAGGGGAACAGGGCCTCGCTGGCGACGACCGAGCCCCTGAGGTCGAGCTCGGCTTCGCCAGCCTTCCAGACCGCAATGCGCGAGCTGTCCACGCGCGCCATCTGACCCGCGCCGACGCCGAGCGTCTGCTCGCCACGGCAATACACGATGGCGTTGGATTTGACGTGCTTGCAGACCTTCCAGCCAAAGAGCATCGCCTCCCACTCCTCGGCGGTCGGCTGGCGCTTCGTCACGACCTTGAACTCCTTGATATTGCCCAGCGTGCGGTCGCGGTCCTGCACGAGCACGCCGCCGACGACGGAGCGCACCTCCTGCAGCGCATCAGCGCCGATGCCCTCCTTGGCGACCATCAGGCGCAGGTTCTTTTTCTTGGCGAAAATCGCCAGCGCCTCGTCGCTGAAGCGGGGCGCGATGATCACCTCGGTGAAGATGTCCTTGATCTGCTCGGCCACGTCCTGCCCGAGCGTCTGGTTGACGACGATGATGCCGCCGAAAGGCGCCTGACGGTCCGTCGCGTAGGCCTTTTCCCAGGCGCCGCGCAACGTGTCCGCGCTGGCGACGCCGCAGGGATTCGTGTGCTTGAGGATGGCCACGGTCGGCTTCTCGAACTCGCCGATCAGGTAGGTCGCGGCGGTGATGTCCAAAATGTTGTTATAGCTGAGTTCCTTGCCCTGCAGCTGCTGGAAGTGGTCGTGGAAAGTGCCGTAGAGCGCCGCCTTCTGGTGCGGATTCTCGCCGTAGCGGAGGCTTTGGGCCTTCTTGAGCGAGACCGAATAGGCCGACGGAAAGCCGCTGAGCGCCTCGAGGTCCGGCTCGTCCTGCTGCGTCTCGAGGTAGCGCGCGATCGCGGTGTCATAGGCGCCGGTGCGCTGGAAGACCTTCAGCGCGAGCCGGCGGCGCAGCGCCCTCAGCTCCGCGCTGCCCTCGCCCGCCGCCATCGCGGCCAGCACGCCTGGGTAGTCGGCGGGATCGCACACGACGGTGACGCTCTCGTGGTTCTTCGCCGCGCTGCGCAGCATCGAGGGACCGCCGATGTCGATATTCTCGATCGCCGCCTCGAACTCGACGTGCGGCTTCGCGACCGTCTGTTCGAACGGATAAAGATTCACCACCACGAGTTCGATGAGATCGATGCCGTGCTGCCTCGCCGCCGCGAGGTGGTCGGGCTTGTCGCGCCGGCAGAGGAGGCCGCCGTGGATCTTCGGGTGGAGGGTCTTCACGCGGCCCTCCATCATCTCGGGGAACCCCGTGTGCGCGCTCACCTCGGTCACGGGCAGCCCGGACTCGGCCAGCAACTTGGCCGTGCCGCCGGTCGACAGCAGCGTGTAGCCGTGCTGGCGGACCAGAGCCGTGGCGAAGTCCACCAGGCCGCGTTTGTCGGAGACGGAAAGAAGCGCGAGCTTAGCCATGACCTTAGACACCGTCGCCCGCGTAGTCTGGCAAGCGGGAAAACCTCCCGTGACGCGCCCCGCCTGCCGCTTGGCCGCATGATGGCCGGCCCCGTCCGCAATGCGCTTCTTGAATGCTGCCCCATTCCCCGCAGTTTGCTGCGCGGAGTAGCAGTGGCGGAAGGGCGGCGTTCAATGGCCCCTCCGTTCGGAGGGATTGAACAATGCCGCGCCATAGGCCACAAACCGCAATGGACACACCACCGCTGGAATTGCCGGGACTTCGCGTCGGATTGGACAAACTCGTCTATCGGCGCGGCGCCGACCTGCCTCCGGATCGCCCGCACGCCTTCGTCTATTACCTGACCATCCGTAACGATTCCGACCGCGGCGTGGTGCTCCTCGCCCGCAAGTGGGTTGTTGAGCACGTTGACGGCACGCGGCTGGTGGTCGAGGGCGACAAGATCGTCGGCGAGACCCCGCGGCTGGCCCCCGGCGAGCGCTTTTCCTACAACAGCTACCACCTGACCGCGTGCGACGCCCGCGTGCACGGGAGTTTCCACGGCCTGGACGAGCACGGCGCGCGCGTCTACGTGCGCATTCCGGCGTTCGACCTCATGATCCCGCGGACGTGAGGCGCCCGCCCGGTCGCTCAATCCGGCGAAACCGCGGGCGCTTTGCCTTGCGCTTGGGGCGGGCCTGCGCCTCCTTGGCTGGCCCGGCATGAAGCTCATCGATCTCAATCGCGACGGCGGCATCGGCGCCAACTCGCTCTATTGCCAGCTCGGCGATTTTCATTTCGTGGTCGACAGCGGCCTCCACCCCAAGCAGGTCGGCCGGCTGGCCGCGCCGGACCTGCGGCCGCTGCAGGGCGTCGATCTCGACCTCATCATCATCACGCACTGCCACCTCGACCACATCGGCTCGCTGCCGCTCCTGATGCGCGCCTTCCCCGACACTCCCGTGGTCCTGACCGCGCCGAGCCGCATGCTGATCGACCGGATGCTGCACAACTCGGCCAACGTGATGGTGCGCGAACGCGAGGAGAAGGGCGTGCAGGACTACCCCCTCTTCACCCACGAGGAGATCGACCGCGTGATGCCCCGGATGCACGCGCACCCGTTCAACCACCCGAAGAAATTCTCCGGCCGGGACGACGAGATCGAGTTCACCTTCTACCCCGCCGGCCACATCGCGGGCGCGGCGGGCGTCGGGATCGTGCACAAGCACCGGCGCATCTTCTTCACGGGCGACGTGCTCTTCGAGGCGCAGCGCACCCTGGGCCCGGCCAAGTTTCCCCACGCCCATGCCGACACGCTGGTCATGGAGACGACCCGCGGCGCCACCGAGCGGGTCGAGGGCCGCGAACGCCGCCTCGAGGTCGTCCGCCTGATCGACACGATCAACGACACCCTGCAGCGCGGCGGCTCGGTGCTCATCCCGGTCTTCGCCCTCGGCCGGATGCAGGAGATCCTCGCGATCCTGCACGACGCGAAGAAATTCGGGAAGCTGGTCGAGTCACCGATCTTCGCCACCGGCCTCGGCCTGGACCTTTGCGACATCTTCGACGAGATCGCCAGGAAGACCGGCCTCGTGCACTTCACCCGCACGATCCTCAAGGACCTCAAGGTCCGCAAATCCCCGCGCGACCTCACGCCGGGCAAGCAGCCCGGCGAGCAGGGCATCTACGTCGTCAGCTCCGGCATGGTGGTGGAGAACACGCCTTCCTACACCCTCGCCTCCTGCCTGCTCGGCAACGCCAAGAACTCGATCGGCTTCGTCGGCTACGCCGATCCCGACACGCCCGGCGGCCAGCTGCAGGCCGCGAAGAAAGGCGAGGAATTCCTCTTCGCCGCCTCGCACGTGAAATCCAAGGTCCGCTGTCAGATCGAGCGGTTCGACCTTTCCGGCCACGCCGACCGCGAGGAGCTGGTCGACTTCGCCGTCCAGTCGACCCCGCGCTCCATCGTCATCACCCACGGCGACCCGCCTGCGCGCGCCTGGTTCATGCAGGAACTCGCCGCCAAGCTGCCCCATGCCAAGCTGCTCGACCCGGTGCCGCTGAAATCATACCGGGTGTGAGCGACACATGACCGGGCATCAGCGCCCGAGGACCTCGTGGAGTTTCGCCACCATCGCGGCGTTGCCGGCGACGTATTGGACGCGGCCGGACTTGAGCCAGAATTCCCGCAGCGGGAACGGATTCGGTGTGAGGTAATCCAGGCGCCCGCCGCCCTCCCCGATCATCGCGGCGGCGGCGGCGATGTCCCAAAGCTTGTTGTTGTGCTCCACCACGCCGTCGAGGTGCCCGACCGCGCAATAGGCCAGGTGCAGGGCGCTGCTGCCGAGGCCGCGGATCTTGAAGTTCTCGATCAGCCGCTTGCCCTCGGCGGCATGGACCTTCTCCACCGGTGAGTGAAATCCGATGAGGCTGTGCCCATGCGGGGCCTCGGGTGCCACCTGGGCGCGCTGATCGCCGTCCCAGACACCGCGGCCCGGACCGCCGTGCATGAGAACGCGGCGGGCCATGTCGTAGATGACGCCATAGACCGGCACGCCGCTCTCCAGCAGCGCGAGCGAGATGGCAACATGGATGATGCCGTTGGCGTAGTTGTTGGTGCCATCGATGGGATCGAGCACCCAGCAGAACCGCGCGGTGACGGGAACGGGCGCGTCGGTGACGGCCAGCTCCTCGCTGAAGAACTGGTCCTCGGGAAACCGCGCGGTGATCGCCCGCTGGATGGATTCGGAAATGGCGATGTCGACCGGCGTCACGCGGGTGCCGTCGTATTTGAGCTGCGCCTTGGTCCGCCCGAATTCGGCGTGGAGGCGGCCGGTCTCGGCGAGCACGGCTTCCTTGGCGGCGGCGATGCGCAGGTCGATGGCGTGGGACATTCGTCCACCAATGAGCACGAAAAGCCGCCGGAACCAAGCGGAGAGTGCGCGCGGGCGCGCGCGCCGCAGGTGGGATCCGGTGTGCGGGCAGGCCGGTCGATGGACCAGCCCTGCCTTCCTCACTCGTAATCGTAGAGCATGGGGTCGCGCGTGGGCGGCGGGCGGCGGACCTTGAACTTGCGCGCCGCGGGCGCGCCGGGTGCGGGTTCCCTGGGCGTCTCGGGCGCCGGCGGGCCGTCTCCCCACGGTTCGCCCTCTCCTGTGGGGCCGAACTGGCCGCTGAGCTGCGCTTCGAGACTGTCGGGGTCGGCGCCCTCCTCGAGCCTGCGCACGACCTCCTCCATCGGCCCGTCGGGTTTCTCGCCGCCGAGCTCGGCCAGGCGGCGCATCATCCGCGCCAGGGCGCGCGGGTCGTTCTCGTCGACGCGGGAAAACTCGCGCTCCACCGCGTTCATCGCGGCTTCCATCCGCGCGTTCTCAGCGGAATCGGCGGCGCCGGACGCGGGAGCCGAAGCGGCGTCGCTCGTTTCCGCCTGCGCGCCGCTGCCGATGGCGAAGGATGAAACGAGCTTCACCATGCGCGCCTCCGGATGGTCGGGGCAGCGCGGCGTGAGTTTCCCCTGCGCGAGGGTCTTCGCGAAGAACGAGTAGATCCGGTTCGTGTCGGGACTGTAATACTCGTGGATGGGCATGGCACGACGCCTCCAGCCATTGCGTGCGGCGACGCGGTTTCAAACCGAAAGTGGGGCTTCGCGGAAACACTCTTGGAAGGCGCGGCTACGGCCGCGCCGCGAATGTCACGACGGCTTCGCGCATTGACGGCGCGACGGTAGCCGCGCCCTCCACTACGGCTGGCGGAAATCCGCTCTAGCGCTGCTCGCCGCCCAGCTGGTGGCCGCGCTTCACGGTGGGCGACTTGCCCGTGTTGAGCTTGTCGAGCACGGCAGCGAGGCGGCGCTTCTTCTCCTCGGTCTGGCCGAACATCTCCAACTGAGTCGCCGGCTCCTCGATGCCCGAAAAGCGCACCGCGACCAACCGCAGTGGCCGGCGCTTCGTCCAGGCGGCCTTCAGCAAAGGCGCGACGAGAGGATAAAACGGCGCCTCGAGATCGGTCGCCTCCGGCAGGCTGCGTCCGCTCGCGCTGTCTTCCATGCCGGGATAACGCACCTTCACGGTCAGGGTCCTGGCCCGTTTTCCATCGGCGCGGATGGAGGGCATGAGGTCGTCGATCATGCGCTTGGCGATGCGCTCGATCTCGGCGAAATCGCCGATGTCGTGCCCGAAGGTCTCCTGCTGCGAGTAGGACTTGGCGTCCTCGTGGTCAACGTGCACGACGCGGTCGTCCTCCCCGCGCGCCATGCGCACCGCCTCGGCGGCGAAACTCCCGAAGTGCTGCTCCAGCTCCCTTTCGCCGAGCCGCAGGATGTCGCGCACGAATTCGAGGCCCGCGGCCTTGAGTTTCCCCTCGGTCTTCTTGCCGATGCCCGGCAGCACGCCGAGGGGCAGCGGCGCGAGGAAGGCCGCCTCCTCGCCGGGCGGCACGACGGTGAATCCGCGGGGTTTGCGGGCCTTGCTGGCGATGGCGGCAACCAATTTGTTGGTCGCGATGCCGAAGGAGGTCGGCACCTCCAGCTCGTCCCAGATGCGCTGCTGCAAGGCCCGCACACGGGACTCGATTTCCGCGGCAGTCTTGAAACCGCACATGCCGAGATCGAGGTAGCCTTCGTCGATGGAATTCCGTTGCACGAGCGGAGTGAGCGTCTCGCAGAGGTCGAACATCCGGCGCGACATCTTGCCGTAGAGGCCCGAGGTGTGCGGCAGCAGGATCAGGTCGGGGCAGACGCGCAACGCGAGCTTGGTCGGCATCGGCGTGTAGACGCCGCAGGCTCGCGCCTCGTAGCTGGCGGACGAGATGATGCCGCGCTCGCGCCCGCCGACGGCGGTCTTCCGGCCGCGCAGCTCGGGCTTGAGCGAGAGTTCGCAGGAGACGAAGAACGCATCCGCGTCCAGGTGCACGATGGTCGGCAGGGTCGGCTTTGGAGGGAGACTGGACAGCGTGCTCGACACGGCGCGAAGCTTTGGCGGAGCGGGCAAAACTGCAACCATGCGGCGAAAAAGGCGCGACCGAGGTCGCGCCCTGTCGGACCGGAGCGGATTGGCGCGGTTCAGAGCCGCACGTGTTTCTTGAAAGTCCGGCAAAACTCGTCGCCGGCGTGGCGTTCGATCAGCTCGTTGAGCGAATCGCCGTCGACGCTGGTCGAAACCACGACCATCTCGCGGTTGTTGACCACCGCCACGCAGAGTTCGATCGGGTCGCCCTCGCCGATGTCGTCCGAGACGTAGACCAGCACAGCCTCTTTGTCCTGCGACACGCCCACCAGGCGGGTCCAGCCGCGCTTGCCCATGGCCCGGTCGGTGTCGCGGAACAGCTGCTCGCGGGAGACATCGAGACTGCTGGAGGCAAGCTCGTAGACGCCCACGCTGGCGTGCTTCACGGCCTTGAGCGCGAGGCGCGCATTGGCGATCTCCGCGTTGTCGACGAACCACAGGCCCGTGCGCACCGCGCCGAGGGTGGCGCCGCCGATGCTGACCTGAACCTTGGTGTTCCAGTCGGCGTGGGTGGCGGACATCACGTTGCGGCGCAGGGCGGCGGCATCGCGGTCGAGAGTCATGTAGCTCGCCACCGCGAGGCCCAGCAGGACGAACGGGGTCAGGCAGGCGCCGAGCACCCAGAGCCAGACGTAGCGGCGGCGGGGCGCGGCGGGAGTGGACGGAGTCGTCGGGTTCATGGCGGGGAATCGCGGCGGGGTTCTGCGGCGATGGTGCTCAGGCCTTCACCTTGATCTTCACGCGGCGCAGCGGCTCGATGTCGTATTTCTCGGCCAGGGCGGCGATCTTGTCGGCCTTGATGCTGCCGACGATGTTCACGAAGACGGCTTCGCCCTTGTGGGAGATGACGGTGACAACGAGGCCTTCGATGGCGTCCTCGCCCTGCATCTTGGCGAAGACGGCGACATCGTCGCCCTTGTGGTGCTCGCGGACGGTGACCATGCGGTGCCAGCCGGCCTTTTCGAGTCTGGAGCGGACGGCCTCGATCTTCTCGACGTTGGCCTCGCGGTTGGCCTCGTCGAGACCGACGACGTTGACGCGGATGCGCTGGATGTCGCCCACGATGTCGGCGGCGTCGGGCTCATGGGCTTTGGCGATACGGGCGGCAAATTTCAGGAGCGCCGGCGAGAGATTGACTTCGACGAACTGGCCCTTGGCGGAAGGGATCAGCTCGCCGATATCGACGAAGCCGGTTTCCTCTTCGGCGGCGAACGAGGCGGTGGCGAGCGCCAGCGAGACGGTCGCGGCGGCAAGGGTATGGCGGAGGAGGTGCTTCATGGGAGGAGGTGGCGTGAGGTTGGAGGTTGGTGGCCGGATGTTCCCACAACACCCGCCTTCTCCGCCAAGTTGCAGGAAACGCCGCGCCGACCGTCGCCAGCCCACCGGAGTCCCCCGGGTCAGTCGCGCCGCCAAGCGGCCAAGGCCGCGCCGGTCGGAGAGTTGGAGGCTTTCTCGATGCCTTGGCGCGGCCCGGCGTAGACGATGGCGCCACCCTCCGGACCGCCGCCCGGCCCGAGGTCGATGATCCAGTCCGCAAGGTTGATGACGTCGAGGTTGTGCTCGATCACGACGATCGTGTTGCCCGCATCGCGGAGCTTGAAGAGCAACTCCATCAACCGCTGGATGTCGGTCCAATGCAGGCCGGTCGTCGGCTCGTCGAGGATGTAGAGGGTGCGGCCCTGCTCGCGTTTGCTGAGTTCGAGGGACAACTTGAGGCGCTGGGCCTCGCCGCCGCTGAGCGTCGTGGCCGACTGGCCGAGCGAGAGGTAGCCCAGCCCGACCGCCTCGAGCGTGGCCAGTTTCTCCATGATGCGCGGGATGGCGCGGAACAACTCCATCGCCTCGCGCACCGTGAGGTCGAGCACATCGGCGATGTTCTTGCCGTGGAATCGCACC
>PNKG01000097.1 GCA_013822585.1 Opitutus sp. | reverse complement strand
GGCGGAAGACCTTGTAGCACGTCTCCATGTCCGTGAGGTTGATGTTCGTGAACATGTTCGAGAGCAGCGTGAGGAAGCGGTTGCCGATCATGTGCCAGAAATAGACGACGCGGTGCGGCTCGCCGCCCATGAAGCGCGAGCCGAAGACGACGTCGGCCTTCCCCTCGGCGATCGGCTTGAGCAGCTTCGGGTATTCCTGCGGGTCGTATTCGAGGTCGGCATCCTGCACGATCACCGCGTCGCCCGTCGCGGCGGCGAAGCCCGTGCGCAGCGCCGCGCCCTTGCCGCAGTTGACCGGGTGGTAGATGATCCGGCCGACGAGCGGCTGGATCTCGTTCTTCAGGATCTCGCGCGTGCCGTCGGTCGAGCAGTCGTCGACGATGATGATCTCCTTGTCCCGCACGGGCGCGGCGCGCACAGCCTCGACGAGGGACCGGATGGTGTGACGCTCGTTGTAGCAGGGGATGACGATGGAAAGCTTCATGCAGGCCGGTCCGCAAGCTAGAGGAGGCTCCGCGCGAGGGAAGAGCAAAGAAGTGCGGCGGCTCCGGCCTTGACGCGGAGGAAGCCCGCCGCGCATCGTGCGGCGATGTCCGCAACGCCCCCGCGCAATGCCCGCGCCCTGCTCTGGAAACTCGGAGCCCTCGGCGCGGCCCTGATCGCCGCCGCCGTGCTGGTGGCGCGGGGCGTGGACCTCAAGGGGCTGGTGGATTCCGGTTTGGAAGTCCTCCGCGCCGCCGGCCCCCTGGCGTTCTTCCTGGGCATGGCGTTGCTGCCGCTCGCGGCCGTGCCGATGCTGGCTTTCTCGCTGCCGGCCGTGGCGCTTTACGGCCCGCGGTTCGGGACCGCCGGAGTCGTGGCGCTCTCGCTCGCAGCCATGACCGTGAACTTCTGCCTCGCTTACGCCCTGGCCCGTCGCGGCCTGCGCCCGCTGCTGCAGGCCGTGGTCAGCCGGCTCGGCTACAAACTGCCCGAGGTCGACTCCGGCGACGCGACCGATCTGGTCATCCTGCTGCGCGTGACGCCCGGCGTGCCCTTCTTCATGCAGAACTATCTCGCCGGCCTCGCCGAGGCGCCGTTCGGCCGCTACTTCGCCGTGTCGGCGATCATCGCCTGGCCGCTGAACACCGCGTTCCTGCTCTTCGGCGACGCCCTCCTGCACGGCAAGGGCAAGGTCGCGCTCCTTTCCCTCTGCGCGGTGATCGCGCTGATGACCGTGCTGCATCTCGTGCGCAGGCGCTACGAGCGGCGGAAAAAGGCGGCGTGAAGAAGGACGGACTCCCGCTGGGCGACGAGGCGGGCCGCGCGCAGACGGTCACGGAGTTCACGCGCCGGGTGCGCGAGCTGCTCAAAGGGGGGCTGCCCGCCGGTTGGGTGCGCGGCGAGGTCTCCAACCTCCGGGCGCAGGCCAGCGGCCACGTCTACTTCTCGCTGAAGGACGCCGGCGCGCAGCTCGGCTGCGTGCTCTTCCGCGGCGACGCGGCGCGTCAGAGCGTGGCGCTCAAGGACGGCCTGCAGGTGCTCGTCCACGGCGAGATCGACGTCTACGAGGCGCGCGGCCAATACCAGCTCATCGTCCGCGCCGTGGTCGACCACGGTCCCGGCCGCCTGCAGCAGCAGTTCGAGGAGCTGAAGCACCGGCTCGCCGCCGAGGGGCTCTTCGCCGCGGAGAAAAAACGTCCGCTGCCGCTCGCGGCGGCCTGCGTGGGCTTCATCACGTCGCCGACCGGCGCGGCCGTGCAGGACTTCATCCGCATCCTCCGCCGGCGCGACTGGCGGGGCCGGCTCGTCGTGCTGCCGGCCAGGGTCCAGGGCGCGGGCGCCGCGTCCGGGATGGCGGAGCAGCTCCGCGCCGCCGAGGCGCTCGGCCTCTTCGACCTCCTCGTGATCGGCCGCGGTGGCGGCAGCATCGAGGACCTCTGGGCCTTCAACGAGGAGCCGCTCGTGCGTGCGGTCGCGTCGTGCCCGGTGCCGATCATCTCGGCGGTGGGACACGAAATCGATTTCACGCTCTGCGACTTCGCCGCCGACATCCGCGCCGAGACGCCGAGCGCCGCGGCCGAACTCATTTCCAGCCGCCACCTCGACTGCGTGGAGCGCGTGCTCAACGCCGGCTCGGCCATCGAGGACATCGCGGCGTCGCGGCTCGAACGCGCGCGCCAGCGGCTGGACCACGCCCGCAGCCGCCTGCGCCTGCTCACGCCCGCCACCGCCATCGAGCAGCACCAGCTGCGCGTCGACGATCTCGCCAACCGCCTCGGCGCCGCGCTCCGCCACGGCGCGCAGGAGCGCCGCGAGCGGTTGACCGCGGCGCGCGCGCGGCTGGCGGCGGCCTCGCCCGAGCGGCGCGTGCAGCTCGAGTCGCACCGCCTGCTCGCGCTCTGGAAGCGGCTCGGGTCGGCCAGCCCGCAGTCGGTCCTGAAGCGCGGTTTCGCGCTCGTGCGCGACGAGCAGGGCCGGCCCGTGGCCCGCGCCAAGGGCCTCAAACCCGGCCAGGCGCTCTCGACCGAGTTCGCCGACGGCAAGGTGCGCTCCCGCGTGGAATAATTCCGCCGGCCGGCGCTCCCACGACTGGCGCGCGTCCGCCGCGTTTGCCTGACCGACAACTCCGCCTAACCTCCCTCGCCGATGAAAAAGTGGGCCCTGCCGCTGTTTTTCTCCGTCGCCGCCGCGACGGCCGTCCCGTTCACCGCCCCGAATCCGCCCGTCATGAAATCCTCCTCCGCCAATTCCGCCGCTGCCGCCGCTCCCGCCACCGAGGCCGCCTACTGTCCGCCCGGCGACTCGAAGTCCGCCTGCGGCCTGCCGTCGAAGGTCGTCATCGACATGAGCAAGGCCAGGGTGCAGCGCACCGACGCCGAATGGCGCGCACGGCTGACGCCCGGGCAATACCACGTCGCGCGCCAGCAGGGCACGGAGGCGCCGTTCCGCAACGCCTACTGGGACCACCACGCCGACGGCGTCTATTTCTGCGTCGGCTGCGACACGCCGCTTTTCGACTCGCGGCACAAGTTCGATTCCGGCACCGGCTGGCCGAGCTACTGGCAGCCGCTTGAGAAGGTGTTCATCGGTGAGGAGACCGACTCCAGCTGGGGCCTGGTGCGCACCGAAGTGCATTGCGCCGTGTGCGGCAGCCATCTCGGACATGTCTTCGACGACGGTCCGCGTCCGACCGGCCAGCGCTACTGCATCAACAGCGCGTCGCTGAAATTCATGTCCCGGGCCGACTACTCCGCGTGGGCCGCGCAGAACAGTCCGGCCAAGCCTTCGCCCTGAGTCCGGCCAGGGCGGCGGAGCCCCGCGCCTGCCTGCGGCATAGCCCGCCGCGGGTCAGTTCTTGGTCTGTTCGATGACCGACACCTTGCCGTTCTCGAAGACGACGCGGATGCGTTCCTCGGGCGCCGTGGGGTAAGCGTAGGGGTAGGCGTAGGGATAGGCGTAGGGGTAGGCGTGGGGGTAGGCGTGGGGGTAGAAGTAGGCGTCGGCGTAGACAGGATGGTGGTAGAAGCGGTAGCTGTGGAGGTAGGAGTCGAAGTAGACGCGGCGGCGGTAGCCGACGAAGCGCGTGCCGTCATAGCGTTGGTAGTAGGTGAAGTAGATCCAGACGGTCGAAAGGCCGGCGGCGCTGCGCACCTCGCGCTTCTGGTCGGGGGCGCCGAGGGCGAGGTAGACCATGTCCTCGGTGTAACCGAGGTCGATGATGCCCTGCCGGATTTTCTCCTGCGCGGCGGAGTCGAGCTTGGCGAAGAGATCGGAGTGCTGCTTGATGCGGGAGTCGACGGTCTCGCAGCCGGCGACCCAGAACAGGGAGGCGAGGGCGAGCAAGGCGGGGCAAAGTCGGCGGTGCATGATGCGTGGTGGGACGCGGCAAATGTAGCCGAGTTCCCAGCGATTGCCAGCGGGGACTCAGAGCCGGGCGCGGCGGAGGCGGAGGGCGTTCGAGACGACGGTGATCGAGCTGAGGCTCATCGCGGCGCCGGCGAACATCGGGTTGAGCGACCAGCCGAAGAGCGGGAAAAAGGCGCCGGCGGCGAGGGGCAGGCCGAGGCCGTTGTAGAAGAAGGCCCAGAAGAGGTTCTGCTTGATGTTGCGGAGCGTCGCGCGGCTGAGGTGCACGGCGCGGACCAGCGCCTGCAAGTCGCCCTTCACGAGGATGAGGCCGGCGCTGTGCATGGCGACGTCGGTGCCGGTGCCCATGGCGATGCCGACGTCCGCGGCGGCGAGGGCGGGGGCGTCGTTGAGGCCGTCGCCGGCGAACACGACACGCTCGCCGCGCGCCTGGTGTTCGCGCACAAGCTCCTGCTTGCGCGCGGGCGTGACTTCGGCATGGAAACCGTCGAGCCCCAACTCGCGGGCGAGCGCCTCGGCGGTGGCGGTGCGGTCGCCGGTGATCATGAAGATGCCGAGGCCGAGCCGGTGCAGCTCCGCGATGGCGGCGGGGGTGGTGGCTTTCACGCGGTCCGCGAGGGCGATGAGGCCGGCGGGGCGGTCGTCAACGGTGACGGAGACGAGCGTCGCGGCCGGGTGTGCGGTGATGGTCGTGGCGGCGTGGGCGCGCCCGGCATGGATGCTCTTTCCGCCGACCGTGGCGAAAACACCGATCCCGGCCTCGGCGCGGAAGTCTTCGGCGGGGGCGAGCGCGAGGCCGCGGGCCTGAGCGGCGGCGACGAGCGCGCGGGCCAGCGGGTGCTCGCTCGGCGCCTCGGCAGCGGCGGCGAGCGCGAGGAGTTCTTCTCCGGTGAAACCGTCGGCCGGCTGGAGCGCGACGACTTCGGGCCGGCCCTCGGTGAGCGTGCCGGTCTTGTCGATGAGGAGGGTGCGCGCGCCGGTGAGCGCTTCGAGCGCGGCGGCGTCCTTGACGAGCACGCCGGCCTGCGCGCCGCGGCCGACGCCGGTGACGATCGAGACCGGCGTGGCGAGGCCGAGCGCGCAGGGGCAGGCGATGATCAGGACGGAGACGGCGTTGATCAGGCCGAACAACCAGCCGCGTTCGCCGGCGAGCAGTCCCCAGGCGAAAAAGGAGGTGGTCGCGATGGCGATGACGACCGGGAAGAACCCTTTCGACACGAGGTCGGCGAGGCGCGCGATGGGCGGTTCGCTCTCGATGGCGGTCTCGACGAGTTTCACGATCTGGGCCAGCAGGGTGTCGGCGCCGACGCGTTCGGCGCGATAGACGAAGGAGCCGGTGGTGTTGAGCGTGCCGGCGCTGACCTTGTCGCCCGGACGCTTGGCGACCGGGAGCGGTTCGCCGGTGAGCATGGACTCGTCCACTTCGGCGCCGCCGGCGGCCAGCACGCCGTCGACAGGCAGGTTTTCGCCGGGGCGGACGCGCAGCAGGTCGCCGGGTTGCACGGACTCCACCGGCACGTCGGCTTCGGCGCCGTCGGCCGCGACGCGGTGGGCGGTCTTCGGCGCCAAGTCCATCAAGGCGCGGATGGCGGCCTCGGTGCGCGCGGTGGCGCGCTGCTCGAGGATCTGGCCGAGCAGCACGATGGTCGTGATGAAGGCCGTGCCCTCGAAATAGAGGGACGGGCCGTGTTGCGAGGAGAGCTGCGGAGGCAGGCGATCCCAGGCCAGCACGACGCCCACGCTGAAGAAATAGGCCGCGCCCGTGCCGGTGACGGTCAGCGTGAACATGTTCGGGTCACGCTCGCGGATGGATTTCGCCCAGCGGCGGATGAAGGGCCCGCCGCTCCAGAAAAACACGGGCGTGGTGAGCACGAGTTGGATCCAGGCGGATTGGAGCCCCGTGAGGTGGTCGTGGAGTCCGTGCGAGAACATCGGCCACATCGAGAGGACGAGCACCGGCAGGGTGAGCACGGTGGCGACGTAGAGCTTCGGCCGCAGGTGGTGTTCGTGCGGCAGACCCATGTGCACGGGCTGGTCGGGCGGCGGCAAGCCGCCGTGAGCCGGCGAAGCCGCGTGGAGGTGGGGAGAGCCGGAGTGGCCGGAGGCTTCCGGCGCGGCGCAATGGGAGTGGGAGGGCATGGCAGCGGATCTGTTCGGGGCTCGGCCGTGCGCGGTGCGGCGGAACCCCGGGGCGTCAAGGACCGTAGGAGAGGAAAAGCAGGAACGCGAGCGCGATGGGCAGGAGGGCGCGCAGGAGCAGTGAATGGCGCGGGTAGCCGATCAGGTGGGATGCCGTCAGGGCGGCGGCAGGTTGGCGGGATGAACGAACGGGGGCAGTGGATTTCGGCATGGGATGAAGGGTTTCATCCCGGAGACGGAGCCGGCGGCGGAATCTTACAGCGCGCGCTCGCGGCGAATTGTCCGGCTCCTGCGGTTTGTCACCCAATAGGTGACAAACGGTATCCACGCCGCTTCTCCGTGCAGAGCGGAGCGGCGGCGGAAATGTCACCTAATAGGTGACAACTGGGTCGGCGGCGCAGCCGGGGGCGGCACGGCGGGCGACGGGCTAGCCGGCGCAGTCGCAGTCGAGGCAGGCGCCCTCGGCGCAGTCGCCGCAGAAGGCCTCCAGTTTCGCCTTCAAGTCCTTGCGTGCGCGGTGGAGAGTGACGCTGGCGTGGTTGGCCGAGAGGCCGAGCGCGCGCGCGGCGTCCTGCACGGACTCGCCGTTCAGGTCGACGCGGCGGAGCAGCTCGGCCTGTGGCGGTTTCAGCGTGTCGACCACGCCGCCCAGGCAGGCGCAGATCTTCGCCTCGAACGTCTGGGCGGTCACCATGTCCTCTTCGAGGGCGGCCACCAGCGTGCCGAGGGTGTCGTCGCGGCGCTGGGCGGCGCCCTTGGAGCGATAGTAGTCGACGAGGCTGTTGCGCAGGAGCTGGTAGAACCAGGCGACGGCTTTTTCGCCGTCGCGCACGTCGGCGCCGTGGCGCAGCGCCTTCACGAGGCCGTTTTGCAGGATATCCTCCGCCTCGGCTTCGCTGCCGACGCGGGCGGCGAGGAAGGCCTTGAAGGCGTTGCGGTGCGCGTGCAGCGCGCGGGCGAGTTGCGTGGCGTCGCTCGGCATGACGCGGTCAGGTTGCGGGTTAATCGCGTTCGCGCAATCCTGCGGTTGAGTCTCGCGTGATGCCCAGGCGGTCGATGGGGGAGCGGACTGGACTCGGCGCGCTCCACCCGCGCAAGCCGGTTGGCGGGGCTTCATCACGGGAGAAGCAGGCGGGTCAGGACTTTGCGGGGGCGGCGGCGGGTTTGAGGGTCTTGGAAATGGTGATGATGGCGACGCCGGCGATGATGACCGCCGAAGCGACGAAGGTGCGGGAGTTCACCGTCTCGTGCAGGATGAGCCAGCCGAGAAAGACGGCGACGATGGGGTTCACGTAGGTGTAGGTGTAGACCTTGGCCGGCGTGCTGTGCTTCATCAGCCACACGAACGCCGTGAAGCCCACGAGCGAGCCGATCATGGTGAGGTAGAGCCAGGCACCGACGGCCTTGGGGGTGAACGCCGCAAGCGTCAGAGTGGCGGGTTCGCCGGCGAGCAGGCTGGCGAGAAAAAGCCAGCCGCTGCCGGCCACCATCTGGATCGCGGAGGCGGTGAACGGCTCGGCGGGTTCGGAGGCGTAGCGGCCGTAGAGCGAGCCGGCGCTCCAGAGCCAGGTGGCGGCGATCAGGGCGCCGACGTTGAGGAAATTCAGGCCGCCGGTGCCGCGGGCGATGTCCGGTCCCACGAGCAAGGCGAGGCCGGTGAACCCGAGCGCGAGTCCGGCCCACACGGGCAGAGTGGGGCGCGAGCCGCGCTTCTTCTGCGGGTCGGCGGCGTGGATGGCCCAGTCGAGCAGCACGACGGCGAATGGGCCGGCAGAGACGAGCAGCGTGGCGATGCCGGAGGGCACGGTCTGCTCGGCCCAGCAGACGAGGCCGTTGCCGCCGAGCATGAGGAAGCCACCGACAATGGTGTTGTCGCGCCATTGCTTGGCCGTCGGCCGGATGTTCTTGGTCAGCCAGAGGAACCCGTAGAGCAGCGCGCCGGAGACGGCGAAGCGGGTCGCGGCCATGAAGAACGGCGGGATCGTCTCCACCGCGACGCGGATCGCGAGGTAGGTCGAACCCCAGACGAGGTAGACCGCGGCGAAGGCGGCGATGAGCTGGCTGCGGGGAGCGTGGGACGGAGCGGACATGGTGGAGAAAAAGGCTGAAGGACTGAAGGCTGAAGGGCTGAAGCGGAGAGCGATGGAGGACGGAGAACGGAGAGCAGAGAAAGGAGGATTGGATCGAGGATGGGAGGGGCTTTATGCCCCGACGGTGGGTTCGCGGATTTTTTGTCGGGGCATAAAGCCCCTCCCACACTCCGAAAAGCGGGCGTGGGAATCGCGGCGCCTCAGAGCTGCTGCTTCACGAGGTCGCCGAGCGTTTTGAGCGCGGCGTCCATTTCGTCGGACCACGGCTGGCTGCAGCTCATGCGGAGGCAGTTGTTGTAGCGGCCTTTCACGGCGGAGAAGAGCGAGCCGGGAGCGGTGTTGATCTTGTGCTTCAGCGCGTCGCGGCGGAGGCGCAGCGTGTCGACCTTCACCGGGAACTCGACCCAGATGTAGTTGCCGCCTTGCGGACGCGAGTAGCGCGTGCCCTCGGGGAAGTGGCGCTGCATGCCTTGCAGGAACGAGTGCAAGTGCTCGCGATAGGCGCGGCGCAGCGAGCGCAGGTGGTGGTCGTAGCCGCCGTCGCGCAGAAACTCCGCGATGGTCTTTTGGAGAATACGCGGCGTGCCCATCGTGTTGATGAACTTCAGGCGGCGGATGCGCTCGAGATAGCGCCTCGGCGCGGTCCAGCCGACGTGGAAGCCGGGCGCGAGCGTCTTGCCGAACGAGGAGCAGAGCATCACGCGGCCGTCGCGGTCCCAGGCCTTGAGCGGCTTCGGGCGGACGTCGCCGAAATGCGTGTCGCCGTAGATGTCGTCTT
>PNKG01000096.1 GCA_013822585.1 Opitutus sp. | reverse complement strand
TTCCGAGCATTCCTCGCGCATGGTCGCGATGAAGACCGCCAAGGACAACGCCACCAAGCTCCTCGGCGACCTCACCCTCGAATACAACAAGGCCCGCCAGGCCGCGATCACGCAGGAAATCCTCGAAATCGCCGCGGCATCCTTTGCTTCGCAATAGGAGCTGAAGGACTGAACAACTGAACGGCTGAACCAAGCACCCTCTCCACGATGTCATGTTTCACGAGCACGGAAATCTGCGGGAACGCACGCGCGAATTCGCGCGCCGCGTCGCGCGGGCATTCCACGCGCTCCCGACTCGTGATCGCGTCGCGCAGGAATGGGGCGTTCAAATGCTGCGCTCCGGAAGTTCGGTTGGCGCCAATTACCGCGAGGCGCAGCGCGGTCGTTCCAAAGCGGAATACCGCTCGCGTCTCGGCGATTGCCTCCGCGAAGCCGACGAGACCGTTTACTGGATCGAACTCCTCGAACTCGAAAAATACTTCCGCCCCGCGCAGGTCTCCGCACTCAAGCAGGAGGCCAGCGAGCTGATCGCCATTTTCGTAACCCTTCTCAAATAACCGCGGCCTAGCTTCAGCCTTTTAGCCCTTCAGTCATTCAGCCCTCTATGAACACTGGCAAAATCGTCCAAGTCATCGGCGCCGTCGTCGACGTGCAGTTCGCCGAGAACACCGTGCCGCCCATCTATCAGGCGCTCACGGTCGACTTCACCGCCGCCGGCGTGAACCAGCACCTCACCCTCGAGGTCCAGCAGCACCTCGGCGAAGGCTTGGTGCGCACGATCGCGATGTCGTCCTCCGAGGGCCTCGTGCGCGGCATGGCGGTCATCGACTCCGGCGCGCCGATTTCCGTGCCCGTCGGCGACGGCGTGCTCGGCCGCATCTTCAACGTCACCGGCGACCCGGTCGACGAGCGCGGCGCCGTCCCCTTCACCAAGAGGTATCCCATCCACCGCGAGGCCCCCAAGCTGGTCGACCAGGACGTCAAGGCGACGATCCTCGAGACCGGCATCAAGGTCATCGACCTCATCGCCCCCTTCACCAAGGGCGGCAAGGTCGGCGCGTTCGGCGGCGCCGGCGTCGGCAAGACCGTCGTGATCATGGAGCTCATTAACAACATCGCGAAGGCGCACGGCGGTTACTCCGTGTTCGCCGGCGTCGGTGAGCGCTCCCGCGAAGGCAACGACCTCTACCACGAAATGTCCGAGGCCGGCGTCATCAGGCAGGACGACATTTCCAAGTCCAAGGTCGCGCTGGTCTACGGCCAGATGAACGAGCCCCCGGGCGCCCGCATGCGCGTCGCGCTCTCGGCCCTCGCGATGGCCGAGTATTTCCGCGACGAGAAGAACCAGGACGTGCTGCTCTTCGTCGACAACATCTTCCGCTTCTCGCAGGCCGGCTCCGAGGTGTCCGCGCTCCTCGGCCGCTCGCCGTCCGCCGTCGGTTACCAGCCGACCCTCGCCAACGAGATGGGCCTCCTCCAGGAGCGCATCACCTCGACGAAAAAGGGCTCCATCACGTCGTTCCAAGCCGTCTACGTGCCCGCGGACGACCTCACCGACCCGGCCCCCGCCAACACGTTCGCGCACCTCGACTCGACCATCGTGCTCGAGCGCGCCATCGCCGAACTCGGCATTTATCCCGCCGTCGATCCGCTCGCCTCCACCTCGAAGGCCCTCCAGGCCGACGTCGTCGGCGAGGAGCACTACCAGGTCGCCCGCAACGTCCAGCGCGTCCTCCAACGCTACAAGGACCTGCAGGACATCATCGCCATTCTCGGCCTCGACGAACTCTCGCCCGAGGACAAGCAGACGGTCTACCGCGCCCGCAAGATCCAGCGCTTCCTCTCGCAGCCCTTCGCCGTCGCCGAGGTGTTCACCGGTTCGCCCGGCAAATACGTCTCGGTCAAGGAGACCATCCGCGGCTTCAAGATGATCCTCGACGGCCAGCTCGACGACGTCGCCGAGACCGACTTCTACATGAAGGGCGGCATCGACGAAGTCCTCGCCGCCGCCGGCAAGAAGTAAGGCGCAGCCAAGAATCCAGAATCCGAGGAATCCAGAACAAGAAACCCAGCCCGCGCCCCGCGCTCTCCTGGATTCTGAATTCTGGATTCTGAGTTCCTCCTCCGATGTCTCTCACACTCGAAATCGTCACCCCGGAAGCGAAGGTCTATTCCGACACCATCGACTCCGTCGTCATCCCGACGGTGGAGGGCGAGATCGGCATCCTCCCCGGCCACATCCCGCTGCTCACTCAGGTCGCCCACGGCGAATTGCGCGTGGCCAAGGGCGCGGAGACGCGATTCCTCGCCGTCAGCGGCGGCTTCGCCGAGATCGAAGGCGACACCGTCCGCGTCCTCGCCGAGAACGCCATCACCGAGGAGAAGATCGACGAGAACGCCGTCGAGGCCGCGATGAAACGCGCCGAGCACGAGCTCGCCACCGCCAAGACGATGGACCCGCAGGAGCTCGAGCACCTGCAAGGCCTCGTCCGCTACGCCGGCGTCCAGCTCGCCCTCAAGCGCCGCAAGCGCTGAGTAGCGCCGGCTTCCAGCCGGCCTCTTCCCCCAAGCGCGGCCCCAACGCCGCGCTTCTTCTCTCTCCCCAGCCTGGAGGGCGCGGCTACCGCCGCGCCGCGAACTCCGCGAGCACGGCACGCAAACCAGCGCCCACCGCCTCACTCCGCCTTCACCTGCCGCAACGCCTTCCCCGGCTTTGCGCCCGTCATCGCGCCGTCGCGGATCACCGGCACGCCGTTCACGAGCACGTCCCGGAAGCCCACGGCGTAATGGTGCGGGTCCTGGTAGTTCGCCGGGTCGCCGACCTTTTCGGGGTCGAAAATCACCACATCCGCCGCCGCGCCCTCGCACAGCACGCCGCGACCGCGCAACTGAAACTGCCCCGCCGGCAGACTCGTCATCTTCCGCACTGCGTCCTCGAGCGTGAGCAGCTTCAGCTCGCGCACGTAGCGTCCGAGCACGCGCGCGTTGTTGCCGTAGCCGCGCGGGTGGGGGACACCCTCGCCGAACACGCGCTCGCCGCTGTCCGACGCGATCATCGTCAGCGGATGCTGCATGAATGCCCGCAGATCGTCCTCGCTCATGCCGTGGAACACGCCCTGCGCGCCGCCGCGCCGTTCGATCTCAAGGATCACTTCGATTTGGTCATCGAGTGAATCCGAGCCGCGCAGCTTCTTCGCCGCCTCGACGATGTTCATGCCGTTGAGCGTGCCATCGCCGCGATACGACGCCACGACGGCATAGGCGTAATCCATCCGGCCGCGACCGAGGATGATCTTCTTCATCTTCGCCACGAGGTCCGCCTTCCGCGCCGGATCGGCTAGGATCGCGTCAAAAGTCTTCGTGCCGCCGTCGAACGCCTCGTCGGGAATCAGCTGCCGCAGCTTCGTGCTCGAAGCCGTGTAGGCATACTGGTCCTGCGCCACGCGCACGCCCTCGGCGCGCGCGCGGTCAAGCAGCGCGAGCACTTCCTTCGTGCGGCCCCACGCGTTCTCCCCCGACAGCTTGAGGTGCGAAACCTCGGCGCGGACGTTCGCCTCGCGCGCGATACGCAGCAGCTCATTGATCGAGTCGAGAATCTTGCCGGCCTCGTTGCGCATATGGCTCGCGTAGATGCCACCGTAGGGCGAAATCACCTTGGCCAGCTCGATGATCTCCTCCGTCTTGGCGAACGTGCCGGGCAAATAAATCAAACCCGTCGAGAGCCCGACCGCGCCGTCCTTCATCGCCTGATCGACCAGCCGCTTCATCTCCGCCAACTCCCCTTCGGTCGGCGCGCGGTCGAAGATGCCCTTCATGGCCGCCTCGCGCACCGTGTTGTGTCCAATCAGCGTCGCGACGTTCGGCGAGACGCCCTTCGCCTCGATCTCCCCGAAAAACTTTCCGATATCGAGCTTCGAGCCGCCGCAATTCCCCACGACAATGCTCGTCACGCCCATGCGCAAAAAATGCTCCGACAGAGGCAGCTTCTCCACGATGTCGTCGGAGTGCGTGTGCACATCGACAAAGCCCGGCGCCACCACGAGTCCCGTCGCATCGATGCGCGTCGTCGCCGCCGCCGCCGCGAGATCGCCGATCCGGGCAATCTTGCCGCCCTTGACCGCCACATCCGCCGCGAACGCCGGCTTGCCGGTGCCATCGACCACGCTCCCGCCCGCGATGATCACGTCGTAGTCCGCCGCTGAGGCCACGACCGCGGCCCACGCCGCGATCACCAAAACGCCGAGTCGAATCATGCGGGCGAGGATTTCCAAATCCAAGAAACGCGCGAGCCTCATTTGGTGCGTGAAACTACGCCACCGGCGTAGCGCAGGCGTCTCGCCCGCTCCGTGGCTGATGCAGGCCGGAGGCCTGCGCTACCTCCTCGGCACCACGCCGTGCCCCGCCGCGATGCGCGCGACGCTCAGCATCCCGCCCTTGGCTTCGTAGCCGCCCTCAAACGGATTCTCCGCCAGGAACCACGGCGTATCCAGGTCCGCGAAGCGGAACCCGCCGTGCCCGCACGCGAAACAGGCCGAGAACGTCATCGCGAGGATCGACTCCACGTTGCCGCCGATCATCAACCCGAGGCCGCGTTCGCGCGCGACGCGCACGATGCCGAGCGCCGCCGTCACGCCGGCCTTCATCAGTTTGATGTTCACGCAGTCCGCCGCGCGCGCGTCCGCGATCCGCGCGACATCCTCGCCCGAGCAGGCGCTCTCGTCCGCCGCGACCGTCCAGCCGGTTTCCTCGCGCAGCGCGCGCATGCCGTCCAAATCATCCTTCGCCAGCCACTGCTCCAAGAGCGCGGGCGTAATCCTCGCTGCGCGCAAGCCGCGCACGAGCTCCCGCGCGTGCTCGCGCGTCACGCCGGCGTTGCCATCGAGGATCAGCGGGGAACCCGGCGCCGCCTCCAGGATCGCCGTAATGCGCTCCAAGTCGTGGGCGGGACCCTTCGGGCCGCCGACCTTCACCTTGATCTGCCGGATGCCGCGCGCGCGGATCGCCTTTGCATCCGCCGCCGCCTGCGCCGCCGTTCCGGTCGTGACCGTCATGTCCGTCTCGAGCGTTGTGCTCGCTCCACCGAAAAACCTCCAGAGCGGCTGACCGCGTTGCCGCGTCAGCGCGTCGAGCAGCGCCATCTCGAACGCGCATTGCGCCGACCCGACCTCGGCTCCGCCCGCCGCGCGCGCGACCGCCGCCAGCGACAACCAATCCGCCGCATCGCGGCCGATCACCGCACCGCGCATCGTGCCGAGCGCTCGCAGCGCGTCGGCCTGCGTCTCGCCGTTGTAGGGTGGCAGCGGCGCCGCTTCGCCGTAACCGACGGCGCCGTCCGCGAGCTCGACGCGCGCGAGCACGTTGGCCGCCTCCGGCTGCGCACCACCGGAGATGCCGAACGGCACGAACAGCGGGATATCCAGCGGTGAAAACGACAGGTCGCGGAGCAGGGTGGGGGAACTCACGCGGACGAGCACAGCGCAGCCCCGTTTTCCGCGCAAGCCGTCCGCATACCCCCGAACACCCGCCGCCGCTCCGCTCCCCGCGGCCTCGCGTGGGGGTGTTTGTAGTCTAATAGACTACAAACTGGCTTGGGCGATTATTACTGCCCGGCGGGTGATGCGGCGGGAGGCGGCAGGAGGCGCCGGGGTCGGTCTGCGGTTCGGGCGTTGCGTCGCGCACGGCGCTGTGCCTCATTCCCCGCGCGATGACAGCTCACCCTCGTCTGCTGCTTTGGCTGGTCGTCCTGCTGTGCACTCCTTTGCTGCGCGCGGCCGCATTCGAGGAGCGCCTCGGCCAATTCCTCGCGCAGCCGAAGTTCGAGGGCGCGATGTGGGCGGTGAAGATGGTGTCGCTCGACGACGGCCGCGTGCTCTTCGAGCACCAGCCGAAACTGCGGATGAGCCCGGCTTCCAACGCCAAGCTCTACGTCGGTGCCCTCGCACTCGCCCGACTCGGCAGCGACTATCGCATCCGCACGCCGCTGCTCGCCACCGCCGCCGTCCAACCCGACGGCACCCTCCCGGGCGACCTCGTCGTCGCCGGCCGCGGCGATCCGAGCTGGGGCGCGCGCGAAAAAAAGCCGGAGTTCTGGTCGGTGTTCGACCCCTTCGTCGCCGCACTTCGCCGCGCCGGCGTGAAACACATCCGCGGCGACATCGTCGCCGACGGCACCTGGCTGCGCACCTCGCCCGACGGCGGGAGTTGGACGGTCGATGACATGCAACAGGACTTCGGCGCGGAGATTTCCGGCGTCACGTTTCTGGACAATTACGTCGAGATCCGCGTCACCCCGGGCGCGCAGCCCGGCGAACCCTGCGCATTCGAAGTCCTCGAACCGCACTCCGGCCTGACCTTCGTCAACCGCACAAAGACGCTGCCGGCCGGCGCGAAGTCCACGGTCGATACGCGTCGCATCTACGGCACGCGCACGGTGGAAATCTTCGGCGGCGTCGCGCTCGGCGCGAAACCCGAGATCACCGAGGCCCCCGTGCCGCGTCCCGCGCAATGGTTCGCCGTCTGCCTCAAGGCCGCGCTCGAGCGCGCCGGCATCCGCGTCGACGGCTCCGCGCGCAGCACGGTCTGGCCCGAGCCGCCGGTCGACGCCGGCGTCGCGCTCGGCGAGATCGTGTCGCCGCCGCTGCGCGACCTCGTCGCCGGTTTCATGAAACCCTCGCAGAATCTCGAGACCGACCTGGTCTTCGCGCACGTGGGTGAACTCCAGCGCACCGACGCCACCGCGGCCGATGAGCGCAGCGACGACCTCGCGCTGGCCGACCTGAAGCGCTTCGCCGCCGGGATCGGCATCGCGCCGAACGAACTCATCATCGATGAAGGCTCGGGCCTCTCGCGCAACAACCTCGTGACCGCCGACGCCACCGTGCGGTTGCTCGCCTTCATGGCGGGACATCGCGAGGCGGACGCCTTTATCGCGTCCCTGCCGACGGCGGGCGAGGGAACCTTGGCGAAACGCTTCAAAGGCACGCCGGCCGAGCACAATGTCCGTGCCAAGACCGGCGGACTCCGCTGGGCCGCCACGCTCTCCGGCTACCTCACCACGACCTCCGGCGAGCGCGCGGCGTTCAGCGTCATGCTCAACCGCCACGTCGCCTCCGCCGGCACGCGCGCGTCGCAGGAAGTCGACGCCGTCACCGTCCTCCTCACGCAGTATGAACGGAACTGACTTCCCCGCCTTCCGGTGTAGGGGCGCAGACTTGCTGCGCCCTGCTGGCGAACGCGACCAATCGGGCGCAGCAAGACTGCGCCCCTACGGTTTCGGCGCTTTCGCGTCCCGGCGTAGCGGAAGCCGTGAGGCCAAGTTCCCGGAGCAATTGGACCATGGATTGCAGCAGCGCGAGGTAGGGCGCGAACGCTGGGCGCGCCGAAATGACGTTCGCGGTCGGCCCGGCGGTCCGACCCTACCGGCGCTGCCGCGCCAAAGTCCAAATTCTAAGGCTCCTTGGTATGAGACTCTCGTGTTTGGTCGGCCGCGAAATTCTCACGAATTCCGCTACCGTTGCGCGGCGCTTTGTTTCGCGCTCTTCCTCGTCGTCTCGACCGCGACCGCGCGCGACCCGCTCACGTTCGGATCAATTGAAACCACCGTGCCGGAGGGTCCGGTCCGCGGCTGGTGGGCGCGCATCCGGCTCGACGACCCGCGTGTGCGCGTTGATTCCACGGCGCCGCTCCCGGAAAAGATCGCCGAGTATCCCGCCGCGGAAACGAAGCTGCAGACCGTGCCGGATTGGGCCGACGCCCACGGCGCCACCCTCGCGGTCAACGCGAGCTTCTTCGACCTGCTCAGCGACCCCAAGAAGGCGTCGCCCAGCTACACGCCCGGTTACTATTCCGGCGGCCCGTCGGACATTCTCGGCGTCAGCCTCGGCTCGCGCGGACTCGTCTCGCCGCCGCGCATCGTCGAGGCGCACGGCGACCCGGCGCTGTTGTTCTACGCCGACGGCCGTGCCCGCATCGCTTACGTCGAGCCGGACGAACTGACCGGCGTGGTTTGCGCCGTCGCGGGCATCGGCGCCACGGACGATAGCAAGATTTCCGGCTCGCTCCTCGTGGAGGCGGGCAAGAACACCGGCGCGACCGCGCGTGTCGCCCCGAAAGTGCGCCATCCGCGCACCGCGGCCGGCGTCACCGCCGACGGGCGCACGCTGATCTTGCTGACGATCGACGGCCGGCAACCCGGGCACAGCGTCGGCGCGACGCTGCTCGAAATGGCCGACATGCTGATCGAACTCGGCGCACACGACGCCGTGGCGCTCGACGGCGGCGGCTCGACGTCGTTCTACCTCAGGCGGCCGGACGGCACCGTAGTGACGAACAAGCCCAGCGGCGGCAAGTGGCGCGCGGTCGCGAATCACCTCGGCATCTGGATCGCGCCGGCGCCGAAGCCGGCGACGCCCGGCGCCACGGAGCCGGCGCACAAGCGATGAGAGCGATTCCGAGTAGCGCAGGCGTCTCGCCTGCCTTGGCGCGCAGAGCAGGCGGGACGCCTGCGCTACTCGGCCAACTTCGATGAAACCCTCCGAGCGGCTCGTTTCCCTCGATGCGTCTCGCGGTGCGACGATCGCGGCGATGCTGCTCGTGAACAACCCCGGCCCATGGAGCGCGCGGCCAGATGCGGAAAGCAGAGTCCCGGCGGCGCGACTTACTGTAGGTGCTTGCAGCGGCGTGCGCCTCACCAGCGCACGGATAGGTGCGCCTTCCACGTCCGGCTTTCCATTCTCTGCAGCAGGCGTTCAGTCTCGTATTCGACGCCAGCCCAAATTCGTTGCGTGAGCGAGAGCTTGACTCCAACCGCTGGAACAAAGCGGACCGCGCGGGATTCCACCCATGCCGGTGAAGGGATCACAAAACCCCCATAAGTCAGGGTGGATACGATCTGATCC
>PNKG01000095.1 GCA_013822585.1 Opitutus sp. | reverse complement strand
GAAATCGAAAAGAAGGAACACGAAGTCGAAATGGCCAAGATCCAGGCGCTGTAGAACGGATCGAGGCCGAGCTGCGCCGGCAACACGATGAACTCCGACGACCGGGCTGAAGAACAATGCGCGGTGTGCGGCAAGGGACTCGCGGGTGTTGCCGGCACCATCCGCGTCTATCACGACAGCCGCCGCTTCGCGCTGTGCTGCCCCCTGTGCCTCGACCTGTTCCAACGCGCCCCGGCCCGCTTCGCGCGCGGTGAAAAACCGCAGACCGTCATCGAGGACCTGCTGGATCAACTCAAGTGGCGCGATCCCTGACACCCCCTCACCCACGCACCCATGAAAACAGCACGGTCGCTGTCGGAGCTACTCGGCACGTGGGTCCTTTCGCCCGCGGTTTCCGCGGGATTTCATGAAGCGGTGTGGCGGCGCATCCGCGCGCTGGAGGCGCGTCTCAAGCGGCGGCGGCCGCCGACGCCCGGGAAAAAATGCCACCCCGGACAGGCCTCCGAAAGCCCGCAAAAGAAATGAAACTCCTCGTTCGTTCGTTACTTGCCGTGGCCGCGACGATGACGTTGTCCGGTTGCATGATCATGATGGCACCAATGATGCTGTGGCACGGCTCCGACTTGAAAACGAAGAAGCATAATGCGCACGCCGGTCCCGGGGCCGCCGAGGCCTGCGAGTGCGCTCACTGCGGTCCCGAAGAGGATCCCAGAGCGACTCCGATGGGTGACGGATCACCCCCGGGCCTTCCGCCCCACCCGCCAGAGGCACGACCGGGAAAGACTGAACCCGGATTCCGGGATTGAACGCCGCCCTTCCGCCCGCGCTGCGCCCCGGAGCAGGCTCCGGGGAATGGGGCGGCATTCACCCTGCGGCGCGTGACTGGAGGAGCGGCTTCATGCCGCGACAGAAAAGCCCGCAGCAATCGTTGGCCGGATCGCGGCGCAAGGCCGCTTCTGCACCAGGTCCGGCAATCGCGAATCCGGGCTGAAACCAGGCAGGCGGACTTGCCCTGGTCGGACAGCGATGGGCGATGAGGGGCGTGGGGTTCGCGCTACCTTCTCTTCAGGCTGCGGACGTGCTTCACCAAGGCTGTGATCTCGTCGTCGGTGAGACGGTAGGAAGTGGGGTGCATGATGACGCCGCGATCGTCCTTCAGGCCGTTCTTGATGACCTTGAAGGCCTGGGCATCGGTGAAAGATGCCTGCACTTGCGGGTTGCTGAGATCGGTGATCTTCAGGCGCTTCCCCTCCGCCGTCCTCCCACGGCCATCCTTGCCGTGGCACTCCGAACAATTCGTGGTCCAGTTGGTTTTGCCGTCCGCCGCTTGAACGGACGCGGCGATGCTCAACAGCGCCGCGAGGGTGGCATTTTTCGCGTTCATGGGGTGGAAGTTGTGGCACGACTATGCCAGAGGAGCCCGTCCGTGGACAAGCAGGGCTTTGCCGGACGCTGCGCATCCCTTGAGCCCGGATTCCGGGATTGTCTGAAGAGTGGGAGGGGCTTTGCGCCCCGAGATCGGCCGCGTCTTCCGCGCACGGGAAAGTCGCGGCGCAAAGCCGCTCTCACATTCGGAGCCGTCCTCTCCAAGCGCGGAATCCGGGTTGAGCAAACCGGAAACGGTGAGGCCCGCGGACGAACGGCCGCGGGCCTCTTGTTGGGGGTCACTAATCCCGGCCTTGCGGCCGGTAGCAAGGGTTCAGGTGGCCTGGGGCCGCGCACGGAAGCTGGCCCATTTTTCCAGCGGGATCAGCGCGATGCCCATGAGGAGCAGCTGCGAGGCGACGAAGGAGACGAGCGCGTAGAAGGCCGCGTCCATGAAACCGTAGCTGTGCAGGCCGACGCCGAGCATGTTCGTGCCGAACCAGCTCCAGCTCGTGACGATGTTGCCGAACACGGCGAGCACCATGAAGCCGCGGGCCTTCACCAGGCCGCCCCAGCGGGCGTGCAACATGACGGCGGTCCAGATGACGATCATCAGCGCGCCGTTTTCCTTCGGGTCCCAGCCCCAGAAGCGCCCCCACGATTGGTCGGCCCAGATGCCGCCGAGCACGGTGCCGACGAGGTTGAACAGCGTGGCGAAGCATGTGATGCCATACGTCATGCGGTAGAGCGAATCGGCGGTGGCGTGGTCGAGCGACCTGGTGAAGACGCCGCGCAGGATGTAGATGATGGCGAGGAAGCCCGCGAGGAAGGTGGCCGAGTAACCGATCGTGATCACCACGACGTGGGTCGCCAACCAGAAGTTCGAGTCGAGCACCGCGCGCATCATCTCCAGCGTGTCGCCGCCGATCGAAAGATGGTGGGCGATGACGAGGGTGGCGAAGCCGATCATGCCGCCCGTGACCGCGCCGACAGAGTTCTTGTAGATCCTCTCGAGGATGAGGCAGAGGAAGACCGCGCCCCAACCGACGCCGAGCGCGGAGGAGTAGAGGTTGGTGACCGGCGGGCGGCCTTCGAGCCACATGCGCGTGGCGATGCCGGCGGTGGTGGCGATGAAGGCCAGTCCGAGCAGGTAGTAGCCCGAGCGCTGCAGCGTGTCGGGCCACTTGAGCCAGGAGCCGAGGCCGAGGAGCAGCGCGAGCACGTAGAGCACCATGCTGCTGTAGAAGGGGCCGGCGGCGTTGAAACGCGACTCGACGTCGCTCTTCCGCATCGCGTCCGGATAGCGCTCTTCGAGCTGCGTGTGGAAGAAGCCGGCGATCTCGTTGAACTGCTTGGCGTCGCCCTTGCGCCAGGCGTGGCCGAGGACGGCATAGGACATGACGGAGGGGTTGAGCCGGCCCGTGGCATAGGATTCCATGAGCGCGCCGCCGGCGGTGCGCCAGTGGGTCGGGTCGGAATCGCCGGCGTCGGGCGGCACGGTGCGCAGGTTGCCCATCTGCTCCATGTAGGTGAAGCGGTCGGCCATCTCGCGCATGGCGTTGACGGCGTCCTGGTTGAAATCCTCTTCGCCCTTCGATTTTGCGCGGATGGCCTCGATGCCGGCGGGCAGGGCCTTCTCGAACATCACGAGTTCGGAGAGGAAATCGGGCGAGTCCGGCACCTGCACGCTGGTCTTGAGCTGCAGGTAGTGGATGACGCGCTCGCGGACGGTGCTCACCTGTCTCTGGAATGGCGTGCGGAGCTGGGCCTCGACGTTCTCGACGAGGCGGGCCTGGCGGTCGAGCTCGGGGAGTTGCGGGCGGAGCTGTTCGTAGGAGAAGCGCTTCTTGCCGTCGCCGTCGTCGACCGAGAGCTTGAGCAGGTCGAGCACCTCGTGGTTTTCGATGAGGAAAATCTTGTAGGTGTCGGCCTTGGCGGGGGCGAAGAGCACGTCGCCGAGCCACTCGATGGGCGCGATATGGGAGCCGTCGGGCCTGCGGATCGACTGGTTGCCGCGGATGGTGAGGATGGAGGTGCGGGCGACGGTGTCGAGGGGCTTGATGCGTCCGTTGACGAGCACGGGCACGCGGCCGAACTCGTTCAGCTTGAATCCGGTCTTCGCCGACGGTTCGCGCAGCGTCGAGGCGAGGTAGAGCGCGCCGAGGACCAGGATGATGAGCGGGAGATATTTCTTCATGGCGTGGGGGCGTGGAGGTTCAGCTGGCGTTGGCGGGGGCGGCGGCCGGGCGCTTGCGGATGAAGCCGGCGAGGGAGAAGCCGAACTGGATGCAGAGGCCGAGGCCCATCATGATGCAGGCGATGTAGGGCAGCAGCCAGCCGGGGTTGCGCACGACTTGGAGGATCGTGGTGGTGTCGTTGTTGTCGAAGCCCGCCTGGTAGAAAGTCAGGCCGCCGTAGCGCAGCGGATTGTTCATGAAGATGAGGACTTCGCGGTCCTCGTGGCCGTCGTCGCTCTTCACGCGGACGCGGCTGGAGAAGTTCTTCGGAATCTCGGTGCCCGGATACTTGTCGTGGGAGAATTTGAGCAGCGTGAGCGTGAAGGGCTTGTAGATGCGCTTCGAGCGGAACGCGATTTCCCAGGGCTTGCCGTTGACGGTGAAGGTCTGCGGCTGGTTGAGCAGCGGCGAGGCGAGCCAGACGCCGAGATTGCCCTCGGGGGCGACGATTTCCACGAGGGCGCCGGGCACGTTGCGCTCGTTGGGTTTGTAGGTCATGCGCATCGGCAGGAGCGCGAGCTGCGTGCCGAGGCCTGCCGTGGCCAATGGGACGCCGGCGGCCTGCGGGGCCCGGTTGCGCATCTGCAGAGTGGAGTTCGGGTAATACTCCTTCACGTTGACTTGGAAGGGGAGCTTCGGGTGCTGGACGGACTTCTTGTCCGCGGCGAGAGCCTCGGGGATCGAGACCACTTCGGTGGCGTCGGGCAGGCTGTGGTCGATGAACACCAGCTCGTTGGCGTGGAAGCTCTCGGAGTAGCGCTTGGTCTCGCCCTGGTCCATGCGCAGGAAGCTCTCCTCCTGCAGCAGGCCGGTCATCAGTTCGCCGATCAGAAGGAGGATGAGGCCGGCGTGCGCGAGTTGGATGCCGGATTTTTTCCAGCTGAAGGCGAAGCGGTAGAGGTGCGCGCAGACGAGGTTGATCAGCAGCAGGCCTCCGATGAAGTAGCCGCCCGGAAAGACCGGAATGGAGAGGTGCGAGTCGGGGATCTGCCAGAGGACGGCGAAGGAGCGGAAATATTTCTCCTGCACGGCCCAGATGCCGAGGTTCACCTGGTCGAGCGTGGCGACGAAGACCAGCAGGAAGGACAGGATGAGCAGCACGACCGTGAGCTGCAGCGAGACGAAGAAATCGCGGAATTGGCGGAGCGTCTGGTTCATGGCGTCGGCGGGTCTCAGCGGGTCTTGACGGTGAGGATGAAGTCGCGGAACGCCTGGCGCTCCTTGGCGACGAGGGTGTCGGGCCCCGTGAGCTTGAAGAACCAGGTCTCGCGCTCGAACGGCACGATGGCCCCGAGGAGGCGCACGCCCTGCGGGCCGACCAGTTCGACGAAGTCGGCGTGCAGGCCGTTCATGTCGATGTGCTCGACGGCGGACTCGACTTCGGTGTTGCCGACCGGCTGGAGGCCGACCTGGCCGCGCCAGCGGTTGACGTTGGCGTGCAGGCCGCCGGTGTCGCCCGGGAAGGCCGTGATGCTCAGGTCGGCTGCGCCGCCTTCACCGGTGACGGCATAGCTGCCCTTGCGGATCGAGCCGGCGGATTTTTCCTGCCAATGGGCCGGGGCGGTCCAGGTCAGGGCGTGGTTCTTGACGACGGATCCTTCGGGCAGACCGGCCGCCGCCATGCCGCCGTCCGCGGGGGTCGGTTGATCGCCGCCGATGGGCGGGTGGCCGTCGGGCAGGGACTGCGCGCTTGGGGCCGCGATCTTCGGGGCCGAGGCCGCCGGCGCGCGCTCTTTGGGGATGCGGTAGGCGGCGACTTCGCGGTCGCGGCAGCCCGCGCCGACCAGGAGGAGGGTAACGACCAGCGTTCGCGTGGAGAGACGGAGGAGCATTGCGGGGCTTTTTTGAATCCGGCCGGGTGGAAAGCGCAACATGAACCGCTCTGGATTCCACGACCCGCATAATAATTGGCAAGAAATGCGCGAGCCCGCGGAATTTTGATGGTGCGCCTCAGCGCCGCACCGCCTATCGAAAAGACATGCGCATCACGCCGTTGGGCGACAAGGCCCTGCGAGTGCAGTTAGGGGAGAAGATCGACGAGGCGACGCACGCGCGCGTGCTGTCGGCCTGCGCGGCGATCGAGGGCGCGTCTTTGCCCGGCGTGCGCGAGCTCGTGCCGGCCTACACGACGGTGACAATCCACTACGATCCGGCCGCCGTGGCGCGCGCCGGAGCGCCGGTCGACGATCTCGCGGGCTGGCTCGGCTTGCGCGTCGCTCAGGCGCTGCCAGGAGCCTCCAAGGCGGAGGTCGCGACGCGCCCGGTCGTGGAGGTGCCGGTCTGCTATGGCGGCGAATTCGGCCCGGACCTCGGGCGCGTCGCGGCGCAGGCGGGGCTCTCGCCGGAGGAGGTCGTCGAGCGCCATGCGAAAGCCGAGTATTGGGTCGCGCTCGTGGGTTTCTCCCCGGGCTTTCCTTATCTGATCGGCCTGCCGGGGGAACTCGCCACTCCGCGGCTTGCGCGACCGCGCACGTCGGCGCCGGCGGGCTCGGTCGGCATCGCCGGCGGGCAGACCGGCATCTACCCGTTCGCGACGCCGGGCGGATGGAATCTCATCGGCCGCGCCGCGCTGAGGCTGTTCGATCCGCACGCGGATCCTCCGGCGAGATTGCGCGCGGGCGACCGGGTGAAGTTCCGCGCGATCACCGCGGCGGAGTTCGAGCAATTGAACGCCGAGAGCTGAAGCGGCGGAATTCCAAGCTCCAAACTCCAGTGAATCAGCAATCGGAAAAAACTTCCCAAGACGAGACGCCGGTTTGGGTGCTTGCCGATGGGTCATTCATGGGAGATTGGAGGTTGGCGTTTGGGTGTTTCCAGACGGAGGCTGGATCATGATCACGGTGCTCAAGCCCGGCTTGCTCACGGCGGTGATGGATCTCGGCCGGCCGGGCTACCAGCGGCACGGCGTGGTGGTCGGCGGGGCGCTCGACCGCTTCGCGGCGCGCGTGGCGAACACGATCGTCGGCAACGACGAGAATGCGGCGCTGCTGGAGCTCGCGCAACTCGGCCCGGAGTTGCGCTTCGATGTGCCGGCCGTGGTGGCGTGGTGTGGAGGCGGCTTCGAGCCGCGGGTCGGTGCCGAGCCTTTGCCGCGCGACCGGGCGGTGCGCGTCGCCGCGGGCGAAACGATCGGTTTCGGCCCGGCCCAGACCGGATTGCGCGCCTGGCTGGCGGTGGCGGGCGGCATCGATGTGCCGCTCGTGCTCGGCAGCCGCAGCACCTACCGGCGGGCGGGTTTCGGCGGGTTCAACGGCCGGCCGCTGCAGGCCGGCGACCGCCTGCGCATGGGGGAGATGTCCGGGTTCGCCCGGCGTCTGTCGGCGACACCCGTGCGCGCCGCGCCTTGGTCGATCCGCCCCGACACGCTTGGGAACCAGGCTCCGGTGGGAACGGTGCGCGCGATGCGCGGGCCGGAGTGGGATTGGTTCACGCCGGAGGCGCAGCGGGCCTTCTTCTCCTCCCCGTGGACCGCGACCAAGGATGCCGACCGCATGGGCGTGCGGCTGGCCGGCCCGGAGCTGACCCTGGCGGAGGCGCGCGAGATGATTTCGGACGGCGTGAACGAGGGGATCGTGCAGGTGCCGGCGGCAGGCGCGCCCATCGTGCTGCTCGCCAGCCGGCAGACCGTCGGCGGCTATCCGCGCCTGGCGGCGGTGGCCTCGGTCGATCTGGGCCGCCTGGCCCAACTCGCCCCGGGGCAGACGGTGCGGTTCGGAGAAATCACGCTCGCGCGGGCGCACGAACTTTACTTGGGGCGGGAACGCGACCTTACTCGCGTGCGCACGGGCCTCTCGCGGCTCGGCGCATGAAACCCCGCATGCCCCGCATCGACCTGAACTGCGACCTCGGCGAAGGCGCCGGCCACGACGCCGAGCTGATGCCGCTGATCACGTCGGCCAACATCGCCTGCGGCGCCCACGCGGGCGACGAAGCGACGATGCGGGCGACCGTCGGGTTGGCGCTACGGCACGGCGTGGCCATCGGCGCGCACCCGGGCTTTGCCGATCGCGGGAATTTCGGACGGCGCGAGCTGCCGCTTTCGCCGCGCGAGAGCGGGAATCTGGTGTTGGAGCAGACGCGCCGGCTGCAAGCGCTCGCGCAAGAGGCCGGCGCGCGGGTGACGCACGTCAAGCCGCACGGCGCCCTCTACAATCTCTCGGCCCGCGATGCCGCCGTGGCGCGCGCGATCGCGGCCGCCGTGCACGAGTGCGACCCGCGTCTCATGCTCTTCGGCCTGGCCGGCAGCTGGTCGCTCACCGCGGCGCGCGAGCGCGGGCTGCGCGCGGCGGGCGAGGTGTTCGCCGACCGCGCCTACGAGCCGGACGGGTCGCTCACGCCGCGTTCGCGGGCGGACGCGCTGATCGCCGACGAGGCGGCGTGCGTCGCGCAGGTGCTGCGCCTGGTGTGCGAGGGACGGGTGCGTTCGGTGAGCGGCGCCGACGTGGCGATCGCGGCCGACACGGTCTGCCTGCACGGCGACGGGGCGCACGCGGTGGCGTTCGCGCGGCGGCTGCGCACGGCGCTGGCGGACGCGGGCGTGGAGGTGAAGGCGGTTGCCCGCGAATCACGCGAATGAGCCCCCGTCGCATCCGGGGGAGGATGATCGCCGGCATCCCGACGGCGACGGGGCACGCGCCGGGCGCGTGGCGCCGCCGGGGACGCCGGCGCCCACCTTCGCCGCGCTGCGGCAGTTCCATTGGCGTCGATTCGCGTGATTCGCGGGGAGCATCGCCATGATCAAACTCTTGGGCATCGTCCTTATCGCGGTGGGATTCGCCCTGCGGTGGAACGCGCTGCTGGTCGTCGTGCTGGCGGGCCTCGCGACCGGGTTGCTCGCGGGGTTTTCGTGGCGCGAGATCATGCAGATGACGGGGCAGTTCTTCGTCGACAACCGCGCGTTGACGCTGCCGGTGATCCTCATGGTGCCGATCGTCGGGTTGCTCGAGCGGCACGGGTTGCGGCAGCATGTCGGCGCGTTGATGCGGCGCGCGCGGGCGGCGACGGCGGGCAAGGTGCTGATGCTTTACCAATTCGTCCGCGGGCTCACGAGCATGCTCGGCATGAACATCGGCAACCACGCGTCGATGGTGCGCCCGCTGATCGTGCCCATGTCCGAAGGCGCGGCCCGCAAGGCGGACCAGCTCACGCCGGAGTCCGGGCAGAAGATCCGCGCGCACGCGGCGGCGTCGGAAAACGTCGGCAATTTTTTCTCCGATGACATTTTCGTCGCGGTAGGCGCGCTGCTGCTGGTGAAGGGCGTGCTCGATACCGCCGGCGTGAAAGTGTCGCTCGGGGACATCC
>PNKG01000094.1 GCA_013822585.1 Opitutus sp. | reverse complement strand
TTCGCGGTTCACGCGCTCGATCGCTTCGAGGACGACGATGCCCGTGCGGACGTCGAGCGCGCCGGTGGGTTCGTCGCAGAGGAGCACCTCGGGGCGCTTGGCGATGGCGCGCGCGATGGCGACGCGCTGTTGCTCGCCGCCGGAAAGCTGCGCGGGGAAATGATCCATGCGCGCGCCGAGGCCGACCATCTCGAGCGCCGTCTCGGGTGGAAGCGGGTTCGCCGCGATCTCGGTGACGAGGGCGACGTTCTCGCGCGCGGTGAGACTGGGGATGAGGTTGTAGAACTGGAAGATGAAGCCGACGGATTCGCGGCGGTAGAGCGTGAGGCGCTCCTCGGTGGCGTGCGTGAGATCGATGTCGCGGTAGTGCAGCTCGCCGGAAGTCGGGATATCGAGTCCGCCGAGCTGGTTCAGCAGCGTGGTCTTGCCGCTGCCCGACGGGCCGAGCAACACGACGAGTTCGCCGGCGTGGAGGTCGAGGTCGACGCCGGCGAGGGCGCGGACTTGCGCGGCGCCTTCGCCGTAGACCTTGGTGAGACCGCGGACGCGGAAGACTGGGGCGGCGGGAGCGGCGACGGGCGACATGCGCCCCGGATGGTGCCGCGCGGCGGGGGAGAAGTCAAAGGCCCGGGCGGTTTCCTCGGGCGGCTTATGGGCTGGCCGTGGCCGGCTAATATACCGGGGCGAGCAGCGTTGCGGCGGGGGTGGCGAACGTCCCGCCGCGGTCAGTCGGCGCGGTGCGGTGCGCGGCGAGGGAGGGGGCGGGCGCAGCGCCGGCGCGGCGATGGGCTTCGCGCCGCCGCGGACGAAGGGGCGCTGGGGATGGGCGTCTACTCGACTTCGAATTCGAAGGCGTTCGTTCCTGCGGTGAACGCGTAGCGGCCGGGCGCGAGTCTGGTGGTCGCAGTGAGGACGTGCAGCGAGGCCGCGATCTCGTCCACGGCGCCCGCGATGCGGTTCTCGCGAAACCCCGCGACGCCAGGCGGAGAAGGTCGGCGCGGCGCTTGCCGTCCGCTCCCTGGCGCAGGGGCGCTGCTTCGAGGCGCGGATAGGATTCCAGGTCCGGGTATTTCGCGAGATCCGCCGCCGCGGGGCGCGGGATGTCGCCCCGATAGAGGAGCACGACGGATTGCGGGGCGGTGCGGGGGACCGTGTCGGAGCCGTCGAAGGTCAGGTCGGCGAGTTTGTCGGGCGAGCGATTGTCGGGGGGTGTTTTGCCGCTGAGAACGCTGAGGCCTTGGAGGATGCCGCCGATGACTTGGGCCGCGCCGTGGGTGGCGCGCCCGTTGTTGCGCGGCAGCGGCACCCAACGGTCATTGACCAGCAGGTAGGCGCCATCGGTGGCGGGGACGGGCGGGTAGCCCGCCAGGGAGCCGGGCGTGTCGGGCGCGGACGGCATCGGGCGTGCTGCCGCGGCGGGCAGATTCCGCGGGAGGGGGAACTCGAGGGTCCAGCCGTGGGCGCGCGCGGGTCAGCCGTAGACGAGGAGGCGCTGGGAAATGGGGGCGATCTGGTTGTGGTCGCGGATCTTTGCGATGGTGGCGGGGCCGAGCGCCTGGCCCTCGCCGATGAGCAGCAGGCCGTGCGGGCTGTAGATGCCGGTGGCGAGCACCATGCCGGGCTCGAGCTCGTCGAGCAGGATCTCGCGGACCTGCCGCGGGAGGTGGACCAGTTGGGAGACCTTGAGGAAGAGCCGGACCGCCTCGGGGTCGTATTTGGTGCCGGACTTGGCGAGGATGTGGTCGATCGTGGTCTGCTTCGGCGCGCTGGACTCGACATAGCCGACCGCGACGGCAAGGCAGCGGGCGGGCCAGGGGATGCTCTTGGTCGCGATGCCGTCGGGGTAGCCGCTGCCGTCGAAATTCTCGTGATGGGCACGGATGACCTCGCCGACCTCGGGGCGCGGGTCGACCAGCGCGGCGAGCGTCTGGCTGTAGATCGGGTGGTTGTGCAGCGTGGCGCGCTCGCGCTCGGTGAGCTGGCTGGGATTGGTGCGGAAGGTGCGGAGCAGCTCGCGCGAGACGCCGATCAGGCCGAGGTCGCAGAGCCAGGCCGCGGAGCGCAGCGCATGCGCCTCGGCTTCGCTGAACGGGCCGTTCTCGGCCATCTTGTTGGCGAACTCGACGAGGGCCTTGGCCTGGCCGCCGAGTGTCGGGTCGTAGGCGGTGAGGATGCGGCGGCAGAGCTCGAGGGAATTCTCGTAGCGGCTCGCGAGGACGGTGTTGGCCTCGTCGAGCTTGCGGCGCTTCTGCTCGACGGTGGCGAGCTGCTTCTCCAGCTCGGCGTTGGCGACCAGGAGCTGGGCGTTGAGCTGCTGGGTCTGGGCCATGAGCACCTCGTTGTGCGTGACGAGGTCGTGGCGCTGGATGGCGTTGCGCACGGTGGCGAGGAGCTCCTCGCGCAGCCAGGGCTTGGCGACGAAGCGGAAGATTTCGCCCTTGTTGATGGCGTCGACGATGGTCGGCAGCGACAGCACGGCGGTGATGAGCACGCGCGAGGCGTGCGGGCGCAGGCGGCGGCTTTCGACGAGGAAGTCCAGCCCCAGCATCTCGGGCATCTTCTGGTCGGAGATGATGACGGCGAAGTCGCGTTCCTCGAGGATGGCGAGGGCCTTGATCGGGCTGGAGCAGGAGAAGACCTGGTATTTCTCGCGTTCGAGCGTCTCCTTCAGCGCGCCGAGCACGATCGGCTCGTCGTCGACGATCAGGATGGAGGGGGACTGGTTGAGAGGATCCGGCATGAGATCAGCCGCTCAGGGCGGGGACAGGGGAGGAAAGAGCGGCTTCGCAGCGACCCACGATGTAGGGGGCAATGCGCTCGAGGGAAACCTGAATCTGGGAGCCGCCGCATTCCCAGGCGGCCTTCGGCATGCCGTAGACCACGCAGGAGGCTTCGTCCTGCGAGAAGGTGGTGGCGCCCTTCTCGCGGAGTTTTTTGAGGCCCTCGGCGCCGTCCTTGCCCATGCCGGTGAGGATGCCGGCGAGGGCGTGCGGCGCGGTGCCGCAGTCGGCGGCGGACTTGAAGAGGAGGTCCACGGCGGGGCGCTGGTGCCAGACGGGCGGGCCGTCGGTGACGCGCACGCGGTAATGGTCGCCCGTCCACTGGAGCAGGAGGTGGAAATTGCCGGGGGCGATCAGCGCGGTGCCCGGGGCGAGGCGGTCGCCGTCGGCGGCTTCGCGCACCTCGAGGGCGCAGAGGGTGTTCAGCCGGTCGGCGAAGGCCTTGGAGAAGGTCGCGGGGATGTGCTGCACGATGGCGATGCCCGGCAGGTTGCCCGGGAGATGGGTGAGCACGTCGCGCAGCGCCTCGGTGCCGCCGGTGGAGGCGCCGAGCAGGATGACGGAGCGCGGATCGAGCGCGCGGAGACGCGCGGCATCGACCGGGGCCTTGGGCGTCGGCGCGCGGAAGGCGCTGCCGACGTAGCGGACGGGTTGCGGGGGCGTGCTCTGCCCCGCGGGTGCGGCGGGGGAGGGAGCCGGCGGGGTGGGGGCGCGCGCGCGCACGCGGGCGCTGGCGGCGGTCTTGACCATCGCGACCAGCTGCGGGCCGAGGTGGCCGAAGGAGTAGGAGCCGCTCGGCTTGCCGAGCACATCGACCGCGCCGAGGCGCAGCGCCTCGAGGGCGTATTCGGAGCCGCGTTGCGAGAGCGAACTCAGCACGATGACCGGCATCGGACGGCGCTCCATGAGCAGGCGGAGGAAGGTCAGGCCGTCCATGCGCGGCATCTCGAGGTCGAGCGTGAGCACGTCGGGCGAGAGTTCGCGGAGCTTGTCGCGCGCCATGTAGGGATCGACGGCGGTGCCGACGACCTCGATCTCGGGGTCGGCCGAGAGCGCGTCGCTCGCGAGTTTGCGGACGACGGCGGAATCGTCGACGATCAGGACGCGGATTTTGCGGGGGGCGGCGCTCATGTCAGGCGGCGGTTGGGCGGCGGTAGATGGCGGGTTTCACCATTTGCAGCGAATGCCGGATGCCGGTCAGGCTTTCGGAATGTCCGACCAGCAGGTAGCCGCCCGGAACGAGGCGGCGGGTGAGTTTGTTGACGAGTTCCTCCTGCGTGGGCCGATCGAAATAGATCATCACGTTGCGGCAGAAGATGACCTGGAACGGTTCGCGGAACGGCGGCTCGCCCACGAGCAGGTTCATCTGGTGGAAGCTGAGGCATTGCTGCAGGGCGGGGCGGACGCGGTAGTTGCCCTCCTGCGGGCCGACGCCGCGTTGGAAATACGCCTTCACTTGCGCGGGGGGGAGTTTGGCGACGACCTCGGACTTGTAGATCGCCGCGCGGGCCTTCGCCAAGATCTTGTGCGAGATGTCCGTGCACTCGATGTGCCAGGGCCAGCCGGAGGGCAGGCATTCGCTGAGCGTCATGGCGAGCGAGTAGGGCTCCTCGCCCGACGAGCACGCGGCGCTCCAGGCGTGGAAGCGCGACCAGCGCTCCTTGGCCCGGCGGGCCTCCATCTCGGGCACGAGCTGCTGGCGCACGAAGTCGAAATGGCTGTTCTCGCGGAAGAAGAACGTGTGGTTCGTCGAGATGGCGTCGATGAGATGCGACAGCTCCTCCTCCGCCTGCGGCCCCTGCAGCAACGCGCAGTATTCGCCGATGGTCGTCAGTTGGGTCGCACGTAATCGCTTGCCCAGTCGTGCCGACACCAGCTCCCGTTTGTCGGGGCCGAGTTGGATGCGACTATGGTCGTATACGAGCGTGCGGATGAATTCGAACTCGCTGTCCCTCATGAGGAATCAGCCCTATCCATCGGCCGTTTCCATCGGGGATGAAGTCCGCGTGACGTAAAACTTTTCGAGCCGTTCCTGAGGCGCGGCAAAAATTGCCCGCAACAGGTTGTCCCCCGGCTGACACCGCGAGCCTCATGGGAGCAAAATATTTATCTGGCACTCCCCAAGCGACTTCTAGCGGCGCCGCGCAGGGTGGCACACACTCTGTTTACGGGCGCTCACGTATGGTCGACCCGATCTTCCAATCCGACAATTACCAAGTTGCCCGGAAGCTCCTCGACGCCGCGGCGCTGCGCCAAGAGGCCATCGCCTCGAACATCGCCAACGCCGAGACACCCGGCTACCGCCGTCTCGACATCGCCCCCGACTTCGCCGACCAGCTCAAGGCCCGGATCCGCGCCGGCGACCTCGACCGCGCGATCGAGCTCAAGCCCAAGCTCGTCGAGGACACCCACGCCCGCACCGTCCGCCCCGACGGCAACACCGTCGAGATCGAGAACGAGCTGCTGGCCATGAACCGCAACTCCGTCGAATACGAGTTCCTGACCGAGGTCGTATCCCGGAACATCAAACAGCTGAAGCTGGCCATCACCGGCCGCCCCGTCTGAGCCACACCGGGACCACGCCATGAATCTCATCCCCGGCATCGACATCACCTCGGGCGCGCTCTCCGCCCAGAAGATGCGCCTCGACATCGTCGCGCAGAACATCGCCAACGCCCAAACCACGCGCACCGCCGAAGGCGGCGCCTACAAGCGCCAGATCGTCTCCTTCGAGACCGAACTCGTGAAGCGCGCCGGCGGCGCCTCCCTCTCCACCGTCCGCATCGGCGGCGTGACCAACGACAAGATGCCCGGCCAGCAGGTCTACAATCCCCAGCACCCCGACGCCGGCGCCGACGGCCTCGTCAACATGCCAAACGTCAATCTCGCCTACGAGATGGTCGACCTCATCACCGCCTCCCGCGCCTACGAGGCCAACCTCTCCGTCGTCAAGGCCGCCCGTGGCCTCGCCAACAAGGTCTTCGAGATCGGCAAATGATTTCCTGAACACGCCCCATGCTTCCCGTCGGCACCGTCTACTCCTCGCTCATCCCCGACGCCATGGCGCGCGCCGAAGCGCTGCGCGAGAAAGCCCCCGCCGGCGGCGCCGGTGCCATCCTGCCCGACGGGATGCGGCCCGCGCCGGCCGCCGCGCCGCAGAACGGCTTCGGCGAGATGCTCGACGGCCTCGTGCAAACCGTCGCCGCCAAGCAGGCCGAGGCAGGCGAGTTGACCAAGCGCGTCCTCCTCGGCGAGTCCGACCAGCTTCACCAATCCGTCATCGCCATGCAGGAGGCCTCCGTGGCCTTCACGCTCATGGTCGAGGTGCGCAACAAGCTCGTGGAATCCTACCAGGAGCTGATGCGCATGCAGGTGTGAACCCTTTCCCCACCCTTCTTCCCGCGCCCTAACGCCGCATGAAAAACTTCGCCGCCTCCCTGCTCGCCCTCTGGCAACAGCTTGGCCTCAACCAGCGCGTCTCCCTCGTCGTCGCGACCGTCGCCGTCATCGGCGGCATGATCGCCGTCGTCCTCTGGGCGCGCCGGCCCGACTACCAGCTCCTCTACGCCCGCCTCAGCGAAAAGGACGCCACCGCCATCATCAGCCAGCTGCAGACGCAGAACATCCCGCACCAGGTCACCGCCGGCGGCACCACCGTGCTCGTGCCCTCCGACCAGGTCTACCGCCTCCGCATGGAACTCGCAGGCAAGGGCCTCCCGAGCGGCGACGGCGTGGGCTTCGAAATCTTCGACAAGGGCCAGTTCGGCCTCTCCGACTTCGTGCAGCGCACCAACTACCTCCGCGCCATCCAGGGCGAGCTCGCCCGCACCATCGCGCAGCTGCAAGGCGTCCGCGCCGCGCGCGTGATGATCGTGCAGCCGGAGAACCGCCTCCTCCTCACCGACCAGAGCGTCCGCTCCACCGCCTCCGTCTTTGTCGACATGGGCGGCGGCCGCCTCGAGCTCGATCAGGTCAACGCCATCCGCCACCTCGTGGCCAACGCCGTCCAAGGCCTCGCCCCCGACCAGGTCGCCGTGGTCGACAACCGCGGCCGCGTGCTCTCCGAGGACCTCAGGCAGGACCCGACCCTCGGCACCGCCTCCTCGCAGATGCGCTACAAACAGCAGGTCGAGGACTACCTCTCCCGCAAGGTCGAGTCGATGCTCGCCCAGGTCATCGGCCCCGGCAGCGCCGTCGTCCGCGTTTCGGCCGACATCGACAGCGAGGCCATGTCGCAGACCCAGGAACGCTTCGATCCCGACGGCCAGGTCGTCCGCACCCAGACGATCAACGAGGACTCCTCCAACTCGCAGGAGACCCGCACGCACGGCGGCGCCACGGGCGTCAGCGCCAACGTGCCCGAAAAGACCGTCGCCGACACCTCCGCCAAGCCGCTCAACGTCACCGAGCAGAACCGCAAGAACCGCACGACCTCCTACGAGATCAACCGCACCACCACGAGCATCACGCGCAATCCCGGCTCGATCAAGAACCTCTCCGCCTCCGTCCTCATCGCCCCGCGGCTCGTGCCGCCCCCGGCCGGCGCCGCCCCCGGCGCCGCGCCCACGCAGCAGAAGCGCACGCCCGAGGAGCTCACCGCGCTCCGCCAGGTGGTCGTCAACGCCCTCGGCCTCAAGATCGCGCCGGGCCAGGAGCTCGACTCGATCGTCACGCTCCAGGAAATGCCCTTCGCCGCCGAACCGGTCTCGCAGACCGTCGAGGCCATCCAGCACGAGACGCGCCTCCAGGGCTGGATCGAGGTCGCCTCGAAGTGGGCCGCCGTCGCCGGCGCCGCCGTGGCCCTGCTGCTCTTCCTCCGCCTCCTTTCCAAGCAGAAGCCCGAGACCGTGCCGGTCGAGGTCTTCGCCATGTCGCCCGACGTCGCCGCCCGCTCCCTCCAGAACGGCAGCCAGATCACGCCCGAGATGCTCAACCAGCTCATCCGCCAGAAACCGGCCAACATCGGCACCGCGCTCCGCGACTGGGTCGCCACGCCCGCCACCAAGAACTGACCGCCATGAAACCCGCCGCCCCCTGCACCGCCCCCGCGCGACTTCCCCGCTCGCGCCGCGCCCGTTTGCAGGTGCGGGCTCGCGCCCGGGTCGCCCGCGCTTCCCGCGGCGCCGCCGTGGTGGCCGCCAGCCTCCGTCCCCTGTCCTCCGTCCTCTGAGTCCCCCCGCCATGCCCGACATCGATTTCTCCAAACTCAACCGCCAGCAGAAGCTCGCCATCTTCCTCATCTGCATCGGCCCCGAGGCGGCCGCCGAGGTGCTGAAGCATTTCGACGACGCGGAGATCGAGCTGCTCTGCCGCGAGATGTCGGCCTTCCCCATGATCCCCGAGGCCACGCAGAAGCAGGCGATGGAGGAATTCGGTTCGATCGTCGCCTCCAGCGTCGGCTCCGCGCTCGGCGGCATGACCTTCGCCCAGCGCACCCTCGAGATCGCCAAGGGCGATTACAAGGCGCAATCGATCATCGGCCGCGTCGGCCCGGTCGCGGGCAACTCCGTCGAAGTCATCAGCGACATCGCCGAGATGGAGGGCCGCCAGATCTTCAATCTCATCAAGCACGAGCAGCCGCAGACGATCTCCTTCGTCCTGTCCTACCTCGACCCCGCGAAATCCGCCGAGGTCTTCGCCCTGCTCAGCCCCGACCTCCGCGAGGAGGTCGTCGAGCGGCTCGGCACGATCGAGTCCACCTCGCTCGACCTCGTCGGCAAGATCGTCCGCTCGCTCGGCAAGCATTTCGACAGCAAGGTCCGCCCCGCCTTCCACCACAGCGGCGGCGTCCGCGCGGTCGCGGGCCTGCTCAATTCGCTCGAGAAGGAGATGTCCAAGAACCTCCTTGCCCGCATCGAGGAGCGCAACGCCACCCTCGGCGCCGCGATCCGCAAGAAGCTCTTCAGCTTCGAGGACCTCAACCGCCTCGCCGCAGCCGACCTGCAGCGCGTGCTGCGCGAAGTCGATTCAGGCAATCTCGCCATCTCCATGAAGTCCGCCAGCGAATCGCTGCGCGAGAAGATCTACGCCGGCCTCTCCAAGCGCGCCGCCGAATCCCTCAAGGAGGAGATCGAGCTGCTCGGGCCGGTCCGCCTCAAGGATGTCGAGGCCGCGCAGGACGTCATCATCCAGGCCGTCCGCCGCCTCGAGGA
>PNKG01000093.1 GCA_013822585.1 Opitutus sp. | reverse complement strand
ACTCCGGGGGTGCGTCAAGGGGGAAATCCATTGCGGTGGGCGAGGGCGACCGCGTTTGGTTTTGCGCCTCCAACCCGTTGGCTCACATTAACCGCATGATCATCGCTTGGACAACGACCGCCAACCGGACCGATGCCGAGATGCTGGCCCGAGGTGCCGTCGAGGCCCGGCTGGCAGTGTGCGCCCAAGTCGACGGGCCGATCACGTCCCACTATCAGTGGGAGGGCAAACCGGAGATGGCCGAAGAGTTCCGCATCTGGTTTAAATGCCTGCCCGCCAATGCCTCCGCGCTCAGCCTGTGGGTTCACGCCCGGCACCCCTACTCCACGCCGCAATGGATCGAGGTCGCGGCCGAGGGCGTGGGCGAAAAATACTTGTCATGGGCTATAGCGAACTCTACATCCGCCCCCTTCCCAACTCGATAATCACTTCAAAAAGACTCCCTTTATGTCCCAGCACAACAGCCTCAAGTCTTCCGGCGGCCTCGTCGTGAAGCGCAATGTCCTCAAGCGCTTCGAGCGCGTCGCCATCCTCAAGAAGCGCGGCCAGTGGAAGGAAGGCGATCGCGTGCAGGGTCTCCGCAAAACCAAGCCGGACGCCTGAACGGCCCACTTTTCTTTGCCACCGGGCAGGTTCGCTAGCGATCCTGCCCTTTTTCATACCCGGCACCCGCGGTCCATGATCGACCTGGTCAAAAAACTCGCCGACTTCATCCTCCACATCGACCGCCATCTGGCGGAGATCATCGCCGCCTATGGCCTTTGGACCTACGGGGTGCTGTTCGCCATCATCTTCGTCGAGACGGGCCTGGTGGTGATGCCCTTCCTGCCCGGCGACTCGCTGCTCTTCGCCGCCGGCGCTTTTTGCGCCAAACCCGGGACGGGGCTCAACGTCCACCTCATGGCCGGGATGCTGTTCGTCGCCGCGGTGTTGGGCGACACCCTCAACTACTGGCTAGGCGCCAAACTCGGCCCCGCGGTCTTCAAGCGCGAGGATTCGGTCTGGCTCCGCAAGAAGCATCTGGAGCGCGCCCACGAGTTCTTCGGGAAATACGGCGGCCGCGCGGTCATCCTCGCGCGCTTCGTGCCCTTCGTGCGCACCTTCGTGCCCTTCGTCGCCGGCATCGGCCGGATGACCTACGCGCATTTCCTCGCTTACAACGTCATCGGCGGTTTCGTCTGGATCTACTTCTTCACCTACGCCGGTTATCTCTTCGGCAACCAACCCCTCGTGCAGAGGAACTTCAAGTTGGTGATCGTCGCCATCATCCTCCTGTCCGTCGCGCCGATCGTCCTCGAGTTCATGAAGGAGCGGCGGAGGAACCGCGGCGAAACGGCTTGAATTTGCGGGCGCGGCGCGAATGCTCGCGCCCAGGTTTTCTGCGGGTGTAGCACAATGGATAGTGTAGCGGTCTCCGAAGCCGTTGATCCGGGTTCGACTCCCGGCACTCGCACCAGTCTTTGATCGGGGAGGGATCGGGAGTCGGCATCCCCCCGGAGTCCGGCGTGAAGGGCATGAGCAAGCCGCCGGTTGGGGTTCAGCCGCACGGCGCGCTCTCGCGCAGGCACAGCGCATGCGGCGTGCGTTGGCTCACGGCCTCGCTCGGCAGCCTGCCCGCGGGCCGCCCGTCTATCTGATCGGATGCAACCGGGCGAACCGCAGCCCCCCTGCGCGGGGGTGGCATGCGACTGTAGCGCCAATCTCGGCCCACATCTGACACGCCACGCATTTGACCCGCGCAGGTTTTGGCAAATGCTTCGTCCATCCGCATGCAGCCATACACGCTCTCCTCCGCCCTGCTCGCCTCCTACGCCCGCGATGGCGGCATCAACCATCTCGACGGTCCCAACCTCCCCTCGCAGGACACCGTGGCGGAACTCGCGGGCAATTTCATGCACGTGCTCTTCCCGGGCTATTTCGAGGCGGCGTCTTTGAAGATGACCGAAGTCGGCCCCTGGCTCGACGAATTGCTGGCGAAAATCGAGGCCCACCTGCGCACCGAACTGGAAAAGAGCCTGCGTTTCGCGTCCGATCCGGACCCTGTCGCCAACGCCATGCGCATCGCCACCGCCACGCTCGAAGCGCTGCCGGAGATCCGCCGCATCGTCCAGACCGACGTCACCGCGGCCTACGCGGGCGATCCCGCCGCGCGCAGCTTCGAGGAGATCGTGCTCGCCTACCCCTCCGTGCTCGTCGTCTCGCTCCAACGCATCGCGCACGTGCTTTACCGGCAGGGCGTGCCGCTGCTCCCGCGCATGATCACCGAATTCGCCCACGAGCGCACCGGCATCGACATCCATCCCGGCGCCGAGATCGGCACCCACTTCTTCATCGACCACGGCACCGGCGTCGTCATCGGCGAAACCGCGCGCATCGGCAATCATGTGAAAGTCTACCAAGGCGTGACGCTCGGCGCCAAGTCCTTCGAGACCGATGCCACCGGCCAGCCCGTCAAGGGCGTGAAACGCCACCCCGACATCGAGGACCACGTCACGCTCTACGCCCACGCCACCATCCTCGGCGGCGCGACGCGCATCGGCGCGCACTCGGTCATCGGCGCCAACGTCTGGGTGATCGACTCCATCCCGCCCCACAGCATCGCCTACTATCAGGAAACCAACCTCATCGTGCGCCCTCGCCGCACGAAGGAAGCCGCCCTTGGCGGCCCCGAAGACTTCGACTGGTCCATCTGACCCGCGCGCGAGCGGAAAACAAAAGGCGCGCCTGCGTGCGCCTCGTCGTCATTTCAGCCACACCATGGTAGGAGAGTGCCGGGGCGGACCTCGCCTCCGCCTGCGAGGGCGCAGACGAGCCATGCCCCCTGCATAAGAGCCAGAGGCGAACCGTGAAGGTGTCAGCCCGGATTCCGCGATGGGAGAGGACCGTCTCCCAAACGGGGGAGCGGCTTAATCCCGGAATCCAGGCTGAACAATGTCGGGCACAAAGCCCGATCTGCCGGCAACGTCAGCCAGCCCGTCGCAGGTCGGGCGTTGCCCCCGACAGGGACGTCAACCGCGTCTTGCCTCCCGTCGCGAGAGCTGAAAGCTGACCACTGATCGCTGACCGCTCTCCCCGACCCCCATGCCCACCCGCGCCATCAACGGCATCACCGTCTCGCACTTCTTCGAGACCTACCGCAACAAACTCCAGCTCGAGCTCGTGACCGGCGAGGAGGGGCTGCACCGCCTGATCAAGGAGGGGTCGATCAACCGCCCGTCGCTGGCGCTGACGGGTTTCTTCAAATATTTCGCGAACAAACGCATCCAGGTCCTCGGCGCGGCGGAGATGACCTTCCTCAAGACCCTCTCGCAGCGCCAACAGATCGAGATTTTCCAGGAGATGGTGAAGCGCGGCATCCCCTGCCTCGTGCTCACGCGCAATTACCACGCGACGCACCCCATGCTCGCCACCTCGCAGGAGATGTCGCTGCCGATCTTCCGCACACCGATGATCACGATGAACTTCGTGAACGCCGCCACGTTGTGCATCGACAACGAGTTCGCCCCCGCCGGCACCGAACACGCCACCACCCTCGACATCAAGGGCATCGGCGTGATGATCCGCGGCGACTCCGGCATCGGCAAATCCGAGTGCGCCCTCGCGCTCATCGAGCGTGGCCACTCGCTCGTCGCCGACGACCTCACCTGCATCCGCCTCCTCGACGAACGCGAACTCACCGCCAGCTCCCGCGCGCTCAACCGCGGCTACATGGAGTGCCGCGGGCTGGGCATCATCAACATCGCCGAGATGTTCGGCGTGAAAAGCATCCGCCTCGAAAAACGCATCGACCTCGTCGTCACCCTCAAGGAGTGGACCCCCGAGGTGGTCGAGGAGCGCACCGGCCTCGAGGAGAACACCTACGACATCCTCGGCATCAAAGTGCCGCACATCGAATTCTTCGTCCGCCCCGGCCGCGACATCGCGCGCCTGATCGAGGTCGCCGCCATGGTCCAAGCTCTGAAGAAGATGGGCCACGACCCCGCCAAGGACTTCAACGACCGCCTCATCGCCCACATGCAGGAGCAGGCCGCGCTCAAAGCCACGACCCACAAGGTCGGCACCCGCGCGCCCTTCCAGACTGAGATCGCCGAGGACGACGAGCCGCCCGCCAACCCGAGTTGAGCGGGACCCGGAGGCCCGAGGCCGGGCCGGGCGCATACCCCCTGAAGCGCCGCGCCGCTTGCCGGCCGGAGGGGACCCCCGAATGTTGCTTATCAGCCCCAAACCGATTGGGGGCTGATAAGCAACATTCGCTCCGGCGCTTCACGCGTCGTTTTCCCGCCTTGCCCCTTTCCCGTCCGGAGGGTCTGCTCGCGCCATGGCATCCTTCTCGCGCCCCGACGGCCGCCCGCCGGACCAGCTCCGCCCGATCACCATTGAGGCCAACATCGCACCCTACGCGTCCGGCTCGGTGCTGATGGGCTTCGGCGCCACCCGCGTCATCTGCGCCGCGACGATCGAGCCCAAGGTGCCCGCTTGGATGAAACAGCAGGGCGTCAAGGGCGGCTGGCTCACCGCCGAATACTCGATGCTCCCCTACTCGACCCTCGACCGGAAGCAGCGCGACATCGCCAAGGGCAAGCTCGACGGCCGCACCGTCGAGATCCAGCGCCTCATCGGCCGCTCGCTCCGCGCCGTCATCGACCTCCAGAAACTCGGCGAAAACACACTCTGGATCGACTGCGACGTGCTCCAAGCCGACGGCGGCACACGCACCGCTTCCATCACCGGCGCCTACCTCGCCACCCGCCTCGCCATCCAAAAGCTCCTCGACGCCAAGAAGCTCGCCGAGAACCCGCTCACCGACTCCGTCGCCGCCATCAGCGTCGGGCTCTTCGACGGCCACCCGGTCCTCGATCTCAATTACATCGAGGACAAGGACGCCGCCGTGGACTTCAACGTCGTCATGACCGGCCAAGGCAAGTTCGTGGAGGTGCAGGGCACCGGCGAGGAGACCACTTTCTCGCAGGAGGAGCTGGACAGACTGCTGGTCCTCGCCCGCGCCGGACTGCAGAAACTCGCCGACATCCAATCCGGATTCCTCGCGCAACAGTTGCTCGCACGGTAGGTCCGACCGGCGGCCGAAACCCGCCACGCTCCGCCGTCCACCCCGCAAAATCCGCCCTGCTCTCGCCAAACGGCGAACAGCGACGCCACACGGGCTGTGCTTACATCCGGGCATGGACAAAGAAATTCACGCCCACGAAGTCCTGGACCTGATGGTCGCCTCCGGACTCCAGTTCACACGCAGCTCGGCCATCGCCTTCATCGAAGCCGAGTTCGGACCCGAGACCCGCTTCCACACCTGTTCGATGAGCGACATGTCCGCCGCCGACCTGGTGAACTTCCTCGCCGCGCGCGGCAAGTTCGTCGGCACCGAAAGCGGCTTCACGGTAAATCCGCATCGCGTCTGCCAGCACTGACGCTCAAGTTCGGAACGCACAACTTCCCTCCATGTCCCGCGCGACCATTTTCCTCGGCACCGACAGCGGCGCCACCACCTCCAAGACCGGCGGCGTCTTCGCCGACGGCACGATCATCTCCCACAAGCTCCGGCAGAGCTCGACCAACTCGCAGGCCGGCACCGCCGCCGTCGTGCGCGGCTGGGTCGACGGCGTGAACGGCTTTCTCGCCGAGAACAACCTGACCTGGAGCCAGGTGGCCGGCATCGGTCTCGCCATTCCCGGCCCTTACGACAGCTACGGCGTGCTCGGCCGTTCGGCCAACCTGCCGCCGAGCTTCTCCGGCTGGAATTTCCATGCCGACTACGGCCGCGCCCTCGCCGAAGCCGCCGGCCGGGCCGTGCCGCTCATCGTCGGCAACGACGGCAACTACGGCGGCGTCGGCGAGGCCCACCGCGTTTGCGCCGGCCGCAAGGCCGGCGTGCTCATGCTCGCGCCCGGCTCCGGCCTCGGCTGCGCCTACGTCGACCCCAGCGGCGCGCCGCTCGACGGCGATTCGCTCAACGGCATGGAGGCCGGCCACATCCCCGTGCCGCTCCACCTGCTCGGCAACATCCGGCCCTTCTCCTGCGGCTGCGGACGCGACTGGGGCTGCGTCGAGGCCTACACGACCATCTCCGGCCTGCCGCAACTGCTCGGGGAATTCCTCAAGAAGCACCCTTCGCACCCGCTCGCCACCTCGCCTGCCCCGGCCAAGGAAAAGGCGCTCTCGCTCCGCGGCCTCGCCCAGAAGGGCGACACGCTGGCGCTCGACATCTTCGACTTCCAAGCCCGCGCGCTCGGCTTGCACGCCGCCGCGCTCGCCATGGCGCTCGACCCCGAGTTCGTCGTCATCGGCGGCGGCCTGATCGATCCCGAGTCGACCACGCCGGAGTTCCGCGAGCGCTACCTGCGCGGCATCCGCGAGGCCGCGCTGCCCTACCTCTTCCCGCAGCAACGGGCGAAAATGCAGTTCGTCCCCGCCACCCTGGGCGAGCTCTCGCAGGCCATCGGCGCCGCCCTCGTCGCGCGCCACGCCTTCGGCGCGCCGTGACACACTCCGCCAATGTTGCTTATCAGCCCCAAACCGGTTTGGGGCTGATAAGCAACATTGGCCGCTGGGGGGGGGTCGCAGACCGGTGAGGTCTGGGATGGCGCGGCGCGGCCCCGAGCGAGCGCCCTTGCCTGCGCGCACGCCTTCGGCATTTTCGCCGGCATGTCCCCCGACGAAATCCACGGCCTGCTCGCCTTCCTGCGCCACGCCGAGCGGCTGAAGACCGTCACACGCACCTGCTGGACTTCCGCAGGCACGCAGGAGAGCACGGCCGAGCACACCTGGCGGCTCGGGTTGTTCGCGCTGAGCCTGCGGCCGTGGTTCCCCGAACTGGATTTCGGCAAGGTGCTCGCAATGGCCCTCGTGCACGATCTCGGCGAAGCCATCAACGGCGACATCTCCGCCGTCGTGCAGGCCGGCGCTCCACCGAAGCTCGAGCAGGAACGGCGCGACCTGCGGCAACTGCTCGCCCCTGCGCCCGAGCGCGTCCGCGCCCAGGTCGTCGCCCTGTGGGAAGAATACAATGCCGCCGCGACACCGGAGGCGAAGCTCGTCAAGGCCGTGGACAAGCTCGAGACCATCCTCCAGCACAACCAGGGACGCAATCCGGCGGACTTCGACTACGCCTTCAACCTGCCTTACGGCCAAGCCCACACCGCCTCGCCTGACCTCATCGCCCGGCTCCGCGCCGTGCTCGACGCGGAGACCGCCGCCCGCGCGGCCGGCGACCGCCCGCCGCCGTTGGAGTGGAGGCAAGGGTGAGCCACCGGCCGCTTGCCAAGGGGACGGATTCCGGTTCTCTGCCCGGATGATCCCACGTCGCGCCCTGCCCCTCCTGTTCGCGGCCGTCTGCGCCGCAATCGCCTCCGAGTCCCCCGCCCCCTCCGCCGCGTTGCCGGTCACCGTCATCCGTGCCGGCCGTCTCATCGACTCGGCCTCCGGCAAGGTCCTGACCAACCAAGTCATCGTCGTCGAGGGCGACCACATCAAGTCGGTCGGTCCCGATGACGGCGGCCCCATCGTCCTCGGGCCGAACGGCGGCCGATACGTCGATCTGAGCGACGCCACCGTCCTCCCCGGCCTCATCGACTGCCACACGCACATCACCTCGCAACCGGAGAACTACTACACCGACATCTTCCGCAAGAGCCCCATCGACGTCGCCACGACCTCGCACATTTACGCGCGCCGCACCCTGCTGGCCGGCTTCACCACGGTGCGCGATGTCGGCGCCGGCGAATACACCGACATCGCCCTCAAACGCGCGATCGATGGCGGCAAGGTCGCCGGCCCGCGCATCCTCCCCTCCGCCCACACCGTCGGCGCCACCGGCGGCCACGTCGACCTCACGGGCTTCTCCCCCAGCATCCAATTCAAGGACACCTCCGGCGTGGCGGACGGTGTGGACGCCGTCCGCTTCCGCGTCCGCCAGAACATCAAGTTCGGCGCGGAGTGGATCAAGGTCGCCGCCACCGCCGGCGTGCTCTCCGAGGAGGAGTCGGTCGGCGCCCCGCAGTATTCCGAGCAGGAAATGCGCATGGCGGTGGAGGAAGCCGCGATGTGGGGCAAAAAGGTCGCGGCCCACGCCCACGGCACCGAGGGCATCAAGCGCGCCATCCGCGCCGGCGTCGCCTCGGTCGAGCACGCGAGCTTCATCGACGACGAAGGCATCCGTCTCGCCAAGGAACGCGGCACCTGGCTGGTCATGGACATCTACAACGACGACTACATCCTGGCCGAGTTCACCCGCATGGGCTACCCGGAGAAGATCATCGAGAAGGAGCGTCTCGTCGGCCGCACCCAGCGCGAGAACTTCCAGAAGGCGCACCGCGCCGGCGTGAAGATGGCCTACGGCACCGACGCCGGCGTCTATCCGCACGGTTGGAACGGCAAGCAGTTCCGCCATATGGTGCAGTGGGGCATGACCCCGATGGAAGCCATCCAGGCCGCGACGGTGAACGCCGCCGAGCTGCTCCACCAGTCGGGCCGCCTCGGCACGGTCGCCGCCGGCGCCTTCGCGGACTTGATCGCCGTGAAGTCCGACCCGCTGGCCGATGTCACCGCGTTGGAGAAGATCGAGTTCGTGATGAAGGGCGGCGAAGTCTTCAAGGACCAGATCGCCGGTTCTCCCGTGAAGGTGTTCGAGTGACGACCGGACGCCCCGGCCACCGACGAGCCCGCGCCACGGCGCCGGCTCGTCAGCCCGGAGTCCGCGAATGGAATAATCCCGGATTCCGGGAGTGAACGCCGCCCTTCCGCCCGCGCTGCTCCCCGGAGCAGGCTCCGGGGATGGCGGATTCTCGCCGGCGCTCGGAACTGCACACGCCCGGCGTCCTCGTCTCACTTGGGAAACCCCGCGGCAAGCTGCGGGGAATGGGGCGGCATTCGACCTGCGGCGCGTGACGGCAGCAGCGGCTTGATGCCGCGACAGAAAAGTCCGCGCGGCGGATATCGGATCGCGGCGTAAAGCCGCTCCTTGTTGCCACCCAGGGCCGGCCAATCGCGGAATCCGGGTTTAG
>PNKG01000092.1 GCA_013822585.1 Opitutus sp. | reverse complement strand
AAAAGCTTCCGCCGCGCCGCGATCAGCGGAAGCGGCAGCAGGTTCGCATACGAGGCAAACTCCACCCGCAGCCCGGCCGCGGCGCACAGGGCGCAAAGCTCCCGGCGCGTGTAGCGGTGCTTCGTGTGGCAGGTGTCGTCGTGATACGACCACAGCCAGCGCAACGCCGGCACGTTCACCAGCACCACGCCGTCCGGCCGCACCACGCGCGCGAATTCCCCCAGCGTCCGCGCGCCATCCTCCACCTGGCACACCACGTCCGCCGACACCACGGCATCGAAGCTCGCGTCCGCAAACGGCAACTCGGTGATGGAGCCCCGCACGACTTCCGCCCCGGTCCGCTGGCGCGCGAGTTCGCAGGCGCGCTCCGAAAAATCCAGCCCCACGACCTGCGCAGCCGGAAACGCGCGGCGCAAATCCCTGATCAGCCCTCCCGTGCCGCAACCGGCGTCGAGGATCCGGCGCGGCGTGGCCGACCCTGCTCCCGGCCGCGCCAGAAAATGGACGATCCGGCGGTTGAGCGCGCGGAAATACCACATGCGCTCCTCCACCTCGGCGAGCTTGCGGTATTCGTCCGGTTGCATGCGGCGTCGAAAATCACCGCAGCCGGCCGCTGCGGGCGAGGAAAAAGCGGCTGTTGCATCACCCCGGGGCGCTGGCATCAAAGGCGGGGTGCCCGAGGAAGGATCGTCCCGTCCGCCATTTCCCGCCACCGCCTGGCTGCGCTATGCGGTTTCATTCGGCGTGCTGGCCTGGGTGGGCTGGCAGGTGGCGCGGGGCGATGTCGGCGGACTTCGCTTCCTCGACTGGCACGCCCTGCTCCCGGCCGTGTTGTTGGCGGGTCTGGCCTATCCGCTCCAAGCCTGGCGGTGGCAGATGCTCCTGGCCGCCCAAGGCGTGCCGCTCTCCCCGGTCCGCGCCCACGTGTTGTTTTGGATCGGGAATTTCTACAATTCCTTCCTTCCGGGCGGCATCGCCGGCGATGCCGTCCGCCTCGTCGCCGCCTGGCGCGAACACCCGGCGAACAAGGCCGCGGTGGCGGCCAGCGTGGTGGCCGACCGGCTGCTGGGGCTCGGCGCGCTCCTCGCGCTCGCGGTCCTCGCGCTCGGCGGACAACTCGCCAGCGCCGGCGCGCAGGGCGGGCTGAAGCCGCTCTTCCTTGCGAGCGCCGGCGCGCTGGTGCTGCTCGCCTTGGGTGCGTTTCTACTGACGCATCCGGCGGTGTGGATGGCGACCGCCCGGCAATGGCTCGGCGCCGAACGCGCGACGAGCCTGCGGCAGGCGGCCGAGGCCATGGGGCGGAACCGCAGGACCCTGCTCGCCGCCAGCGCGCTGAGCGTGGCGGTCTGGCTGCTGGATTTCACCGCCCTGTGGTTGCTGGCGAAATCCGTCCGTCTGGCCATCGATCCCTTGGCGGCCGCAGTAGCCGCGGCCGCGGCGTATGTCGCCGCCGCGCTGCCCATCAGCGTCGGCGGCCACGGCATCCGGGAGGGCACACTGGTGATGGTCCTGGGCTGGCTGGGGATCGGCGGGGAAAGCCCCGACCGGGTAAGCCTCCTTGCCCTCGGATTCTGGCTGGTGTCCACGCTCTGGAGCTTGGCGGGCGTCGCCGCGGTCTTTGCGCCGCGGCAGTGGCGCGGCAGCAATTTGCCCGGAGGGAAATGACGGCCGGGAAACGCACCTCGCATGAAGCCTCGCCCGGCAAATGGCGGGGACTCAGCGGACGGCAATCAACCGGCAGGAGTAAAGCGCGACGCCGATCCGCCGCCTGTCGGTCGCGGACGCGGTGCGCGCGCCGCCGGCGTTGACGAACTCGAGACGCGAGGTTCCGGCCGGAATCTCGAACGCGGGGAAACTCACCGTGCCGCGGACCGCTGCGGCCGGTTGCCGGCCGACTTCCCGGCCGTCGAGCATCAGGATCAGCGTGTCGGCCGCCACGCTGCGGACATCCGCCTCGATCCGCAGCCGCCGGACCGCCGGCGCAGGATTGGACAACACCAGCGTGCCGGCCCCGGCGGACCAGTGCCAGCGATGGGCGCCGCTGCCCTCGAGGGGAAACCAGCCCGGCCCGAACTCGGCGCCGACCCTTCCGCCTGCCCCGATCCGCACGGCGTAGAACTGCGCGTTCACTTCCGCCCAGTCGTTGGAATCCGCCGGGAAACAGTGCAGCATGCCTTCGCGCAGGTCCCATTCGCCCCGCAGCGGCGTGTTGCGCCGGCCCTCGTAGGTGTGGGTGAGGAAATACTGCGGCTTGCGCAGGAGAAAATAGTTCGCCCAGAGCCGCATCCAGAAATCATCGATACGCATGTTCAGCGACGTGACCTGCGGCAGCGCCTCGAGCTTCCGCAGGTCGGCGAGCGCACGCTCCACGCGCAGCGGCGGGTGCGCCATGACCGGCAGATAGCGCGCGGAACTCCACACGCTGCCGGCGAGCAGGAGGGCGAGGCCCGCGGCGGCGGCCCTGGGGTGGCGCGGCCCCGGAGCCGCGGCCCAGACACACAGGCCCGCAATCAGAACCGGCAGGAACACCGACAGGATCTTGAAGGCATCGTAGCTCGCGTTCGCCCGCTGTCCGCTCTCCCACGCGAGCATGCCCCACCCCGCCACGACCGGCAGCACGAAGGCCAGCGCGCGCAGCGCGGCCGCGGGCCGGCGGCGGAGGCTCCAGCAACCCGCCGCCCACGCGAGCGCCACCGCCAGAGTGCCGGTCCGTTGCAACCATGACGGGCCGCCGTGCAGATGCACATCGCCCACCCAGCCGAGCCAGGCCGTCGGCCAGAGCGCGGGAACAGGCCAGCCGAAGTCGTATTCAGCGAAGAGACGGAAGCGTTCCACCATGCCGGTGAAACGGCCCCAGAAGAGCAGCCCGGCGCCGGCATAGGCCGCGCCGGCGATCCCCAAGGCCCGCCCCACACCCCGCCAACCGCCGCCCGCCAGCGCCCGGCCGACCACCCAAGCCATCGCCGGAGCCAGCGCCACAGTGAGGATGAAATTGTAGGCGCCGGCCAGCAGCCAGACCGCGGCTAACGCCACTACGATGTATCGCCACCGCTCCCGCGAGCTCTCCGCTCCCGCCATCACCGCCAGCGTGAGCAGGGCGATGCCGTGCGCGGCGTAGAGCTGGCCCAGCGCCCCATGGTGGACCGCATAGGCGCCGAGCGGGGAAACCGCGTGGAGCCCCGCGACCGCCAGCCGGGCGGGGCGGCGCAAACCCACGGCGCGGGCCAGCAACAGCAGCAGCGGCACGGTCGAGAGCAGCACCACCACGCCGTTCAGGCTCACCAGCTCGTGGGGCCGCAGATGCAGCAGGCTCGCCTGATGCGCGATCAGCGCGGAGGGGGTGAAATGGTTCAGCTTGAGCCAGAATTCGAAGAACGTCTCCGCCGAGCCCACGCCCGACACCTCCTGCAGGCCGAGGAATCCGACGCGGTCCGGGCGGGCGAATTCCTGGAACACCCGCGCGCCGGCCGCATAGTCGGCGTGATCGCAGCTGCCGAGCGACGAAGAGGTCAGCGTCCATTGCCCGCGCCGGGTCATCGGCCAGAGCAGCATCCCGCCCGCCACCAGCAGCACGGCCACCCCGGCGGCGGGCGACCCGAGACGGATGCGCCACGGCCGGGCCCCCCGGCGCAAGGCCCAGCACGCGAGCGCCACCGGCAGCAGTTCGCTGGCCAGGGCGTAGCGGTCCGTGCCGGCCAAACCGGCGCTCGCCCCCACCCAGACCACGGCGGACTGCAGCGCGTAGCCGAAGCCGGGAGCGAAAACCCACCACGCCGGCCGCCAGCGGCGCGGCAGCACCAGCCAGCTCAGGCCCGCCCCCCAGAATGCCGTGTGCAACAGCAGCAGGGCGGCAACGAGGTAGTGGAGCATGGCGGGGCGAATTTCGGCGCGCCGCGGCGTCTTGGGAAGACGAAAAAGGAGGCGCGGAGTTCCCGGTTTACATCCCGATTCCCGCCCCCGATAAGAATCGCCCCATCGCATGCGCTCCCTTTCGCGCCCCAAGTTCACCGGCCTGTTCCCCGACGAAGTGTCGGCCGACTCCCATTGGATCCGTGAACAGGGCCTGGTGGAGTTGCCGCCGCTCGCCGGCGTGAAGGAAATCGCGATCCACGGCATGCTGCTCCCGCCGCCGGCCGGCGACACCGCCGCGTCCGGCCCGCTCGGCCTGAGCGTCGTCTACAAGGAGCGGGTCGTCGCCCACGCCCCCCGGCTGGCACCGGGGCCTTTCGTGCTCCGCTTCGCCCCGGATGCCACGGACGGACGCGGCCGGAGGCTTTCGCTCCAGCTGCTCGGCGTCCGCTGGAGCAACCTGCGCGCCTGGCTCGGCCGCGTCACCGGCTTCGGCCCTTGGCAACCGTGGCGCCGTCAAGCGCGCAACCGCCGGCTGCGCATCGCCCGCATCGCGGCCGACGGCGAGGTGCTGTTCGACTTTTCCAACCGCGCCTCGCCATGGAACGTCGCGTTCGCGCGGCGCTTCCTGTCGGTCGGCGCAAACCTGGTGGGGTTCTTCCGTGCCGACCTCGGCATCGGCGAATCGGCGCGCTGCATGGCGCGCGCGATGGATGCCGCGGCCATCCCCACGGCGCTCGTCGACCTGCGCCTGCCGTGCAAAAATCCGATGGGCGACCCTTCCTTCGCCGGCCGCCTGCAAACCGCGCATCCGCATCCGGTGACCATCGTCCATGTCGATCCGCCCGGCATGCGCGACCTCGACCACCATCATGGCGCCGCCCTGCGGAACGGCAAACACACGATCGGCTACTGGGCGTGGGAGCTGCCGGAATTTCCCGATGCCTGGATCTCCTTCGCCGGGTATTGCGACGAAGTGTGGGCGCCGTCGCACTTCGCCGCCGACGCCATCGCCGCCAAGGTCCCGGTGCCCGTGCTGGCGATGCCGCACGCGATCGCCTTCGAGCGCCCGCCGGGCGACTGCCGCGCGAAATTCGGCCTGCCGCGCGATGCCTTCCTCTTCCTCTTCCTCTACGACCTCAACTCCTACTCCGCGCGCAAAAATCCCGCGGCCGTGCTCGAGGCGTTCCGGCGGTCGGGCCTCGCCGGCCGGGGCGCGGCGCTCGTGGTCAAGGTGCACAACGCCGCGAGCAACCCCGGGGACTTCGCCCGCCTGCAGCGCGCCGCCGCGGAGCTGCCCGGCACCGTGCTGATCGACGCCACGCTCAGCCGCCGCGCAATCTACGAACTCGAAAGCGCGTGCGACTGCTTCGTGTCGCTGCACCGCTCGGAGGGCTTCGGCCTGGCCGTCGCGGAGTGCATGTATCTGGGCAAGCCGGTCATCAGCACCGACTGGTCGGGCACCGCGGAGTTCGTCGACGAGTCGAACGGCTGCCCCGTCCGCGCCTCGCTGGTCGCGCTCGACCGCAACCACGGGCCCTACGCCAAGGGCCAGATCTGGGCCGAACCCGACGCGGGCCACGCCGCGGAGTGGATGCAGCGGCTGTTCGCCGACCGCGCGCTCGCCGCGCGCCTCGGAGCGGCCGCCCGGGAGACGATCGAGCAGCGCTTCTCCCCGTCCGCCATCGGCGCGCGCTACCGCCGCCGGCTGGAAGCCATCGCCGGCTGGTAGCCCCGGTGTGCACGCTCACTTGAATCCTCTTGCATGAAGCTCTCCGGCCTCATCACGTCCGCCACCGCATGGCCGCGTTGGGCCGCCTGGCTTCTGGTCGCGCTCTTCGCGGCCGCCGTGGCGCGCTTCCACGAACCGGGCACGGGCTTCACCTCGCTGATCTGTTTCGGCGACAAGTTCGCGGAGAACTCGTTGCCCGTCCTCCAGGCCACGGCCCACGACATCCAGAAGGGCTCCTGGGGTTACGACGGCCAGTTCTACGCCCAGCTCGCGCTCGATCCCACGCTGCGCGATCCGGGCCTGCCCAACGCGATCGACAACCTCCCTTACCGCGCGCGGCGGATCCTGTTCGCCTGGTCCGCCCACCTGCTCGGGCTCGGGCAGCCGTTCTGGGTGCTGCAGGCCTTCGCGCTCCAGAACGTCCTCTGCTGGGCCCTCATCGGCTGGCTGCTGCGGCGGTGGATTCCGCTGGACTCCGCCTTCAACCTGCTGCGCTGGGCGGGCGTCATGTTTTCCTCGGGGTTGATGTGCAGCGTGCACCGCGCCCTGACCGACGGCCCGAGCCTGCTGCTGATCATCATCGCCCTGCGCCTGCTGGAGCAGGGCCGGACCGGCGTCGGATCGCTGGTGCTCGGAATCAACGGACTGGGGCGCGAAACCAATGTCCTCGCCGCGGTGCTGCTCCCGCCGCCCGGGCGCGATGCGCGCTCGTGGCTCCGCGCCTTCGTCTGCGGCCTGCTCGCGGTCGCGCCCCTGATCCTCTGGCTGGCGTGGCTGCGCCATGCCTACGCCAACGGTTTCGACACCGGCAGCCGCAACCTGCAGGCGCCATTCACGGGCCTGGCGGAAAAGATCGGCCAGACCGCCTCGCTCGCATTCTCCGGTGGCCGCAGTTGGGCGCCGTGGAGCGTGGCCACCCTCGCCGCCTACCTCGTGCAATCCGCCTTCCTCGGTCTCCACCGCGACTGGAAGAGCCCGGTCTGGCGCCTCGGCATGACGACCGCGCTGTTCGGATTGTTCCTCGGTTCGGCCGTCTGGGAAGGCGAGCCGGGCGCGTTCACCCGCGTGCTGCTGCCCCTCAATCTCGCGTTCAACCTCCGGCTCCAGCCGGGCCGGACGTCCCATCTGGTCTGGGCGGCGCTCGGCAACCTCTCGGTGTTGCACGGCTTCGCGGAGATGCGCATCCCGCTGCTGAGCTCCCTGTTCTGATCCGGAGCCCGCCCATGCTTCTGCTCGACGTCACGCACACCAGCCACACCCGGGCGCAGACCGGCATCCAGCGCGTGTGCCGGTCGCTGGCGGCCGAGCTGACGCGCAAGGCGGGAGTGCGGCCGGTCTGCTTCGATCCCCACCAGCACGCCTGGCGCGATCTCGGCGCGGCGGAGCGGGCCACGCTCGCGGACCGCAGCGGCGACGCCGCATCCCGCGGCGCGAAATGGACCCTGGGCCAGAAGCTGCTCGGGCGCGCGCGCCGGCTGACGGGCAAAAAATCCCCGATGCCCGCAGGGCGCATGCTCCTGTGCCCGGAGCTGTTCTCCGCCCATGCCGCGACGCGCCTGCCGGAACTTTTCGCCGCGGTGGGCGGCCCGCGGGCCGCGATCTTCCACGACGCCATCGGCCTGAAGTTCCCCGAGCTCACCCCTCCGGCGACTGTCGCCCGGCTGCCCTGCTACCTGCGCGAACTCGCGCAGTTCGACGGCGTCGCCGCCGTCTCGGAGGACTCCGCCGCGTCGCTGCGCGATTTCTGGCGCTGGGCCGAACTGAAGGACGTCCCGCCGGTCGTCGCCATCCCGCTCGGCGTCGATCCCGTGCCGGGCGCCGGCCCCGAGGCCGACACGAGCCCGCCGCGCGTGCTCTGCGTGTCGACGATGGAGGGCCGCAAGAACCACGCCGCCCTGCTTGAGGCCGCGGAAACGCTCTGGCACGACGGGGTGCGGTTCGAGCTCGAGTTGATCGGCCTGCCCCGCGCCGACACGGGGGCGGCAAACATGGAGCGTATCCGCGGATTGCAGGGCCGCGGGCGGCCGCTGGTCTATCACGGCGCAGTCTCGGAAGGGAAACTGCACGCCGCCTATGCGCGCTGCGCCTTCACCGTCTATCCGTCGCTCTGCGAGGGGTTCGGCCTGCCGGTGATCGAGAGCCTGCAGCACGGCAAGCCCTGCATCGCTTCGCGCGGAGGGGCGCTGGCCGAGGTGGCGCAGGGCGGCGGCGTGGTTTCGCTGGAAGCGGCCGATCCATCCGCGCTCGCGGGAGCAATGCGGCGCCTGCTTGCGCACCCGCGGGAACTCGCTGCGCTGGCCGCGGCGGCCCGGGCGCGCCAGTTCCGCTCCTGGGGCGACTACGCCTCGGAGCTGCTCTCCTGGCTGGCTGCGCTGCCGCGCCGTTCCTGAAGGCGGGCTTTGCGGTTGCCAATCCGGCGCTTCCCGCGCCTAGTCGGCCTTCGCAAATTCCATGGCCCTGTCCCTGTTCACCAAGACCAAGAAGGCGATCGCCGAACGCGCGAAGGACGACTACGCGACGAAGATGCGCCTCAAATACAAGCCCTACTACCACACGATGGAGGCGCAGCAGGGCACACACATCCGGCTGCAGGGGCGGGACATGATCATGCTTTCGAGCAACGACTATCTCGGGCTCTCCTTCCATCCCAAGGTCATCGAGGCCATCGGCGCGGCGGCCAGAATATGGGGCGCAAGCACGACCGGCGCGCGCATTTCCAACGGCTCGCGCGCCTACCACACCGACTTGGAGGAGAAGCTCGCCGCCTTCCTCGGCCGCGAAGCCTGCCATGTCAGCGTCGCCGGCTACATCTCGTGCGGCTCGGCCGTCGCGACCTTCGCGCAGAAGGGCGACACGATCGTCGCGGACAAAAACATCCACTCCTGCCTCTGGGACGGCGTGCGCCTCTCCCTGGCGGCCGTCGAGCGGTTCAGCCACAACAACCCCGAGGACCTGCGCCAGGTGCTGAAGACCATCCCGCTGGCCGTGCCGAAGATGCTCGTCGTCGAAGGCGTCTATTCGATGGAGGGCCATATCTGCCGCCTGCCCGAGATCGCCCAGCTCGCCGAGGAGGCCGGCTGCTTCACCGTGCTCGACGACGCCCACGGCTTCGGCGTGCTCGGCCGGCAGGGCCGCGGCACGGTCGACCATTTCAAGCTGAACGACAAGGTCGACATCGTCTGCGGTTCGATGTCGAAGTCGCTCGCGAGCACGGGCGGCTACGTGGCCGGGGCCAAGGACCTCGTCGAATATCTCCGCACGAATTCCAAGCAGACGCTTTTCAGCGCCGCCATCAGCCCGGGCATGGCCGCCGCTGCGTCCGCTTCGCTCGACATCATGCAGGGCGAGCCGCAGCACCTGGAGCGACTCTGGAGAAACACGCGCCGTTACCGCGAGATGCTCAGGGGTCTCGGCCTCGACACTTGGGACAGCGAGACGCCGG
>PNKG01000091.1 GCA_013822585.1 Opitutus sp. | reverse complement strand
GGCATGTATCGCGGCCGTCAGGTGCTCGACGTTTCAGTCTGATCATCGCGGTAGCTTCCCGCCATCGACTCCGAAGCCGCCAGTTCCACGCCCGCCCCCGCCCGGATCGCCGTCGATGCGATGGGCGGCGACCTCGGCCCCGCCGAAGTCGTCGAGGCGATCAAACTCGCCTTGGGTGAAGACCCCGGTCTCGCCCCCATTCTCGTCGTCGGCCGGCAGGAAGTGCTGACGCCCCTGCTTGCCGCAGCCGGCCTGCACGGCAGCCCGCGCGTCTCCATTGTCCACGCCTCCGAGGTGATCACGATGGAGGACAAGCCATTGAAGGCGCTGAAGACGAAGAAGGACGCCTCGATGCTCCGCACCATCGATCTGGTCAAAACGGGCGAAGCCAAGATCGCGGTCAGCTCCGGCAACACCGGCGCGCTCATGGCCGGCGGCACGCTGCGCCTGCGCATGATGAGCGGGGTCGATCGGCCCGCCCTCGCGGCCGTCATTCCGCGCGAGGCCGGCAATTTCATCCTGATCGACGCCGGCGCCAATCCCGAGGCGCGCCCCGAACACCTGATGCACAACGCCATTCTCGGCGCCGACTACGCCCGGATCATTTTCGGATTGGAGAATCCCCGCGTCGGCCTGCTCACCATCGGCACCGAAGAGGGCAAGGGCAACACCCTGATCACCGAGACCAACGAACTGCTGAAGAAGATCAACGGCCTCATCAATTACGTCGGCCCCATCGAGGGGTTCCAAGTCTTCCGCGATCACGTGGACGTGGTCGTGTGCGACGGATTCGTGGGCAACACCCTGCTCAAGACCTGGGAGTCGCTGGCCAAGTTCATCACCGGGATGCTCAAGGACGAGCTGAAGCAAAGCCCCGTCCGCATGGCCGGCGCCGTTTTGGCCAAGGGCGCCTTCGCCGCGCTCAAAAACCGCATGAACCCCGACCGCTATGGCGGCGCCCCGCTGCTCGGCGTCCGCGGCAACATTCTCAAGGCCCACGGTTCGAGCAACCGCCATGCGTGGGCGAGCGCTATCCGCGCCGCCAACAAAATCATCCGCCAGGATCTCTACCACCGCATCGAGGACGACGTCGCCAAGGCCAACCGCCTGACCCAAGCGGCCCCCGCCCCCGCGCAATAATCCCCCTTCCCCTTATGGCCTCCGTGATCATCGCCGGCATCGGCGCCTACGCGCCGGACCGCGTGCTTACCAACGACGATCTCGCCAAGATGGTCGACACCTCCGACGAGTGGATCCGCACCCGCTCGGGTATCCGCGAACGCCGCATCGCGGCCGCGGATCAGGCCTGCTCCGACCTCGCCATCGCGGCCGCGCAGCGCGCCTTGGCCGATGCGAAGGTCAACGCCTCCGATGTCGACCTGCTCATCGTCGCCACGGCCACGCCCGATTATCCCCTGCCCTCCACCGCCTGCGTGGTGCAGCACAAGCTCGGCGTGCCGCCCCACGCCACGGCCTTCGACATCGCCGCCGCCTGCTCCGGTTTCGTCTACGCCCTCGAGATCGCCTACGGCCAGCTCCTGACCGGCCGCTACAAGTGCGCCCTGATCATCGGCGCGGAAAAACTCTCCTCCATCGTCGACTGGAGCGACCGCACCACCTGCGTGCTTTTCGGCGACGGTGCGGGGGCCGCCGTCCTCAGGAAGGTTCCCACCGACGGCATCGGCATCATCGGCTCCGACCTCGGCGCCGACGGCGAGCTGGCCGAATACCTCTACACCCCGGCCGGCGGCTCCCGCTGCCCGGCCACGGCCAAGACGATCGAGGAGCGCGGCCACTTCCTGCGCATGAAGGGCAAGGAAATCTTCAAGAACGCCGTCCGGGTGATGGAGACGGTCGCCCGCGAAATGGTGGAACAACACCACCTCTCCCTTGACCAAATCAACCTCGTGATCCCCCACCAGGCGAACATCCGCATCGTCGAGGCCCTCGCCGGCAATCTCGGCCTGCCCATGGATCGCTTCTACGTGAACATCGACCGCTACGGCAACACCTCCTCCGCCTCCATCCCCCTCGCGCTCGACGAGGCCCGGCGCGCCGGGCGCATCAAGCCGGGCGACCTCACACTCCTCGTTGCCTTTGGCGCCGGCTTCACTTACGGCTCCACCCTCATCCGCTGGTAAACTCCTATGCGCCGCCTTTCTTGTTTCGCCCTCCTCGGTCTCATCCTCGCGCTTTGCGGCGCCGCCCGGCTCCAAGCCGAACTCGTCTGGACGCCCGGCCAAGGCTGGCGCGTCGAGGGCGGCGCCCTGGCCGGCCTTTCCGGCGAAGAGGGCCGCAACGCCCTCGACCTGATGAACAAGGCCCGCGCCGCGGAAGAGTCCGGCTCCGCCCGCGCCGCGATCAAGAGCTACGAAAAGGTCGCCAAGCGCTATCCGAACTCGGTGTTCGCCGCCGAGGCCTACTACCGCACCGGCCAGCTCTACGAGAAGCGCCGCCAATACTACAAGTCCTTCGACGCCTTCCAGTCCCTCGTCCTGCGCTATCCGAACAGCGAGCGCTTCTCCCAAGTCATCGGCGACCAATACCGCATCGCCCAAGGGCTCCTCGACGGCAAACGCGCCTACATGTGGGGCTTCCTCCCCGGCCTGAAGAACCGGGAGAAGAGCATCGAGTATTTCGAGCAGATCGTGAAGAACGCGCCGTTCTCCGACTACGCCCCGCTCTCGCTCATGAACGTCGCGCGCGCCCACCAGCGCATGAACTCCACCGAAGAGGCGATCGATGCGCTCGACCGCATGATCAACAATTACCCGGGCAACGTCCTCACCCCCGACGCCTACCTGAAGCTCGCGCAGACCCATGCCTCGCTGGTCGAAGGCCCGGCCTACGACCAGGCCTCCACCAAGTCCGCCATCACCTATTACGAGGACTACCTGATCCAGTTCCCCGGCGACAGTGGCGCCGCCTCAGCCGAGAAGGGTCTCGCGGAGATGAAGACACTCCTCGCCCAGAGCAAGATGATCATGGCGGACTACTACTACAAATACCGCCGGAACTACAAAGCCGCGAAGGTCTTCTACAACGAGGCGATCACCACCTATCCCGATTCGCAGGTCGCCGCCCGGGCCCGCACCATGCTGGCCGATGTCGACGCCCGCCTCGCGGGTCAGAATCCTCCGCCCCTCGCGCCCGAACAGAAGGCAAAGGAGCCGAAGAAAAAGCGCTTCTGGCTGTTCTGAGCCGCCAACTGCACGGCCGGCGCCCGTCGCCGGGCCGCCCCGCACCCCCGCCACCTGTCATTCCGAGCGAAGCGAAGAATCCAGTCGCGACTGCAGCCCACCGCATCAACGCCCACTCTCGCATGACCGGCCTCCCCTCGACGCTCCGCCACCTCCTCTTTGTGGCTGCGCTCGGTCTTCTCGGTCTCGCCGGATGCAGTCATTATCGGCTCGGCACGGAGGCCGCGCCGCGTTTCGCCACACTCCATGTCGCCGTCGTGAAAAGCGAGACGCTCCTGCCCCAGGCCGCCGCCCTCTTCACCACCGAACTGCGCGAGGCCTTCATCAAGGACGGCCGCGTGAGGCTGGTTGATTCCGCCGACGAGGCCGAAGCCATCCTTGCCGTCACTCTCGTCGACTATTCCCGCGGCGTGGCCGTGACCCGGGCCGACGATACCGGCCTTGCCCGGCGCTTCGACCTGACTCTCTCCGCCCGCGCCACGCTCACCGACCGACGCGCGCGCTCGGACTTGTTCAAGGACCGACCGCTCGTGGCCAAGCGCGGGGCGTTCACTGATGACGGCCAGATCCAGTCCGAATACCAGACGCTGCCGCTTCTTGCCGCCCGGCTGGCCGAGCAGGTCCGCAAGGCCGCGCTCGAGACTTGGTGAGCACCGGGCGGATTTCGCGCTTTGCAGGGTCCGGGGATTCGCTTGATTGCAGGGCGATGCACGCCCCGATCCTCGCCCCTTCCCTGCTCGCCGGCGATCATGCCAATCTCGGCGCCAGCGCCCGGAGCGCCGCCGAAGCCGGCGCGCCCTGGCTGCATCTCGACATCATGGACGGGCACTTCGTGCCGAACCTCACGTTCGGACCGGAAGTCCTCTCCGCGCTGCGCCGAGCCGGGGTGAAGACCTTTTTCGACACGCACCTGATGCTGGCCGAGCCACACCGCTATGTGGAACCCTTCGCCAAGGCCGGCGCCAACCTCATCAGCATCCACATCGAACCCGCCTACGACCATCGCGCGACGCTCGCGCGCATCCGCGAGCTCGGCTGCCAGAACGGCATCGTGCTCAATCCCGGCACTCCGGCCGGCTCGATCCGCGACCTTCTGCCCTTGGTTGATCTGGTGCTGGTCATGACGGTCCAGCCCGGTTTCGGAGGACAACCCTTCCGCCGCGACGTGCTGCCGAAGATCGCCCAGCTCGCCGCGTGGCGGAAAGAGTCGGGCCTGAAGTTCCGCCTCGAAGTCGACGGGGGCATCGATCTCGCCACGGGCCGGGAGTGCCACGGGGCCGGGACGGACACGTTCGTGGCCGGCACGTCGTTCTTCAAAGCCGCCGATAAGACGGCGTTCGCGGCCATGGTCGCCGCGTGGTAACCACAAGGTGGGGCGGATTATTCTTAATCCACCGCTCCGGCCGATCGCGGAAAAATCGGCGCGTTAAGGATAACGCGCCCTGCCTCACTTTCGCTTCGCGCGTGCGATCTCGGCGGCTCGCGCATACTGGGCGCGGAAGCCGCTCGCGAGTTCGTTCGCCATGTGGATCTCGTCGACCTTGTTCTTCGAGTTCAGGGCCTGCCGGATGCGGCCCTGCACGTGGCCGTAGCTCACGGCGGAGAGATTGCCCAGCACCGCCAGGGCCTCCGGCGGCATCCCGGAGGCGATGATCTCCCGCCACGCCTTCACGAGTTCCGGATGCGTATCGAGGCACATCACGCGGATGACGAACGCCATGGCGCGAAATGTCTCACCGCTGGTCCAGGCTGGATTGTAGATGAGCGGATTCTCGCCGGCATAGGGCGACACCTCGGGGTCGGAGCGCAGGGGTTTCCACTCGTCATGCGCATAGAAATCGCGCCGGATCGGAAGCCGGCGGAGGGCGAAGCGGCGCGGGCCGCCCTCGGCGCCGGCCTTGAAGTTCCACAGTTTCTGCCCCTCCATCGAGAGCACGTATTCCATGAACGCGACCGCGACCTCGCGGTTGGGCGCGCCGCGCAGGAGGGCGATCGGATCGGGGGAAAGCACGGTGCCGTCGGGCGGCGAAAAATAACCGAGCCGTTTCCCGCCGCTGCGCAGGCTGGCGCTCTCCTCCTGGTAGCGGCCGTAGAAGTCGATGCACATGCCGACCGCCGAATTGCCATGCATCACATCGATCGGCGGCTTCTGGGACGAATCGGTGAAATAGCGGGCGTTGGCGCCGATGCGCTGGAGGACACCGAGGCCGCGCTCCCACCCGGCCCTCACGGCCTGCGCCTCCAGTTCCTGGCGCGACCGGCCGGTCTCGCGCGCGCGACGGTCCCACTCGAGGTAAATCTGCTGCTGGATGACGTTCTCGAAGGCCTTGGCGATCGAACTGCTCTTGGTCGGATCGCACAAGGCGACCTCCCCGACATAGGCGGGATCGGCGATGTCCTCCCATTGCCGCGGCGGTTGCCGGATGCCGAGGCGGCGGAGCGAATCGTGATTGTAGAGCATGCCGTAGCTGCTCAACACGGCGCCGAGCCAGCGGCCCTGTTTGTCGAGGTAGGGCTCGCCGGTGAATTCGGCGGGAATCACGCGGTCGTTGAACCATTCGGGACGCCGCTTCATCAGGCCGGAGTCCACGAGGCGGCCTGCGTTGGCCTGCCGGATGAAGTCGAAACTGCCGCCGCCGAAAAAAAGGTCGATGCCGCAACCGACCCCGGACTCCAAAAAGGCCTTGCGGGCCTCGTGCGCCAGGGCCGGAGCATCCTTGGGAAGGCGATGGTTGGTGAACGCCGCCTGCACGTCCATGCTCCAGGGCTGGCCGAGGGTCTTCGTCCAGTGATTCTGGAACGAGGCGACGTATTCCGACTCGAGGAAGCGGGTGATCTCGCTTGTGCCGCCGATCACGCGCCAGTCGACCTGCACGGTGCGGCCGGTCCGCGCCTTCCACCAATCCGCGAATCCGTGCGAGTATTCATAGCGGATGGCCTCGTTGTGCGGCGTGATGATGATGACCGTGTCGTCGGCGCGGCCGATCGTGGTCCGCTGCGTGCGCAGGGCGAACGGCAGGGCGACGACGGCCACGAGGGCGAGGACGATGAGCGCGCGTTTCATCGACGGCGGCGGGCTCAGGCGGTGAGCACGATCACATCCTCGGGGGCGACGGCGGCGTAGAGTTCGCCGCGGGCTGAACCGTCGACGAACCGCGGATTGCGCTCGAAGATCTTCAGTTTGGTGCCGTTGCCCGACGTCACGAAATCATACTGCGCCACCTCGCCGAGGTAGACCGAGTCGCCGATGCGGCCGCGCACGAAGTTGCGCGGCTCGGCGTCGCGGTGCAGCTCCCAGCACTCGGGGCGGATCGAGACGGTCACCGCTGCGCCGACCGCCGGGATGTTGGTCGGATCGCCGAAGATCCCGTCGAACCGGCCCACCGGCGTCTCCACCGTGACGAAGCCCGCGGCGATCCCGAGCACCTTGCCCGGGAGAAAATCGGTCTCGCCGATGAAGTTCGCGACGATCCGGCGGGTCGGGCGCTTGTAGACCTCGCGCGGCGTGCCGACCTGCAGGATGTGGCCATGATCGAGGATGGCCATGCGGTCGGCGATCGACAGGGCCTCCTTCTGGTCATGCGTCACGTAGACGGTGGTGAGCTGGAATTCCTTGCAGACGCGGCGGATCTCGGCGCGCATCTCGAGGCGCAGCTTGGCGTCGAGGTTGGAGAGCGGCTCGTCGAGCAGCAGGCAGCGCGGGCGGATGACCAGCGCCCGGGCCAGCGCCACGCGCTGCTGCTGGCCGCCGGAGAGCATGTTCGGCTTGCGGTCGGCGTATTTCTCCATCCGCACGGAGGCCAGGGCGTCGTCGACCCGCTTCTGGGTCTCGCCTGCCGGCACCTTGCGTTCGTGAAGGCCGAAGGCGACGTTCTCCGCCACGGTCATGTGCGGCCAGAGGGCGTAGCTCTGAAACATCATGCCGGTGTTCCGTTTGTGCGGCTCGAGGCGGGTGACATCCTCTTCGCCGAAGAGAATCTGCCCCTCTTCCGGGATGTAGAAGCCGGCCAGGCTGCGCAGGAGCGTCGTCTTGCCGCAACCGCTCGGCCCCAGCAGGAAGAACAGCTCGCCGGGACGGATCGTGAGATCGAGCCCGTGCAGTGCCACGACGTTGCCGAATCGTTTGGTCAGTTGCTTAACCTGGATGGAAATCATCGTGTGCGCGCGCGTCGCCCGCAGGCAACCGGCCGCTTCCGGCGAAGTCAAAGGGAAAGCCGGCCTGGCCGGCTTGGTAACAAGTTGCCAAGAACCCGGCTTTGCGAACGATGCGCTCATGGCCCGGAAGAAGCAGATTCCCGAACTCAGGCACCTCGACCACATCCTCGTCAGCGAGACCGCCATCAAGCGCCGCGTCACGGCGCTGGCCGAGCAGATCAACCGCGCCTACCGCGGCAAGGATCTCACCGTCATCGCCATCGTGAACGGCGCGATCATCTTCACGGCCGACCTGCTCCGCCAGCTGCGCTCGCCGCTGCGGCTGGATTGCATCCGCGCCGCGAGCTACCATGCCGGCACGCACGCCTCGGGAAAACCGGTGGTCATCGACAACCTGAAGCTCGACATCGCCGGCCACGACGTGCTGCTGGTCGACGATATTCTCGACACCGGCAACACCCTCTCCGCCGTGCGCGAGCTGCTGCTGGCCAAGGGCGCGGCCACCGTGCGCACCTGCGTGCTGCTCGACAAGAAGGCCCGCCGCGTCGTGCCGTTCGACGCGGAATACGTCGGCTTCGAAATCCCGAACGAGTTCGTCGTCGGCTACGGCCTCGATTTCAACGAGCGCTACCGCAACATCCCCTGCATCGGCGTGCTGAAGCCGAAATTTTACTCCGGAAGGCTGTAGGAAAATGCCTTGCGCTCGATCGGACCGGGCACTTTGTTACGCGCTCCACTCCGACGGAGGGGTGGCCGAGTGGTCTAAGGCAGGTCTTTGCTAAAGACCCAGACCCCAAAAGGGTCTCGGAGGTTCGAATCCTCTCCCCTCCGCCATTTTCTTTCCGGAGCGGAAGGGAAATGCCATCCGCAGCCTTGGCGAAGGGCGGCTCCTGCGTTCAAGCGAGTGCCGGCGGCCTGTTACGGCGCGGTCAAACTCGCGACCGCGGCGGGCAACTCCGCCAGAGAATCGATCCGCAGCGTCGCCGCCGCCGGATCTTCGCCGGTGCGGTCGCGGTCCACCCAGATGCGCGCGACGCCCATTTCGCGGGCCGGCGCGATGTCGTGATGGAAGCTGCAGGCCGCGTGGATCCAGTTTTCCCGGGCGACGCCGCTGACGCGCCAGAAGTGGCGGAAGTGCGCGAGGGAGGGCTTGTAGTCCTTCACCTCCTCGGCGGTCACCACGTGATCGAACGGCTGGTGAAACGCGCGCTGCGTCTGCGCGAAGAGAGCCCGGTCGCAATTGGTCAGCACGGCGAGCTTCCATCCCGCGCCGCGCAACCCCGCCAGCGCCGGCTCGACGTCGGCGAAGACCGGCTGCGTGCCCCAGTGGGCCGGCAAGGCGTCGACGGATTCGGGCGCGACCGCGAGGCCGATCTTTGCGGCGGCGCGCGCGACGCCTTCGCGCAGCACGGCGGCATAGAGCCGGTGCGGACGCTCCTGCTCGAGCGGGCGCTCGAATTCGTGATAGGCGGCAATGAGTTCGGCGGTGCGCGCGCCGGCGAGGGGGCGCAGGATGTCCGTGAAGCCCGCGTGCCAATCCACGAGCGTGCCGAAGCAATCGAAGGTGATCCAGCGGTTCATGAGATTCGAGCTGACGCGAGGGAGGCTTCTATTTGTAGGAGGGGCTTTATGCCCCGACATTGCGCTCCTGTCGGGGCATGAAGCCCCTCCGACAGTTACGCGTCGCGGTGGACGGTGGCGGGCGAGAAGGCCGGCAGGCAGATGGCGACGTATTCGGCGCCGTCGGGGTGCGGCGTGGAATACTGCACCCACTCGCCGGGCGCGGTGTGGACGGCTT
>PNKG01000090.1 GCA_013822585.1 Opitutus sp. | reverse complement strand
TGTAGCGGCGAGCGCCAGCGAGCCGACGATCTTCCACTCGCTGGTGCTCGCGGCCACCGGGCGAATCTAAAGTCTCGGAACGAAGCGTAACTGGTATAAGGAAGCCGCACCGGCCCGGGTGCCTTGTCGCCCCATCCCGCAAGAAAAAGCACCGAGTAGATTGGGGCTAATAAGCAACAATGCCACCGCGCTGCTCCCTCAACCCAAGATGAGCAGCAGGAGGAATTCTCCGACACCTTCCCGACGGTGATGCGGCACTGCGGGATGCGCGGCGCGGGCGAGGAAGCCGCGCAACTCGCGCTCGGCGCGCGCGGGGGATCTCAACGCGACGGACCTTCAGCCCGAGGGCGCGCAGTTCGGCGGCGAGCGGCGCGGTGAAGGGCCCGGAGTTCTCGCCCGGCGGGTTCACCGTGCGGAGCCGCACGAGCTTTTGCTACCGGGCGGGGAGGCCGGGCGCGTGGTGGGCGAGGCAGGCGGCCGGCGTCAAGGGCGGAAATAGTGCTGGTGGGCAAGCTTGGCGACGGTGAGCGAGGCCATCACGAGGAAAATGGGCCGCACGAAGCGCGCGCCGCGCGTCAGCGCGAGATGGGCGCCGATCCGTGCGCCGATCAGCTGGCCCGCGCCGAGGGCGAGGCCGGGCAGGGGCAGCACGGCGCCGGCGGCGGCGAAGAAGGCGAGCGCCGCGGCGTTGCTTGCGAGGTTCATCGCCTTGGTGTGCGCGGCGGCTTTCACGAAATTATGGCCGAGCACCGTGACGAACGCGATGGTCCAGAACGACCCGACGCCAGGGCCGAAAAATCCGTCGTAGAAGCCGAGCGCCAGGCCGAAGAGCGCATGGAAACCGCCGCGCTCCATCCGGTGGTGGCGGTCGGTTTCGCCCAACTGCGGTCGGAACACCATGTAGGCCACGATCGCGGCCAGCAGCCACGGGATCGCGCGGGCGAGGAAGTCCGGGTCGATCCGCCGCACCGCGAACGCGCCCGCCGCCGCGCCCGCCGCCGTCCAGGCGAGGCCGGCGGCGCATTCGCGCAGGTCGACGGCGCCCTGCCGCGCGAAGCTCCAGGTGGCCGATGCCGTGCCGAAGAGCGAGCCGAGCTTGTTCGAGCCCAAGGCCAGCGGCACCGGCATCCCGGTGCTCAGCAATGCCGGCAGCGTGATGAGCCCGCCGCCGCCCGCGATGGCGTCCACCGTGCCGGCCACGAGCCCGGCGAGGAACAGCATCAGGTAGTGGGTCGCGTGGAGTTCGGGCATGGCGGTGTTATCCCGGGTGGCGCGGCGCAGGGGAAGCGCAAAGGCTCCGGCCAACGCGGCTTTGACAGCCGCGGTCCGGCCGGCGCACGATGTTTCCGGCCCGCCGCCGTGCCGCGGCCCCCCATGCCCCGCGCCCGCCCGTCCTCCCCCGCCCCGGTTCCGCCCGCGCTCGACGCGGCGAAACAGGTGCTCGCCGCCCTCCCCGAGGCGGCGCTGCTGACGCGCAGCAAGCGCGAGGGCGCGGGCGTCGAGATCGTGTTCGCCAACGAGCGCTTCGCCGTGCTCACCGGCTACGCCGCCGCGGCGCTCACCGGCCAGAACACCCGCCTGCTGCACGGCGCGAAGACCGACCTGCTGGCCCCCCGCGCCCACGGGGGCCCGTCCTGGCGCTTCGACGCCGGCGAGAACTGGCTGCACCGCAAGGACGGCACCGCGTTCTATGCCAGCTGGGAATTCCGCCCCTTCGGCCCGGATCTGCTCCTCGGCGTCTATCGCGACATCTCCGAAATCCGCCGCTTCCAAGAGGCGATAATCCACTCGCAGAAACTCGACACGGTCGGCCAGCTCGCCGGCGGGGTGGCGCACGACTTCAACAACCTCCTCTCGATCATCAACGGCTACTGCGAGATTCTCAGCGGCAAGATCAGCATCCTGCCCGCCGCGCAGAAGGACCTGCAGGAAATCCACCGGGCCGGCCTGAAGGCCGCGAGCATCGCGCGCCAGATCCTCGAGTTCAGCCGCCGGCAGGAGACCGAGGCCCGCGCGGTGAACCCCAACACGCTCATCCGCGAGATTTCCGACATCCTCCGCCGCGTGATGGGCGACGGCGTGAAGGTCGAACTGCGCCTCGCCTCCGACCTCGGCAACACGCGCATCGATCCGACGCAGTTCCAGCAGGTGCTGCTCAACCTCTGCTTCAACGCCCGCGACGCCATGCCGCAGGGCGGCAAGCTCACCGTCCGCACCTTCAACCATGTTCATGCGGCGCCGCCGGGCGGCCGCCTCGCCCCGGGTTCCTATTGCGGCGTGGAGGTGAAGGACACCGGCCTCGGCATCGACGAGGAGACGCGCGCGCGGATCTTCGAGCCGTTCTTCACCACCAAGCCCCACGGCACCGGCCTCGGTCTGGCGATGGCGTTCAGCGTCGTTCGCGGCGCCGGCGGCGACCTCACCGTGCGCAGCCAACCCCAGGCGGGCGCCTCCTTCGAAATCCTCCTGCCCGAGACCGCCGAGCCCGAGCAGGTTTTCAGCACCGCCATCCCCGCCCTGCCCGGCACGCGCGGCTCCGAGACGCTCTGGCTCGTGGAATCCGACGACGTGTTGCGCAAGATGGTGAGCGGCATCCTCGCCGTCGACGGCTACCGCGTCTCCGAGCACGCCAGCGTCGCGAGCGCCATCGCCACCGCGGCAAACCACGCACCCGAGCTGCTGCTGATCGACACGACGGCGACCGACGCCGGCAAGCTCGTGCGCACGCTCGTGGCGAGAAACCCCCGCCTCAAGGTGCTCGCCGTCTCCGTCGAGTCGCCCGCGGCCGTGCTGGCCGACCTCTCGCCGCGCTCCCTCGGGCACCTGCCGAAACCTTTCGCGTTGAGCACGCTCCTGCGCGCCGTGCGCGGCCTGCTCGACGCCCCGGCGCGTTGAAGATCCTGCTGACAGGCGCCTCCGGCCTCGTCGGTTCCGCCTTCGCGCGGGCGGCGGCGCGGGCCGGGCACGAGGTGTTCGGCGTCGTCGGCCGCTGGAGCGAGACCGTGCCGGGCACCGCCGGCCTGCTGGCGCGCGATCTCGCCGATTCCACCCAGGCGCGCGCGCTCGTGCAGGGCATCCATCCGGCGCTGATCGTCAACGCCGCAGCGATCTCCGAACCCGCCGCCTGCGAGGCCGACCCCGTGATGTCGCGCGCGGTGAACGTGGAATTCCCCGCCGCGCTCGCCGCCGTGGCCGCGCACGCGCGCATCCGGCTCATCCACCTCTCGAGCGAACAGGTCTTCGACGGCGAGGGCGGGCCCTATGCGCCCGACGCACCGCCCCATCCGCTCAACCTCTACGGCCGGCAGAAGCGCGAGGCCGAACAGCGGGTGTCCGAGGCCGCCCGGCAGGCCGCGATCGTGCGCCTGCCGCTGCTTTTCGGCAACAGCCTCACCGGCCGCCGCAGCGTGCACGAGAAGATGTTCGAGACCTGGGCCGCGGGGAAGGTCACGCCTCTTTTCACCGACGAACTGCGGCAGGTCTGCACCGCCGGAAACGTCGCCGCCATGCTGCTCGCCCTCGCGGCCCGCCGCGACCTGCACGGCCTTTTCCACTGGGCCGGAGCGCGCTCCGTCTCGCGGCACGAGATGGGCGCGGCGTTCTGCCGGCACTTCGGCGTCGACGAAAAATGGATCCGCGCCCAGCGGCGCGCGGAGCTGCCGGAGCTTGCCGCCCGGCGCCCGCGCGACCTCTCGCTCGACTGCGCGCCGCTCGACCGCGAGCTCGGCGTGCCGCGCGAGCCGTTCGAGGACGCCGTGCGCTCGCTCGCGCGCCCGCAGTGGGCCGAGGACCTCGCCCTTTGAGCCCCGCCCCGGATTTCCGTCCGCGGCCTCGGCGCGCCCCCGGTCGACCGATGGGGCTAATAAGCAACAATGCGCGGTGGCCGCCCTCGGTGCATCCCTCGGACCCCGGCCGGTCTTCGCAGCCGATGTTGCTTATCAGCCCCAAATCGGGAGGGCCGCCGGCGGCCGGGAGGAGGCGCCGTGGCGTGGGGTGGGGCGAGCGACGGTTTCCTTGCCTTGGCGCGGGCGGCCGTTTCGCTCGGGGACGTGAACCTGCATCTGCTGCCGACCCGCACCGCCGGCGCCGCCGAGAACATGGCGGTGGATTTCCTGCTGCTGCAGCGCTACCCGGACGCGGCCGCCCCGCGCTTCCGGCACTACGAGTGGCGCGGGCCGGCGTTCACCTTCGGTTTCTCGCAAAAAATCGCCTTCGTGCGCGGGAAGCTGGCGGCCGATTTGCCGGCGGACCTGTGCCGGCGGCCGACCGGCGGAGGCATCGTCGATCATCGCAACGATTGGACCTACGCGCTCGTCATCCCGCGCGGCCATCCGCTGGAGGAGGCGCGCGCCACCGAGTCCTACCGCGTGGTGCACGCCGCGCTGGCGGAGGCGCTCGCCGCACTCGGCCAGCCGGTGGAGCTGAAGGCCGGGTGCGCACCGCCGCCGGAAGGCGCTGATCGCCCGCCGGGGCCGGGCGTGTGCTTCCAGCGCGCGGAGCTGTTCGACGTTGTCAACTCCGCCACCGGCGCCAAGGTCGCCGGCGCCGCGCAGAAGCGCAACAAGCGCGGTCTGCTCTTCCAGGGCTCGATCGGGAAATCCGCCGTCGGCGCGGTCGACTGGGACGAGTTCGCCGCGCGGTTCGCCGCCGCGCTCGGGCGGGCGCTCCGCGCCGAGCCGCAGGAGACCCCCTGGCCGGAATTTGCCGAGGGAGAGCTGGAAGGGTTGATCGAGCAGTATTCCGCGCCGGAGTGGATCGAGCAGCGGTGAGGAACTGCGTCGCGGTCGCGACTTTCTGGTTTCGCAAACTGCCAGGGCTTTGCGCTCCGATTCGCAGCGCATGCTTAACGTCGGGGCGTGAAGCCCCTCCCCCATCATCGCATCGGCGGTAACGCGCGGCACGGTCGCGCACCGCGGCCCGAGCGTGCTTCGCCGGGGATTGGGAAGACTTCGTCGATTTCCACCGAGCCCGGCTTTGACTCCCGCCCCGGGCCGCGCTTGGGTGGCGGCTCGCATGAAACCCCGTCGCGTTGTCGCGTTCCTCCTCACGCTGGCGCTTTCCCTGGCCGCATTCGCGGCCGACAAGCGCCCCATCACCCCGCAGGACCTCTGGGCCATCAAGCGCCTGGGCAGTCCCGAGCTCTCCCCGGACGGCAAGACCGTCGTCTTTACCGTCCAGGAATGGTCCATCGAGAAAAACAAGAGCACGGCCAGCCTCTGGCTGGTCGGCGTGGCGGGCGGCGAGCCGCGCCGCCTCACCACCGCGCAGGCCAACGACGGCGCCCCGGCCTGGAGCCCCGACGGCACGCGCATTGCGTTCACGTCGAAGCGCGGCGAGGACGAGGTGGCCGCGCTCTATGTGATCCCCGTCGGCGGCGGTGAAGCGGAGAAGGTCCTCGAACTCCCCTACTCCATCGGCAACCCGAAGTGGCTGCCCGACAGCCAGCGCCTCGTCGTCTCGACCTCGGTCATCCCCGGACTCGCCCCCGCCAAGCTCGAGGACGCCGATCTCGCGGCGATGAAGAAGGAGATCAAGCGGCGCAAGGATTCGAAGATGACCGCCAAGGTCACCGAGGACCGCCAATACCGCTTCTTCGACCAGTGGCTGACCGACTGCCTCGCGCACCGCCTGCTCGTCGTGGACGTGGCCACGAAGAAGTTCCAAGACCTCACGCCCGGCCACAAGGAGCTGTTCCAGACCAGCGGCGCCATCGACTACAGCCTCGCGCCCGACGGCCGGTCGCTCGTCGTGACGCTCAATTCCGTGCCGCGTCCCTACACGGCCGGCCTCAACCCCGACCTTTTCCTCGTGCCGACCGACGGCTCGGGCGCGTTGAAGAACATCACGCCCGACAACAAGGGCGCCGACAGCAACCCGGTGTTCTCGCCCGACGGCCAGAGCGTCTTCTACGCGCGCCTCGACACCGCCTACTATAACGGCGAGTTCACCAAGCTCTGGCGCTACGACATCGCGTCCGGCACGCATCACCCCGTCACCGAGACGCTCGACTACGCGCTCAGCGACCCCGAGATCGCCGGCGACGGCCGCACGCTGTGGGTTGCCGCCGAGGAGAAAGGCGGCTCGCCCGTCTTCAAGCTCAACGCCGATGGCACCGGCTTCACCGCCGTCCACAAGGACGGCACCTCCTCCGCGCTCTCGCTCAGCGGCGGCACGCTCGTCTTCCTCAACGACAAGATCACGCGCCCCAACGAACTCTTCGCAATGGACACCGCCACCGGCGCCGTCCGCCAGCTCACGCGCTTCAACGAGGCCTTCATGGCGCAGCTCGATCTCGGCCGGGTCGAGAGCTACTGGTTCAAAGGAGCCGCGGGCGACGACGTGCACGGCTGGCTCGTGCTGCCCCCGGGCTTCGACCCCGCGAAGAAATACCCGCTCGTGCAACTCATGCACGGCGGCCCGCACACGATGAACGGCGACACCTGGAGCTACCGTTGGAACACGCAGGTCTTCGCCGCCGCGGGCTACGTGTGCACGTGGGTCAACCGCCACGGCTCGACCGGCTTCGGCGAGAAATTCTGCCAGAGCATCCTCAACGAGTGGGGCGACAAGCCGCTCGAGGACATCCTGAAGTCCACGGACCACCTCCTCGCGCGCTTCCCCAACATCGACCCCGAACGCCTCGCCGCCGCCGGCGCCAGCTACGGCGGCTACATGGCCACCTGGGTCCTCGGTCACACCGACCGCTTCAAGGCCATCATCAATCACGCCGGCGTGAACGACTTCGTCACCCAATACGGCGCCGATGTCACGCAGTTCGGCTTCACCAAGGTCCTCGGCGGCACGCCGTGGGAGAACCCCGAAGGCATGGCGCGCAATAACCCGACGACCTACGCGAAGAACTTCAAGACCCCGATGCTCGTCATCCACGGCCAGCTCGACTACCGCGTGCCCTACGCCAACGGCACCGCGCTCTACGCCATCCTGCAGGCCATGGGCGTGCCGTCGCGCCTCGTCATCTTCCCCGACGAGAATCACTGGGTCCTCAAACCCCAGAACGCGATCCACTGGCACTGGGAAATGCAGAGCTGGCTCGCGCGCCACATCGGCGGCCAGCCCACGCTCGAGCAGCCCGACTTCGAGAACTGGGGCAGGAAACCCGAGGCGAAGAAGGACGACGCGCAGGCCGAGGAGAAGAAGTGAAGGCAGGGCGCGCTGTCCCCAACGCGCCGCGCCGACCTCGTCGGGAAAACCGCCCGCGAATAAACGCGAATCGATCCACGGGCGGAATCGAGCCGGAGAAAGCCCACGGAACGCACGGAAATCTCCCTGCTCGCGCAGCCGCGGCCGGAACGCCGCGGCTTTTTTTCGCGCGATGCCGTGGGGCTTCGGTCAACCGCGCCGCCGCTCAATGCCGGCGCCGGCGGAATGTGACGGACAGCGCAAGCGCGCCGAGCAGCGCGGCGTAGGTCGACGGCTCGGGCACGGCGGTGATACCCATATTGGCGTCGGACCACGAGGAGTTCGTGTAGGTCGCGCGCACGAAGTCGTCGCTGCCGCCGCCGTTGAAATCGAAACCCGAGGCCCCGAGGTAGTTCCAGGTCGTGGTCTGGCCGGTGAAACCGGGGTTCGAGCCGGCATAGATGTCGATCGTGAGATTGCTGAGCACGATGCCGGCGCCGGTGCTCTTCTGCACCACGGCCTGCGCGCCGTCGGGCTGCGTGATGCCGTTGGCCTGCAGGAAGGCCATCGGCAGGTAGGCATAGAACGAGGCCGTCTGGCCGTTGATGCCGCTGGCGTTGACGCCGGCGACGTAGCTCGTGCCCGAGTAGTTGGCCAGCGGGCTGACGTCCTCCCAGAACATGCCGGTCTGGAAGACGGTGCCGCTGAAGTTGCGGCTCGACCCCGTGACGATCATGAGGCCGAAGGCGCTGAGCAGCGTGGCGCTGGTCGGATCGGAGGCGGAGGCGACCGGGTTCACCGCGTTGGTGGTGAGCGTGAGGGTCTGCGTGCCGGAGTTGTAGCTGTAGGCCGTGAGGGGGCCGCCGGTGTAGGCGATGTAGTCGGGCACCGAGGAGATGCCGGTGAAGGTGAGCGTCAGCGAGGTGCCGGCGGGCAGCGCGGAGGAGATGTTGTAATTCGACGTGGCCCCGGTGGGCGTCGCGGTGTTGGCGAGGCCGAAGACGAAGGTGTTCGCATCCGGCTGCGCCGTGCCGAAGTAGGCGCCCGAGGGCGTCAGGCCGCTTGTCAGCAGCGTGCCGGCGCTCGATGAGCCGCTGAACGTGCCGCCCGAGCCCCAGCTCGAGCCGGCCAGATTGAAGGTCTGGGCTGCAACCGTTCCCGTCAGGGCCAAGGCTGCAAAAACTCCCACCACAAAGCGCATCGTCTTCATGGGTGGATTATCCTCCCGTTTGTCCCGCTGTCTCCGCGCGCCTTGGCATGAAATTTCCTGCGTCAACGGATGCGCAGTGCCACACGCGCCCATTTCCGATCCATCAACAAAGCGGCGCCGGTGCTTTCACCGGCGCCTTTCTTTAGTGGCCGACGGCCTCTTGAGGCCGGGGTCTTAGCGCATAGTTGCGTTGTTTCGTCGCGGCCTCGGTCCCCATGGACCTCGGCGGCACACAGACAATGCCATGAAGCGGCGAGGCACGCTCCGCATCCGTTGGCGAAGTTTTGCTGATGCGCGATGGGCTGAGGTGGAGCGCGTTGACCTCAACGGCTGGCTCGCGGCGCTCACGATGAGCGCCTTGGATCAAGCCGCTCCACCGGTTAAGCGCGCTTTCGCAGTGTGATCACGCACTCGAGGTGGCGGGTCTGCGGGAAGAGATCGAAGGGCTGCACGGCCGTCAGCTCGTAGCCGGCGGCGAGGAAGTGCCGCAGGTCGCGCATCTGTGTGGCGGGATCGCACGACACGTAGACCACGGCGCGCGGACCGAAAGCGAAGAGCTGCGCGAGGAACGACGCGTCGCAGCCCTTGCGCGGCGGATCGATGACAACCACGGTGTCCGCCGGCCCGAAGCTGCGGTCTAGCCCCGCGAAGATCGTCGCGGCGTCGCCGGCGGAGAAAGTGGCGTTGACGATGCCGTTGGCCGCGGCGTTCTCGCGCGCGAATTTCACCGACGTCTCGCTCACCTCGACGCCCGCGACGCGCTCGAAGGCCGGCGCGCAGCTCAACGCGAAGAGCCCGCTGCCGCAGTA
>PNKG01000089.1 GCA_013822585.1 Opitutus sp. | reverse complement strand
ATCCTTCGTGACGAGGATCGTCGGCGGCGGGAAAGTCTCCTGCACGAAGAGGGCCGCGGCGATGATGCGGTTGTCCTTCTTGGTGAAATCGGCGACCACGGCGCGGAGGCGCTGCATGGCGGGCGTCGACCAGTTGTTTTCGACGAGGTAGCGGTTGATGATGATCGAGAGTGTGCCGCCGCTGGGCAGCTTCACGCCCTCGTGCAGGGAGCGCGAGTCCGGCAGGAGTTCCTGCAGGATGCGGTGCACGCGGCGGGCGTTGCGGCCGCGCTCGGTGGACTGCTCGCTCTTGATCGCATCGAGTTCCTCGAGAACCTCGACGGGGATCGCGAGGTTGTTCTCCTCGAACTTAAAGATCGATTGGGGGTCGTGCAGCAGGACGTTCGTATCGAGAACGTAAGTCTTAACCTGAGTGCCGACGTGCTGGTGCGTGGGTGTAAAAACCGCGGCTCGGGTGTTTTCCATCGAGTGGATAACTTGTGACCAACCCATGTATCCCTTTGGCGCTTTTGTAAATGCGATAATCGCAATTTTGTGAAAAAAGCGCGCCACAAGCGGTCAACTCGGACAGTCGCCACAGGCTGACTTCACCGGCCAGCTGGAGTGTGAGGCGAGATCGCGCGCGAGATGAACGCCAACGATGACAACACCGTCCGCTCTCGAATGGCGCGGGGCACTTGGGGAAGCGCTGCGGGGAGCAGAAAGGTGCGCGCGTGGAATCTCGCGGAGAAATTCAACCTGCGCCGCCGCAACTTTTCTGCGACGCTCCGAGTCTTCCTGCCATGAACCCAATGCACGTGATTGATTACCGGATCCACGGCGACGACATGCAGTTCGTCGAGATCGAACTGGATCCCAGCGAAGCCGTCGTCGCCGAAGCCGGCGCCCTGATGTTCATGGACGACGGCATCGAAATGCAGACGATCTTCGGCGACGGCACGGAGCAGAACCGCGGGCTGCTCGGGTCGTTGCTCGGCGCAGGGACGCGCATCCTGACCGGCGAGTCGCTGTTCATGACCGTCTATGGCAACCGCACCATGCAGAAACGGCGCGTGGCCTTCGGCGCACCCTACCCCGGCAAGATCCTGCCCATGGACCTAGGCAACCTCGGTGGCGAACTCATCGCGCAGAAGGACTCCTTTCTCTGCGCCGCGAAGGGCGTGAGCATCGGCATCGCGTTTCAAAAGCGCATCGGCGCGGGACTCTTCGGCGGCGAGGGCTTCATCATGCAGCGCCTGCGCGGCGATGGCCTGGCCTTCGTGCACGCCGGCGGCACGCTTTGCGAGCGCACACTCGCTGCCGGCGAGACGCTGCGCGTCGATACGGGTTGTCTTGTGGCGCTGCAACCGGGCGTGGACTACGACATCGAGTTCGTCGGCGGCATCAAGACGGCGCTGTTCGGCGGCGAAGGCCTGTTCTTCGCGCGGTTGCGCGGCCCGGGCAAGGTGTGGCTGCAGTCGCTGCCGTTCTCGCGTCTGGCCGGCCGCATCGTGGCCGCCGCGCCGCAGACCGGCCGCGGCGGACGCGAGGAAGGTTCGCTCCTCGGCGGCCTCGGCCGCGTGCTCGACGGCGACAACCGCTGAGCGCAGTCCGCTCATCCCCGGCGTGCCACCGCCCGTCCTTCCAGGGTTGTCGGCGGCACGGTATCTTGTCAGCGTTCGACGTATGGGCACAAAATTCACCTACGCACTGACGCTGACGATCATCGGAGCGGTTTTCCGCCTCCTGCTTTACTTCACCGGTTTCGAGACTGAGAGGCTCAATATCGGCCAATACCTCAACTGGGCGATGCTGCCCGTGGTGTTCGCCGTCTATTGGATGGCGCTGAAGGCGGTCCGCGAGGAGAGCCCGCACAAGGCCCTGACTTACGGTCAAGGCGTCGGTGCCGGCGTGCTGATCTCGCTTATTTCGTCGGCCATGTCCTCAGCTTACACGTGGGTGCACCTGAAATTCATCAACACCGCCTTCGCTGATTACCAGATCGAGTTGCTGCGGCAGCGCTGGGCCGCCTCCGGTCTCGGTGATGCGCAGATGGAGCAGGCCGAGAAGATGACGCGCGCGATGATGGGCCCCGGCATGTCGGCGGTGTTCGCGCTCGTCGTGGGCGTAATCTTCGGTCTGATCATCTCGCTCATCGTGGCTGCCTTCGTGAAGCGGGCCGCGCCGGCTGGCGCCGAGCCTCCGCTCTGAGCAAACCCTTCTTTGATGAAAGACCGCCCGGTTCGCCGGGCGGTCTTTTTCACACACACCTCACGCTGCGCACGCGGCGGTGAAAATCAGAATGCACGCAGGGAGCGGCCGGGTTCGCGGTCCGACTCGCGGCGGCGGCTGGTCTTCTCCTTCTGGGGCGGCTTCACGGTGGCGCCCTCCTGTTCGAGGGATTCGTCGGCCTCGAAGTCGATCGACAGCGTGTCGAGTTTCTTCAGGCGCTCCTTCACCTCCGCCGGGAGCTTGTCGCGCTGCTCGTCGGTGTTGATCGGGGCTTCGAACAGCACCTTGCCGGCCTTGTCCTTCACGATGAGCTGGCGCTCGCCCTTGCTCGCCTTCACGTCGATGGACCCCTCGTCGTCGGTGAAGGCGAAGTTGCCGTCGTTCATGTGGAGGATGGTCGCGCCGTCCTTGAGCTTGCGATTGAAGACATGGACGCGCGGGCCGGCGAACCAAGTGGGGCGATCGTTGCCGATGATGCGGAGCACGTCGTTGAGCTCCTCGCGGGCGATGCCGGGCAAGTCGCGCAATCGCTCGATGGCGGGCCCGCCCTCGCCGTTGAAAAACCGGAATGCCAGGCCGCCCTCTCTGTCGGGCAAACGCAGGCCGAAGACGCGCGGCAGCTCGCGCTCGCCGAGCTTGGCGGTGACGACCTGTTCCTTGCCGGTGCGGATGATCGTCAGCTTCACCTCCGTGCCGGGTCTCTTGGAGCGGATCAGCACGCTCAACTGGCGCGAGTCGACGAGGAGCTGGTCATCCAGCTTGGTCAGAACGTCGTTCTCTTTGAGCACATCGCTCGCGGGAGTTTCATCAGCCACGGCGAGGACCACGAGACCGAGGTCGCGCTCGAGCCCGAGGTGCGCGGCGAGCGCGCGCGGCACCGGACCGGTCTCGACGCCGAGGAAGGTGACTTTCTCCCGCTCGCCGTCATCGCCCTGGCGAGTGATGGTGATGGTGCGGGATTTCTTGTCGGGCTTGGCTTCGGCGCCGTCCTTCTTATCGGCGGCCTGCACGGCGAGGCCGGAGGCGCAGGAGAGGGCGGCGAGAGCGAGGAGGAGCTTGGACTTCATGTGGGATTGGAAGGTTAATGGAAGCTGGCGGGGAGGACGCGGACTTCGTCGCGCGGCACGCTCCATTTGAGTGAAGCGTTGGTCGCGGGATTCTTCCACGTGTAGGTGTCGACATAGCGGGCGCGCACACGGCGCGCCGGCGTGTTGTCTTCCAGGAGGACGGGGCCTTCATCCTGAAGGTCGTAAAGGACATTGGCGGCCTTGACCGGCCGGTAGGCATCGCGGGGTTGGCCGGCTGCGAGCAGACGTTCGCCGGCAACCGGCACGGGAAGCGGGGCGATGGTTTGAGGCTCCGTCGGACGCAGAGCGGCGGCGAATTCCGTCGCGGCAACTTGCGGGACCGGGCGGGATTGCCAGCGCCAGACGCCGAGACAAACGGCAAGCGCAATCGCTGCGGCCGCGGCCGTCTGCCAGCTCACCCATTTCCAAGAGCGGAGCGTGGTGGCGGTGACGTAGCGGCGGGCAGGCACGACAGCGGAGGCGGGCGCCTCTGTCGGGGCGGAACCCGTCGCGGCGGCCAAGTCGCGTTCGACACGGGCGCGCAGCAGAACCGGGGGACGGCGCGGGCGCAGGGCCTTCAGCTCGTTTTCGAGGTCTTGCAGCGATTCATCCATAACTGAGCGGCTTCAATTCCTTGCGGAGTGCGGCGAGCGCGTAGCGGTAGCGCGAGGCCGCGGTGTTGGGCGAGATGTCGAGCGTCTCGCCGATCTGTTCGAAGGTGAGTTCCTGCCAGATCTTGAGCACGAGCACTTCGCGTTGCTCGGCTGGCAGGCGGCGGAGCGCGGATTCGATTTCAAGGCGGCGCTCGTCGCCGTCGCCCGGCAGGGGATCGAAGATGCCTTCGCGCTCCTCGATGCCGCCGTCGGCCTTCCCCTCGCGGTTGGCGCGGCGGGTCTCGCGGCGGGCAAGATCGAGCGCGGCGCGGCGGACGGAAGTGATGAGCAGGGCCTGGGGATCGCCGGGCAGGCCGCGCTGATGGCGCCAGTAGCGGACGAAAGCCTCCTGCACGACATCCTCCGCGTCCGCGAGCGAACGGGTCCACTGCCGCGCACAGAGCAGCAGTTTCGGTCCGTGGGCTTCGAACCAGTCTTTCCAGGATGTGGATTCACAGCGGGCCTCCATCAGCTTCGTCGTCGGATGTTTCCTGAAAAGCGTCATGTCGCGCCGGTTTTGTCTACCGACCCCATGATCAATGGAAGGCCCCTTGCGCCGACAACAAAAAGAGGCCCGGGCTACCCCTAGCCCGGGCCTCACTTGCACACTATGCTTTCGGCTGAAAAATCAGACGGCGTGCTTGGCATCGTCCGCTGCGGCCAGACCGATGACGGCCAAGGTCGCGAAGTAAGCGATGGCCAGCTCGGCCAGGGGAAGTCCCGTCGCGAGTTTCACAAAGCCAAAGAAGACGGCGGTGATGGCTGCGGCGGAAGTGAGAGACTTAAAAAGGATGGAGTTCGTTTTCATGGTTGGGAGGCGTGGTTTGTTTCCGGGCCAGAGAATACCCCAAGGCTTGAAATAGGAGAAATACTTAGATTCTATTCTAAGCATCTGATTTTCCTATGGAAATTTACCAACTCCGCTATTTCATCTCCGTGGCTGAGACTGGCAATTTCACGAAGGCAGCAGCCCGCTCATTCATATCTCAACCATCTTTAAGTCAGCAGATTGCCAATCTTGAGGAAGAGCTGGGGCAATCGCTCTTCCATCGCTTGGGTCGAAGTGTAGCACTTACCGAAGCCGGGCATCTGCTCTTGGAGCACGCTCGCCGCATTATCTCGGAAGCAGACAACGCTATTCGCGAAATCAAGGAATCCGACGCGGCCGGGCACCGGGTGACGGTCGGGGCAATTCCGACCGTGGCACACTTCTTCTTCCCGGCGATTATCGCTCACTGCCGCGCCAACGATGTCCGCCTTAAATTGCGCAGCTTCGAGAACTTCCGCCCAAACATCGTGACTGCCGTCCTGGAAGGCGAAATCGACCTCGGACTCATCTCCCTGCCGATCAATGAGCCGCGCATCGTGCAGGCCCCGCTGTTCAGCGAACCTCTCCTGCTGGCGATTAGCGCCCAGCATCCTCTCGCCCAAGCCGGGCAGGTCACGTTCGCCGACCTGAAGAACGAGGATTTCATCCTGCTGGGCGACGCCTCTTCACTCGCCGCGCAGGTCCGTCGCATCAGCGGCGACTACGATTTCGAACCGCGCATCGCGCATCGCTGCGCCCAGTTGGCGACGGTGAAGAGCCTGACCGCGATGGGTCTCGGCGTGAGCATCCTGCCGCGCAGCGCACGCAGCGCCAACGATCCGGTCGGCCTGATGTATCGCAAATTCAGCGGCGCGGCGCCGACCCGCGACATCGCACTGATCAGCCACTACCGCCGCCATGCCGGCAAGGGCGCGCAACTCTTCATCGAAGCGGCAAGAACCGTGGTCGGCCCCTTGCAAAGCGCCGCAACTCATCCTCCGTTCACCGCCAGCACGCCGCATGGAGGAAAATCCTGAGTCCGCGCAACCACCCGCCGGCATCGGCGACCCTGTGGGGTTAAACCTTGCCGCAACCGACTCCCCGCTCCAGAGGTCGCACGGAATGCCCGCAACCGACTCCCCCGCGTCGTCCGCTCCTCCCGCGTCAGTGACGCGGCCTGAGATTCTGTCGCCGGCGGGTGACTGGGAGTGCGCCAAAGCCGCGGTCGAGAACGGCGCCGACGCGATCTACTTCGGCCTCGAGCGCTTCAACGCCCGGATGCGCGCCCACAACTTCACCGTCGCCGACCTGCCCCGCCTGATGGAATTCCTCCATCGCCGCGGCGTCCGGGGCTACGTGACGTTCAACACGCTGGTCTTCGCCGACGAGCTGGCGGACGCCGAGCTATATCTCCGCAGCATCATCGCTGCCGGCGTCGACGCCGCGATCGTGCAGGACGCCGGCATCTGCCGGCTCATCCGCGCGCTCTCACCCGATTTTCCCATCCACACCTCGACTCAGATGACGGTGACCAGCGCGGCGGGCGTGGGCTTCGCCCGTGAGCTGGGCGCCAGCCTCGTCGTGCTCGCGCGCGAGAACTCGCTCAAGGAAATCGCCGCCATCCAAGCCGCGCAGAAAAGCGCGACGGTTTCCCTGCCGCTCGAGGTGTTCGTGCACGGCGCGCTGTGCGTGGCCTACTCCGGCCAATGCCTCACGAGCGAATCGCTCGGAGGCCGCTCCGCCAACCGCGGCGAATGCGCGCAGGCCTGCCGCATGCCCTACGAGCTGATCTCCGACGGCGCCAAGGTCGAGCTCGGCGACCGTCGCTACCTGCTCAGTCCGCAGGATCTCGCCGGACTCGAAGTGTTGCCCGATCTGGTCCGCGCCGGTGTCGCGTCGCTCAAGATCGAGGGCCGGCTGAAAAGCCCGGAATACGTCGCCAACATCACGCGCGTCTACCGCGCGGCGCTCGACCGCGTCATGGCGCAACTGCGGGCAGGGTGCCCCCACCCCGCGAAATCCGATGCCGAAGCCCAAACAACGCCGGGTGAAGACCCCCGGCCCACATCCCAATTCGATCTCGCCGCGGCCCGCTACGACCTCGAGATGAGTTTCTCGCGCGGGCTCCACACGGGCTGGTTCCGCGGCATCAACAACCAGGAGCTGGTCCACGCCCGCTTCGGCACCAAGCGCGGCGTGTTCCTCGGCCAGGTCACGCGCGTCGGCAGCGATCACGTCGGGCTGCGCCTCGAGGCGCCACTCAAGCCCGGCGACGGCGTCGTGTTCGACGCCGGCAACCCCGAGGTGAAGGAGGAAGGCGGCCGCGTTTACCAGGTGCAGCCGCGAGGTGAAGAGACCGTCCTGCGCTTTGGCCACGGCGACATCGACTTCACCCGCATCCGGCCGGGACACCGAATCTGGAAAACCAACGACCCCGAGCTCGACCGCCGCCTGCGCCAATCGTTCGAGGGCGAGAAGATCCGTTTCCAGCGTCCGGTGCACCTCGAAGTCCACGGCGCGCTCGGCACGCCGCTGACGCTTTTCGCCCGCGACGACGAGGGCCACGTCGCACGCGCCGACTCGACGGCCGCGCTCGCCCGGGCCGAGAAACAACCGCTCACGACCGAACGTCTGCGCGAGCAGCTCGGCCGCCTCGGCGGCACGCCGTTCACGCTCGGTCATCTCGCCAACGCCCTTGAAGGCGACGTGATCCTGCCCTTGAGCGAGCTCAACGAGCTCCGCCGCCGCGTCGTCGCGGACCTCGCCGCCCAGCGTGCCGCGCCAAAGCGCTGGACGCTGCAAACGCAGGTGGCGCGGCTTGACCCCAAGTCGCTCGAGCGCGTTGAGGTCAGCGCGCTCCAACCCGAGCCGGAGCTCATCGTGGTCATCCGCCAGCTGCACCAGCTCGAGGCGGCTTGGTCCGCGGGTGCTCGCACCCTCTACGCCGAGTTCGAGGACCCGAAGAAATACCGCGACGCCGTGCAGCGCTTCCGGCAACTCCGGGGCGACGATGCAGCCGCCACGCTCTGGGTCGCCGCGCCGCGCATCTTCAAGCCCGGCGAGGAGTGGATCCTCAAGCAGGTGCTCTCCGCCGAGGCGGACGGCTACCTCGTGCGCAACTACGACCATCTCCAGTGGTTCGAGGGCCTGCGCCGCCGCGGCGATTTCTCGCTCAACGTCGCCAATCCGCTCACGGCCGATTACTACATCAACACGCTCGGCCTCGAGCGCGTGACCGCGTCCTACGACCTCAACGTCGCGCAGCTCGAGGCGCTCCTGCGCGGCGCGCCGGGCGCGTGGTTCGACATCACGCTGCACCAGCACATGCCCATGTTTCACATGGAGCACTGCGTGTTCTGCGCGTTCCTCTCGGAGGGCACCGACTACCGCAACTGCGGCCGGCCCTGCGACCGGCACGACGTCCGTCTGCGCGACCGCATCGGCGCCGAGCACCCGCTCAAGGCCGACGCCGGCTGCCGCAACACCGTCTACAACGCCCGCGCGCAGACCGGCGCCGAGTTCGTCGGCCGCCTGCTCGCGCTCGGCGCCCGCGCGTTCCGCATCGAGTTCCTCAACGAGGGCGCCGACGAGCTGCAGCGCACCGTCGCCCGTTACCGCCAGCTCCTGCGCGGCGAGATCACCGGGGCGGACCTCTGGCGCGAATTCAAGCTGATCAACCAGCTCGGCGTCACCCGCGGCCAGCTCGAGGCCGCGCCGCAGCTCCTGCGCAAAAAGCACTGATACCAGCGCCGCTTGCTTCTGGACTATTGGGCAGGCAGGTGGTCGCCGCCGCCCACCCTAAAGGCAATGAGCTACGGGGGCTTGGTATGAGGCGGGCCTGCGCCGCGGGCGGTTTATCGTGCCGGGAGCACTCCTACTTTTCGCCTAAAGGCCGGCCGGCCACCGCCTTTTTTGTCGCGTCGCCCGGGCGCGTTTCTACGCTCCGCCCCGATTCACATGCCCCCCACCCCGCCGTCCTCCACACCCCAGCCGTCCGTCCCGGCGCCCGCGCCCTCCTCCGACCTCGAGATCAAGGACGCACCGGTGATCTTCGATCCCATCTGGGTCGAGCTGGAGCAGGACTACGGCCGCGAAAACCTGCGCTTCCCCAAGGAGTTCATCCTCCTCGGCGGCGCGCCCGGCGCCGGCAAGGGCACGAACACGGCCTTCATCTCCAAGTCCCGCGGCCTCACCTGCGCGCCGATCGTGATGAGCTCCCTGCTCGATACGCCCGAAATGAAGCGCATCAAGGAGGCCGGCGGCCTGATCGGCGACCGCGAGGTGCTCTCCGTGCTGCTCCGCCAGTTGCTCAAGCCCGAGTATCGCGACGGCGTCATCCTCGACGGCTTCCCGCGCACCAAGGTGCAGGTCGAGTGCCTGAAGATGCTTAACGAAAAAATGATCCAGCTCTGGCGCGAGTTCTACGGCACGCCGCT
>PNKG01000088.1 GCA_013822585.1 Opitutus sp. | reverse complement strand
GGCCTTCGTCTCCCACACGCTCCTCCTCGACGAGAAGCTCTCCATCCTCGCCGGCGCCCGCCGCGACAGCTACGACGAGCGCATCGTCGAGCTCCGCCGCGGCCCGAACCTGACGAACAGGATCTCCGACGAGAGCCAGAGCGGCACCACCTATTCGGCCGGCGCCATCTACTACTTCGGCGTCTTCGGCTTCTTCGCCAATTACTCGGAGAACATCCAGCCGCCCAACCCCGGCTCGCAGCCCCTCATCGGCGGCGCGCGGCCGAAACCCGAGACGGGCACCGGCCTCGACTACGGCATCCGCGTCTCGACCGCCGACGGCAAATACTACGCCGTCCTCAGCCGCTACGACACCAAGTCGGAGGGCAACCTCGTCGAAAACCCGGTCGGGCTCCGCGGCATCTGGCAGAAATACAACCTCGTGAAGGGCCTCTCCACCGAGTCCGGCAACGGCAGCCTCGCCTACTCGGACACCACCGCGCGCGACGTCACCGGCTACGAGTTCGAGGTCACGGCGAACCCGCTCAAGGGCCTCCGCCTCCAAGCCAGCTATGCGAAGCCCGAGGCCACGGTCGTCGACTTCTACCCCGGCGCCCGCGCGCACTTCACCTCGAACCTCGCGCTGTGGAACACCGCCGTCAACGGCACGGAAGGCACGGCGTCCAATCGCGACGCCCTCCGCGCCGAGATCGCCAGCGTCCAGACCGCGCTCAACAACGCCAAGCCCGGCGTCATCCAGGAAAAGTCCGTCAAATACACCGCCAGCCTCTTCGCGCACTACACCTTCACCGGCGGGGTCCTCAAGGGCCTCTCCCTCGGCGGCGGCACGGCGAAGACCGGCAAGTTGTATACCGGCATCCTCGACGACAAACAGACCTGGGGCTCCGCCGTCACGACGACCTCCGCCGTGATCGCCTATGAGACGAAGATCGCCGGTTATCCGGCCCGCTTCGCCCTCAACGTGGACAACGTCCTCGACAAGGACGACCCGATCATCACCGGCTACCACTGGGGCTACCGCGACCAGAACGGCGGCCTCGTGGCCGACCAGTTCTACCTGCCGGCGCCGCGCACGTTCCGCTTCTCGGCCCGCTTCACCTTCTGAGGCCGTTGCCCGGAGCGCCGCGGTCCGATCCCGCAGCCCTCCCGCCCGCCCCGCCGTCCCGCGCCTCCGCGGGATGGCGTCCGCTCGCCGTCGCCACTTGCCTCAGCGCGGGACGCTCCCGCCTCTCCCCATGGGTTCCACCGCCACCAACGCGATTCGCCTGCCTTCCGCCGCCGGCTTCGGACTGCTCGGACTGAAGTCCGCCAGCGGCCTCTCGGCGCAACTGCTGCCTTCCGGCGCGTTGTTCGCGCTCCGGCATCGCGAGACCCTGATCAACCAGCTGCTGCCCGGTCCCGCCGAGGACGGGCTGTTCCGCCTGCTGCTCCGCCGGCTCGACGAGCACGGAGCCCCGGCAGGCTGGTCGCAGCTGGTCGGGGCGACGGCGGAATTCGCCCACGCCGACGGCGCCGCGTCCTGGCGCGCCGCGCCCTGGCCCGGCCTCGTCTGCGTGACCACCTTGTCCCTGCACCCGCAGCACGCCGCCTGGGCGTGGCGGGTGGAACTGCGCAACGACTCCGCGCAAACCCTGCGCGCCGACGTGCTCCACGCGCAGGACCTCGGCCTCGGCGACCAGGGCGCGGTGCGCAACAACGAGGCCTACATCTCGCACTACCTCGATCTCCAGCCGGTGGCGGATCCGGCGCTCGGCCACGTCGTCCTCGCCCGGCAAAACCAGCCGATGGCCGGCGGCCGACACCCCTGGGCCGCCTTCGCCTGCGCCGAGGGCGCGGCGGCGTATTGCACCGATGGCTGGCAATTCTTCGGGGCCGACCACCGCCTCACCGGCGAGCCCGCGGCCGTGCGCGAGCGGTCGCTGCCCTCGCGCCGGTGGCAATACGAGTCCGCCCTGGCCGGCCTGCAGAGCCCGCCGCTCGCACTCGCCCCGGGCGCCCGCGCGGCCGTCACCTTCCTCGCCATCTACGCGGAGGACCATCCGGAGGCCTCGGGTGCGGCGGATCTGGCGCGGCTGCATGCGCTGCGGCCGCTCGACTGGGTGCGGAGCGCGCCGGCGGGAGCGGAGTTCCGCCGGCCCGGCGGAACGGTCTTCACCACGGCGCCCCGGCTCGCCGCCGAGCCGCCCGCCGAGGGCGATCTGGCGGCCTGGTTCGGCGCCGAGCGGCGCCATCTCGAGCGCGATGCGGCGGGGCACACGCTGGGGTTTTTCCACGGCGAAGACACGCACGTCGTCACGCGCCGGAAGGAGGCGGCGGTTCTCCGGCCGCACGGCCACATCCTGCGCAGCGGGCGGTCGGAGTGGATCGACGACGCGCAGTTCGGGGTCACGTGCTACGCCGCCGGCATCTTCGGGGCGCAGGCCTACCTCGGCAATTGCAGCCTCGTGCGCTTTCTCTCCGTCGCCCGCAACGCCCTCGGCGTGGCGCGGGCGGGCGGACAGCGCGTGTTCGTGCGTCAGGAGGGATCCTGGCGGCAGCTCGGCGTGCCCACGGTGTTCGCCATGTCGCCCGGTGCGGTGCGCTGGCTCTACAAGTTCGCCGACTCCCTCGTCGAGGCGCGGGTCTGGTGCTCGGAGTCGCTGTCCGCGTCCTACCTGCGGCTGCGCGTCCTGGCCGGTCCGGAGCGCGAGTTCCTCGTCACGCACCAGCTCGCCCTGGGGGTGAACGAATTCGAGGCGGGCGGAAGCGTCGAGTTCCACGGCGAAGCGGCGTGGATGTCCGCGCAGCTCGACCCCGGGAGCTTCAGCGGCCGCCACCTGCCGCACACGGTCTTCGCGCTGGCGGCCGACGAGCCGCGCCACGTGGCGGCGCTCGGCGGCGCGGAGTTGCTCGGTGCCACGGGCCCCTATGCGGTGCTGCAGACGCGCGCGGTGCGCGGGTGCGGCGTGATCCTCCTCGGCAGCAACGCCGGCGGAGGGGCGCTGGCGGCCGCGGTGGCCGCGGCGCGGGCCGAGTTTGCGGCGGGCGGAGGGGAGGCGCGTCCGCCGGCCGCGCCGGTCCGGCTCGGCGGCTCGCCCGATCCGGGGGTGGCGCGGCTGGACGAGATCGTGCCCTGGTTCGCGCACAACGCCGCGATCCATTTCTCCGCTCCGCACGGGCTCGAACAATACGGCGGCGCCGCCTGGGGCGTGCGCGACGTCTGCCAGGGCTCGGTCGAGTGGCTGCTGGCGGCGGGCGAGTTCGCCACGGTGCGGCGCATCCTGCTCGCGGTCTTCGCCCAGCAATACGCGGCGGGGGAGCAGGGGAGCGTGGCCGGCGGCTGGCCGCAGTGGTTCATGTTCGAGCCGTTCCGGTCCATCCAGCAGGCCCACAGCCATGGCGACGTGTGCTTCTGGCCGGTCAAGGCGCTCTGCGACTACGTGGAGGCCTCGGACGATTTCTCCCTCCTCGCGGAGAAGGCCGGCTACACCGATCCGCACACCTTCCAGGCCGGCGGACCCGGGGAGACGCTGTGGGCGCATTGCGACCGCGTGCTGGCGCTCGCCGAGGCGCGCTTCATGCCCGGCACGGCGCTGGTCAACTACGGCGACGGCGACTGGGACGACACGCTGCAGCCGGCCGATCCGACGCTGCGCACGCGCATGGTGAGCGCGTGGACGGTCGGGCTGGCCTTCCACGCTTTCCGCCAGCTCGCCGAGGTCAGCCGGCGCGCCGGCGAACAGGAACGCGCGGCGCGGCTCGAGGCCACGCTGCGGCGGATGCGGGAGGATTTCGCCGCGCACCTCGTCCGCGGCGGCGTGGTCGCGGGCTTCCTGGTCAACGAGGCCGACGGCACCGCCCGGCCGCTGCTGCATCCGGAGGACCGCGTCACGGGCATCCGCTACCGGTTGCTGCCGATGACGCGCGCGATTCTCGCCGAGTTGTTCACGCCCGAGGAGGCCGAGCGCCACAGGGCCATCGTGGCCCGCGAGCTGATGTTCACCGACGGTGTCCGCCTCATGAGCGAGCCCGCCCGCTACCACGGCGGCCTGGAGAAGCTCTTCAAGCGCGCCGAGACCGCGGCCAACGTCGGGCGCGAAGTCGGCCTGCAATACGTCCATGCCCACCTCCGCTACGCCGAGGCGATGGCCAGGCTCGGCCGCGCCGACGAGTTGTGGGAGGCGCTGCAGGTGGTCAATCCGGTCGGGCTCGAGCGGGTCGTCCCGCGCGCGGCGCCGCGCCAGAGCAACGTCTACTTCTCGAGTTCCGATGCGGACTTCGCCGACCGTCTCGAATTCTCCGCGCGCTGGCCCGAGCTGCGCGCCGGCCGGATTGCCCTGCGCGCCGGCTGGCGGCTCTACTCGAGCGGCCCGGGTCTCTACCTGCACAAGGTCCGCGCCTGCCTGCTGGGCCTGCGCGAGTCCTTCGGCACCGTGATCTTCGACCCGGTGCTGCCGAGGTCGCTCGACGGATTGATCGCCCGGACGCACCTCTGCGGACGCCAGGCGAAGCTCGTGTTCACCGTCCGCCACGGCACGAGCAGCCCGCGCACGCTGCGCGTGAACGGCACCGACCTCGGGGGCGCCCGCGAGGCCAATCCCTATCGCGCCGGCGGCCTGCAGGTCCCCGCCGACAGGCTCGTCTCCCTGCTGAACGCCACCGATAATCTGATCGAGATCGAACTCTGACCCCCGCCCGGCCACCTCCGATGTCCCCCTTCCCCTCCCACGTCACGGCACCGGAAGACCGCATTCCCGTCCCGCAAAAGATCGCCTACGGCATGGGCGCGGTCGTCACGATCGTGGCGGTGAACTCCGTCGTCCAGCTGACGAACCTCGTCTACATCGTCGGCCTCGGCGTGAGCGCCATCTGGATCGGCTACGCCCAGGCCTTCCCGCGGCTCTGGGACGCCCTCATCGATCCCATCCTCGGCAACATGTCCGACAACTGCCGGTCGCGCCACGGGCGGCGCATCCCGTTCCTCGTCGTGGGCGGCGTGCTGATCGGCCTCGCCTTCTGGGCGCTCTGGACGGTGCCGCGCGATTGGAGCCAGGAGGGCATGTTCGCCTACTTCGTCGTCGCCTCGCTGTTCTTCTACACCGTCGTGCCGGTCTACGCCATCCCGCACGGCGCGCTCGGCATGGAGATGACCGACGACTATCACGAGAAGACCAGCGTCTTCGCCTACGCGAGTTTCATCGGCAACATCGGCGCCCTCACGCTGCCGTGGGTCTATTTCCTCGCCAACCGCCCGGTCTTCGGCGGCGACACCGTCAACGGCATCAAGTGGGTCTGTCTCGGCATGAGCGTCATCCTCACCGGCGCGGCCTTCTGGTGCGCGCTCGTCTGCAAGGAGGGCAAGCTCAGGCAGGCCAGCGCGCAGGCGCGCGTGCCCATTTTCCAGAGCTTCCGGGCCACCTACCGCAACGGCACCTTCGTGCGCCTCGTCGTCGCCTTCGTCCTCCTCATCGTGGCCTTTCAGCTCGTGATGGGGTTCAACAACTACATCCAGATCTTCTACCTCTTCGGCGGGGACACCGCCGCCGCCTCCACGCTCATGGCCTACAACGGCACGCTCTGGGCCGTGACCGGCATCTTCGGCGCCTTCCCCATGACCTGGATCTCGAAGCGCTTCGGCAAGCGCGTCGCCGTGCTCGTCGCCTTCGCGCTCATCATCCTCGGCAACCTCACCAAGATCGTCTGCTACGACCGCGCGCACCCGTTCCTCACGATGATCCCGACCGTCTGCCTCTCGCTCGGCATGGTGATCGCGTTCTCGCTCGTGAACGCCATGATCGCCGACATCTGCGACGAGGACGAACTCGCCACCGGCATCCGCCGCGAGGGCATCTATTTCGCCGTCTACAACTGGTGGTGGAAGGTGGCCGTCTCGCTCGCGACCGTGATCAGCGGCTACCTCCAGCGCTTCACCGGCTTCGTCGAGGGCGCGAAGGTGCAGGGGGAGGACACGCTCTTCCAGCTCCGCGCCTGGGAGATCGGCCTGCCCGTGGTGATCTGCCTCGGCAGCGTGTGGCTCCTCGCGAAATACCCCCTGACCGAGGCGCGCGCCTACGAGATCAAGGCCCTGCTCAAGCAGCGCAAGGCCGCCGCGCCGGCCTGAGCGCCGCGCCTTTCCAGTCTTCCAACGTCCTTTCCCCGGCGGCGCCTGCCGCCGCAGCCTTTCCGCCATGCCTCGCCCCCTCCGTCTCCTGCTCGCGCCCGGCGCGATGCTCCTTCTCCCGCTCTCCGCCCCCGCGCAGCCGCGCGTGCTCGACGACTTCGCCACGCTCGCCGGCTGGGCGTCGGCGAAGTCCGAAGGCGCGCAGGCCCGCCTCGCCCCCGCCACGGGGCGCAACGGCGCCGGCGCGCTCTCGCTCGAGTTCGACCTCAGCCGCGCCTACGGCCACGCGCTCGCGCGCAAGGACTTCGCCCTCGAACTGGCGGACAACTTCCAGCTCGCCTTCGATCTGCGCGCCGATTCGCCCGTCAACAACCTCGAGGTGAAACTGATCGACGAGTTCGACAACGTCTGGATGCACAAGCGGCTGTCGTATGAGTTCCCGTCGGAGTGGACCACGCAGCGCCTGCGCCGCCGGCACTTCAGCTATGCCTGGGGACCGAAGCCGACGGCGGAGATCCGCCGCGTGAAGGCGATCGAGTTCGTCGTGGCCGCCTCGACCGGCGGCACCGGCCGGTTGCAGGTCTCCCACCTGCGCTTCGGGCCGGTCGACGATTCGCTCGCCGCCACGGCCCGCGCGTCGCTCGGCGTCTCGGCCGGCACGATCGGCCGCCCGGCGCTGGATGACCGGGGCGATCGCGTCACGGGCTGGCGCACCGCGGCGGGCGCCGGCGACGAGTCGCTCACGCTCGACTTCGGCTACGAGCGGGAGCTGGGCGGCTTGATCCTCGATTGGGCGCCGGGAAAACACGCGCCGCGCTACGCGGTGGAGGTCTCCTTCGACGGAGTCCGGTGGGACACGCTCTACGCCGCGCAGGCGGCGAACGGCGGACGCGACTACGTCCCCTTGCCCGAGCAGCAGGGCCGCTGGCTCAGGTTCGCCGTGCCGGCCGGGGCGGGTCCGGCCGCGGGCGTCGAGCTCGCCTCCCTCGAGGTGCAGGGGCCGGCCTTCGCGACGACGCCCAACGCCTTCTTCGGGGCCATCGCCCAGCGCGAGCGCCGCGGGCTGTTCCCCCCCTACCTCGTCGGCCGGCAGCTCTATTGGACCGCCGTCGGCAGCCCCGCCGACCCCAAGGAAGCGCTCCTCGCCGAGACGGGCCAGCTCGAGGTCGACCAATCGAGCTTCAGCATCGAACCCTTCCTCCTTGTCGGCGGGCAACTCGTCACCTGGAACGACGTCGAACGCACGCAGTCGCTCGAGGCCGGCTATCTGCCGATCCCCTCCGTCACGTGGCAGGCGGGCGGGCTGAAGCTCGAGATCACCGCCTTCGCCGCCGGTCCGGCCGGCCCGGACAGCGTGCTGCTGGCGCGCTACCGTCTGGAAAACGCCGGCGCGCCGGTGCAGGGCCGGCTCTTCCTCGCCGTGCGTCCCTTCCAGGTGAATCCGCCGTGGCAAAGCATCTTCCGCCCGGCCGGCTGGGCGCGGATCGGCGCGATCGAGCTGCGCGACGGCGCCCTGCACGCCGACGGGCGCGCCGTCATCCCGCTCGACCGGCCCGACGGCTTCGGCGCCACGGTCTTCGAGAGCGGCGAGATCACCGAGCACCTCCTGCGCGGAGAGCTGCCGGCCGCCCGCGGCGTGCGCGATCCGCTCGGCTCCGCTTCGGCGGCCTTCGCCTACGACTTCGCCCTCGACCGCGGCGCCGCGCGGGAGATCCACCTCGCCTCGCCGTTCCACGAGGGCGGGGCGCCCATCGCGGCCAATCGCCCGGCGGCGGACGCCGCGCGCTGCTACGCCGGGGCCCACGCCGCCACACGCCGCACCTGGGAGGGCCTGCTCGACCGCTTCCAGGTCCGCCTGCCGGCCTTCGCCCAGCCGGTGATCGACACCCTCAAGTCGAACCTCGCCTACGTCTTCATCAACCAGGACGGCCCGCGCATCCAGCCCGGCTCGCGCAACTACCAGCGCTCGTGGATCCGCGACGGCTCGCTCACCTCGACCGCGCTGCTCGAACTCGGCCTGAAGGACGAGGTGCGCGACTTCGCCGACTGGTATTCGCGGTTCATCTTCCCCAGCGGCAAGGTGCCCTGCGTCGTCGACGACCTCGGAGCCGATCCGACCGACGAGCACGACAGCCACGGCCAGTTCCTCCACCTGGTCATGCAGGTCTACCACCACACGCAGGACAAGGCCTGGCTGCGCACGCAATGGCCCAACATCGTGCGCGTCGTCGGCTTCATCCGCAGCCTGCGCGCCCAGCGCAAGACCGCGGAGTTCCGTGACGGCCCGCCGGGAAAGCGCGTGTTCTACGGCCTCGTGCCCGCGTCCATCTCGCACGAGGGCTACAGCGCCGCGCCGATGCATTCCTACTGGGACGACTTCTTCGTCCTCCGCGGGCTGAAGGACGCCACGACGATCGCCGGGCTGCTGGGTGAGCGGGAGGCCGGGATGGAATTCGCCGCCGAGCGCGACGACCTCCGCAAGGACCTCCACGCTTCGATCCGTCTCGCGATGCACAACAAGGGCATCGACTTCATCCCCGGCTGCGCCGAGCTGGGCGACTTCGACGCGACCTCGACCACCATCGCGCTCGTGCCGGCCGGCGAAGCCGGGCACCTGCCGCAACCGGCGCTCGCGCGGACCTTCGAGCGCTATTGGGAACGATTCGTGGCGCGGCGCGACGGCCGCATGGAGTGGCTGGACTTCACGCCCTACGAGAACCGCGTCATCGGCTCCTTCGTCTACCTCGGACAGCGCGACCGTGCGCAGGCGGCGCTCGACTATTTCATGGCCCATCGCCGCCCCGCCGGCTGGAACCACTGGGCCGAAGTCGTGTTCCGCGATCCCGCGACGCCGCGCATGATCGGCGACATGCCGCACACCTGGTGCGGCTCGGATTTCATCCGCTCCGTGCGCGCGATGTTCGTCTACGAGCGCGAGGAGGACGAGGCGCTCGTCCTCGGCGCCGGCCTCGCCGGGGCCTGGGTCGAGGACCCCGCGGGCGTCGAGGTGGCCGGCCTGCCGACCCACTACGGCAACGTGGACTACACGCTCAAGAGCGCCGACGGCGGCGCCCGC
>PNKG01000087.1 GCA_013822585.1 Opitutus sp. | reverse complement strand
GGTCGAGCGAAGAGGCGTAGGCGACGAGGCCGTAGCGGGAGACTAGGCCGTAGGTGGGCTTGAGGCCGACGAGGCCGCAGAGCGCGGCGGGCTGGCGGATCGAGCCGCCGGTGTCGGAGCCGAGCGAGGCGGCGACTTCACCGGCCGCGAGCGCGGCGGCGCTCCCGCCGGAGGAGCCGCCGGGCACGCGGGTTAGGTCCCAGGGATTCGCAACCGGGCCGGAGGCAGAGTTCTCGTTCGACGAGCCCATCGCGAACTCGTCGCAGTTGAGCCGGCCGAAGAGCACGGCGCCGGCGTCCTTCAACTTGCGCGCGACCGCGGCGTCGTAGGGCGAAACGAAATTTTTGAGAATCCTGCTGGAGGCCGTGAGTGGCTGGTCACGGACGGCGATGACGTCCTTCAAGCCGATGGGGATGCCGTCGAGCGGGCCGCGCGTTTCTCCGGCGGCGCGGCGGGCGTCGGACGCGGCGGCCTGCGCGAGGGCGCCGGCCTCGTCGCAAGAGTTGAAGGCGTGCACGCGCGGCTCGACCTCGCGGGTGCGGGCGAGGAAGGCCTGCAGCAGCTCGACAGCGGACAATTCGCGGCGCGCGAGTCGGGCGGCGAGTTCGGTGACAGATTGAAAATGGAGCGGGACGGACATGGGTCGGACCGTAGGAGCGGTTTCAGGCCGGGATAGGTTGGGGTCGGGGCGTAAAGCCCCTCCTACAGTTTTTTCATTCAATCACCTTCGGCACGCTGATCATGTTTTCGCGTTGGGCCGGGGCGTTGCGCAGGGCGTCGGCGACGCTCAGGCCGGCGCGCGGGACGTCGGCGTCCCAGACATTTTCCACCGGGAAGGCGTGCGCGGTCGGCTCGACGGCGTTGACGTTGACCTCGGACAGGCGCTCGATGTGGTGCAGCACGTCGCCGAGTTGCGCGGCGAAACGTGTCTTCTCCTCCGGTGTGAGGGCGAGCCGGGCGAGGTGGGCGAGGTAGTCGACGTTGAAGTCCTGCGGGTCGGACATGGCAGGGCAAGTTTGCGGGAGCGTCTCCAGCGCTGGCAACGGGCAAAAGCGTCATGCCGCGCGGCGAGGTTGGTCTTGCCCCGCGCCGGCTGCTGCGGGAATCTCTCACCCGCACTCCATGAAGCTCGTCGTCGCCCTGATCAAGCCGTTCAAACTCGAGGAAGTGAAGGTCGCGCTCGCGCGCATCGGCGTCGAGGGCATGATCGTGGCTGAAGTGAAGGGCTTTGGTCACCAAAAGGGCCACACCGAGATCTTCCGCGGCACGGAATACACGGTGGATTTCCATCCGCGCATCCGCATCGAGGTAGCCGTGGCCGACGAGAAGCGCGGGCAGGTCGTCGGCACGATCCTGCAGGCCGCGCGCACCGGTTCGCCGGGCGACGGCCGGGTGTTCGTGATACCGCTCGAGGAAGTCACGCGCATCGACAACGCCCAGTCGGGCGCCGCGGCGCTCTGAAGGTCCCGAGATGTCCCCGGTCGCGCCGCACGTCATCCGCATCGTCGACTCCCACACGGGGGGCGAGCCGACGCGGCTCGTGATCGAGGGCGGGCCGGAGCTGGGTGGCGGGCCGCTGGCGGAGCGGGCGCGGCGGTTTCGCGAGGAATTCGACCACTACCGCTCGGCCATCGTCAACGAGCCGCGCGGCTCCGATGTGATGGTCGGCGCGCTGGTGGTGGAGCCGCACGAGCCGGGCTGCGACGTGGGCGTGATCTTCTTCAACAACGTCGGCGTCCTCGGCATGTGCGGACACGGCGCCATCGGGCTGGTCGTCTCGCTCGCCAGCCTCGGTCGGGCGAAGCCGGGCGTTGTGCGCATCGACACGCCGGTGGGCGTCGTGGCGGCGACGTTGCACGCCGACGGCAGCGTGTCGGTCGACAACGTGCCGAGCCACCGCCAGGCCGCGGGCGCCGCGATCGAGGTGCCGGGCATCGGTGTGGTGCGCGGCGACGTCGCGTGGGGCGGCAACTGGTTCTTCCTCGTCGAGGAGCACGGGCAGCGGCTCGAACCGGCCAACGTCGCCGCGCTCCTCGACTACACCTCGCGCGTCCGGGCCGCGGTGAACGCGCGGGGCTTTCCCGAGATCGACCACGTGGAACTCTTCGCGCCGTCGCCGACCGCGGGCGTGCACAGCCGGAACTTCGTGCTGTGCCCGGGCGGCGCCTACGACCGCTCGCCCTGCGGCACGGGCACGAGTGCGAAGCTCGCCTGTCTCGCCGCCGCGGGCAAGCTCGCCGAGGGCGCCGAATGGGTGCAGGAGAGCATCGTCGGCAGCGTCTTCCGCGGATGTTATCGCCGCGAGGGCGACCAGATCCGCCCGACGATCACCGGCACCGCGCACGTGTGCGGCGAGGGCGTCTTGCTGCTCGCCCCGTCCGATCCATTTCGTTGGGGAATTCGAAACACATGAACTCGTCCCGTTCCGCCGTCGTTGTGGGCGGAGGCATCCTTGGCCTCTGCTCCGCCTACTATCTGGCCCGCGAGGGTTTCACCATCACACTCGTCGAGCGCAGCGCCGAGGGCGCCGATTCGTGCGCGCAGGGCAGCGCCGGCTACGTCTCGCCGAGCCATGTGCAGCCGATCTCCTCGCCGGGCATGGTCTGGCAGGGCCTCAAGTGGATGACGAGTTCGCGCAGCCCGTTCTACATCAAGCCGCGCCTCGACCTCGACCTCCTGCGCTGGGGCTGGCTCTTCGCGCGCAGTTGCACGCCGGAGCACACGCGGCGGGCGGCGCCGGTGCTGGCGCAGCACTGCCTTGAGAGCCGCAGGCTCTTCGTCGAGCTCGCGGAGAAGACGGGCAACACCTTCGAGTTCCGCACCGAGGGCCTCTTCAACCTCTGCAAGACGCAGGAAACCCTCGACAAGTATTCCAAGGGACTCGCCGCGCTGGCCAACTCCGTCGGCGTCGAGGCGCGCACGCTTTCGGCCAAGGAGACCGCCACGCTCGAGCCGGGGGCGCGCATGGACATCGCGGGCTCGATCTACTTTCCCATCGACGCACACCTGTCGCCCCGGAAATTCATGCCCGCGATGGTTGCGCTGCTCCAGCAGCAGGGCGTGAAGTTCCGCTGGGGCACGGGCGTCACCGGCTGGAAGACCGCGGGCGGCCGTGTGACGCACGCAGTCACGACCGCGGGCGAGCTGGCCGCGGACGGTTTCGTGCTCGCGAGCGGCTCGTGGGCGCCGGAGACGGTGCGCGGGTTGAAGCTCAGCCTGCCGATGCAGCCGGGCAAGGGCTACTCGCTCACGATCGAGAAGCCGCGCTTCAAGTTCGCCAAGTCCGCCATCCTCACCGAGCGCCGCGTGGCCATGACGCCCATGGGCGACACGCTGCGCTTCGGCGGCACGATGGAAGTGAGCGGACACGACGACCGGGTGCGGCCCGAGCGCATCGGGCAGATCAAGGCGGCGGCGAGCGACTACTTCCCGGACATCGCCGAGGCCGATTTCGCCGGCGGCAAACCCTGGTTCGGCTACCGGCCGGTGTCGCCCGACGGCCTGCCGTATCTCGGGCGCTTCGGCCGCCATCCCAATCTCATTGCGGCCTGCGGCCACGCCATGCTCGGCATCACCCTTGCGCCCATTTCCGGCCTTGTCGCAGCCGAGTTGCTCGCCGGCAAGAAGCCAAGCGTGGATTTGTCGCTCACGAACCCGGATCGATTCGCCTGAAACTTGGAGGGCGCGGCTACTGCCGCGCCACACGGCCCGCCAGGCCGCGGATCCTCCCCGGAAATATACCCCCCATGAACTGGAAAGGTGTCATCCCCGCCATCACCACCAACCTGAAGGCCGACCTGTCGGTCGACCACGCGGCGCTCGCCGCGCATTGCCGCTGGATGATCGACAGCAGCTGCACCGGCCTCGTCTGCTGCGGTTCGCTCGGCGAGGCGCAGACCCTGGCCTTCGAGGAGAAGATTGCCGTCGTGTGCACCGCGGTGGAGGCGGTCGGCGATCGTGCCCCGGTCGCGCTCGGCATCGCGTCGCTCACGACCGTCGAGGCCGTCGCGCTGGCGAAGGCGGCGCACGCCGCCGGCGCGCAGGGCCTGATGGTGCTGCCGCCCTACGTCTACACCGGCAACTGGCGTGAAATGAAGGCGCACGTGTCCGCAGTCATCGCCGCCACGCCGCTGTCGTGCATGCTCTACAACAACCCGGTCGCCTACGGAACCGATTTCCTGCCCGAACAGATCGCCGAGCTGGCGGCGGAATGCGCCAACCTTCATGCAGTGAAGGAATCGAGCGGCGACGTGCGGCGCATCACCGCCATCCGCGCCGTGTGCGGGCGCCGGCTGGACATCCTCGTCGGCATGGACGACGCGATCGTCGAGGGAGTCTACGCCGGCGCGGGCGGCTGGATCGCGGGCTTGGTGAACGCGTTTCCCGAGGAGAGCGTCGAACTCTTCGACTACGCCTCGCGCGGCGACAAGGCGCGCGCGATGGCGCTCTACGCCTGGTTCCTGCCGCTGCTCAAGCTCGATACGGTGCCGAAGTTCGTGCAGCTCATCAAATGGGTGCAGGCGGAGGTGGGGCGCGGCACGCCGCACGTGCGCCCGCCGCGGCTCGAGTTGGACGGCACCGATCTGGAACACGCGCGGGCGGTGCTGGCTCGGGCGCTGAAGGACCGGCCGAAGCTCTGATGGCCACAAGAAGCACACCCGATGCAAAAGAGATCAGAGGGTCCTTGTGCTCTTCGTGCTTTTTGTGGCCAATCTCCCCGGATAATGCACACGACTAGACACGAACGGCCGGAGAGTTATTGGTGTTCACTGGCACCCATTCGTGGTTTCTAAGTCCCGCCATGCTCGCTCTCGATTTTCGCAACACGAACAGTCTCTGGGCCAGTGTGCTCGTCGAGACGCTGGCCCGGCTGGGAGCGCGGCAGGCGGTGATCTCGCCCGGCTCGCGTTCGACGCCGCTGACTGTGCAGTTCGCGGCGCATCCGGAGTTCGAGGCGATCCCCGTGCTCGACGAGCGTTCGGCGGCGTTCTTTGCGCTGGGCCTGGCGCGGCAATCGCACCGGCCGGTCGTGCTCCTGTGCACGAGCGGCACGGCGGGAGCGAACTACTTCCCGGCGGTGATCGAGGCGCGCGAGAGCGGCGTGCCGCTGATCGTCATCACGGCGGACCGCCCGCCGGAGATGCGCGAATGCCGCTCTGGCCAGACCATCGACCAGCAGAAGCTCTTCGGCGGCTACGTGAACTTCCACCACGAGCTGGCCGTGCCGGAGGCGAGTGTCGCCCTCCTGCGTTACCTGCGCCAATCGGTCGCCCATGCCGTCGAGCGGGCGCTGCAGCCTGTCGCCGGCCCCGTGCATCTGAACGCGCCGTTCCGCGATCCGCTGCCGCCGCTGAAGGATGGCATTGCCGAAGCGCTGAAGGGCGAAATGCCTGCTCGCTTCTTCGATCATATGGATGCCGGGGCAGGGTGGACCGGCCTGGTCCGTCGGGAACGTCATCTCGCTCTCGCGGCGGACCGGGCCGGTCCGCCCTGCCTGCCGCGTCGGGCCACCCACGGCGTAATCGTGGCTGGTCAAGTGCGTGTGGCCGATGCGACGGCCTACGCCCGCACGGTGGGACGCCTGGCCAAGCGACTCGGTTGGCCGGTGCTGGCGGATGCGCTGTCGCCGTTGCGCCACCACGCGAGCGAGGTGCCAGGGTTGATCACACGTTACGATGTCATCGCGCGGTCGGCCGAATGGACGAAGGAGCTGCAACCCGCGCACGTGCTCTGCCTGCATGACTGGCCCACGAGCAAGGCGCTCCGCCAGTGGCTGCAGTCGGGGGACACACCCGTGACGTTTGTCTCTTCGCGGGCGGACAACCCCGACGCCCTGCACGCCGCGACCCGGGTGGTGCGTGCGGATGTCGCCGCCTTCGCTGCCGCGATGAAGGCCCGTCGCGCGCCGCCGGGCTGGGTGCACCGATGGATCGTGCTCGAACGGCGCGTCGAATCCCGTCTGAGGCGCGGGCTGGCCGCGGCGGGGGGGATGTTCGAGGGGCGGGCTTGCGCATTGCTGCCCCGCGCCTTGCCGAAGGGCACGACGGTGATGTTCGCCAACTCCATGCCGGTGCGCGACGCCGAGTATTTCTGGCCGGCGAACGACCGCGCCCACGAGGTGCACTGCAACCGCGGCGCGAACGGCATCGACGGCACGCTCTCCACCGCGCTCGGTCTGGCCCACCGCGGCCGGCCCACGGTGCTGCTGACGGGCGACCTCGCGCTGCTGCACGACGCCAACGGCTTTCTGCTCGCGCGCGAGCTGCGCGGCAGCCTGACGGTCGTCGTCGTCAACAATGACGGTGGCGGAATATTCTGTCATCTGCCGGTGGCGCAGTTCGAGCCGCCCTTCGAGCGGTTCTTCGCCACGCCGCAGTCGGTGGATTTCGCCAGGCTTTGCGCGGCCTACGGCGTGAAGCACACGCTCGTGCGGGACTGGACGCACTTCACCCGGCTGCTCGCCAGGCCGACGCGGGGGCTGCGCGTGCTCGAGCTCCGCACGGACCGCCGGCGCGACGCCGCGACGCGCAAGGCCTTGTTCGCCGCCGCGGCGCAGTCCGCCTAGAGTTGGATCGGCATGCCGACCTCGATGATCTGCATCGGGGGCAGGCGGTAGTAGTCGCGCGCCTGCCGGGCGTTGCGGCTGAGAAGAGCGTAGAAGTGTTTTTGCCACTCGAACATCTTCGCGTTTCCACCGGTGATGATCATCTCGCGGTTGAAGTAGTAGGTGGCCTCGTTGAGCTTCACGGGCACTCCCGCGGCCTTGACCTGCTCCATAAGCCGTGCGACGTCGGGCGATTCCATGTAACCGTAGCGCCCGACCGCGCGCCAGACGCCGTTGCCGATTTCCGAAATGACCAGACGCTCCCCGTCCGGAACCGACGGGACCTCCTCGGTGATGATACTGAGGAGAACGACGGTTTCCTGCAGAACCTTGTTGGCCTTGAGGTGGTGAAGCAGCACGAGCGGGGTGCCCTTGGGATTGCCGGCCATGAACACGCCGGTGCCGCGCACGCGCGTGAGGTGCTCGCTGCAGGCGATGTCGCACATCTCGGCGTCGGTGATCTCGTTGGCGTAGATGCGGCGGAAAATCTCGGTCTTGCCCGTCTTCCAAGTGTGCATGACCGCCAGGATGCCCGCGGCGACGACGAGCGGGAACCAACCGCCCTCGGCGATCTTGTGCAAGTTGGACCCGAACAGGGACAGGTCGAAGACAAGAAAGACGGCGCAGAGCGCCAGGGCCCCCACCAGCGGCCAGCGCCACCGGCGGCGCACCACGCTGAAGAAAGCCACCGTGGTGACTGCCATGGTGCCGGTCACCGCGATGCCGTAGGCGGCCGCGAGGTTTTCCGATGAGCGGAACGTGATGACCACCCAAATCGAACCGATGGCAAGGAGCGCGTTCACGAGCGGCAGATAGATCTGCCCCGATTGGTCGGGATTGGTGTAGGTGACGGTCAGACGAGGAAAGTAACCGAGCTGGATGGCCTGCCGGGTCAGGGAATAAGTGCCCGAGATCATGGCCTGGCTGGCGACGATCGCCGCCATGATCGACAGACCCGTGAGCGCCAGACGGGCGGGCCCTTCGGGGACGAGCGCGAAGAACGGATTGGTCGGATCGCCCGGGTGCGAGAGCGCATACGCGCCCTGGCCGAAATAATTCAGCACAAGTCCGGGGAAGGCGCCGAAATACCATGCGCGCTGGATGCTCTCGCGTCCGAAATGTCCCATGTCGGCATACAGCGCCTCCGCCCCAGTGATAACCAGCACCACGGACCCGAGCAATGCGGTGGCGTGCGCGGGATGATCCAGGAGCAGCTTGAGACCGTGCCAAGGATTCAGTGCCGCGAAAACCTCGGGTGCCTGCACGATGTGCCAGAGTCCCAGCACCCCGATGACGCTGAACCAAATGACCATCGCCGGTCCGAATACCCCTCCGATGGCCTTGGTGCCGTGGCGTTGCACGATGAAGAGAAGGGCGAGGATGGCGCACGCGATGAGCGGCACATAGGGTGTGAAGCGCTCATTGAAAGTCGATAGGCCTTCAGCGGCGCCCAAAACGGAAATCGCCGGTGTGATGATTCCGTCTCCGTAGAGCAGGGCGGCACCGAACAGAATGAGGAGGGTCAAACCGCCTATTTCCGCACGGGCACGACCGTGGCTCAGCGCCATGAGCGCGAAGATGCCGCCCTCGCCGCGATTGTCGGCTCGGGTGACGAACAGCAGGTATTTGAAAGTCACCTCGAACATCAAGGCCCAGAAAACCAGAGACAGAGCCCCGAGGATCCCCGCGGTTTGCTCTGCCGGGGGCAGGGACTGCAGGCACTCGCGCAGTGCGTAGAGCGGGCTCGTGCCAATGTCGCCGAACACGACTCCCAGTGCTCCGAGCGCGAGTCCCGCACGCAGGCCCGACGAACTGCCCTTGACTTCAGCTTGCATTGAACGGGTGACTGTTGGGCAACCCGACGGGACCTTCCAGCCGTTTTCCGATGCGCCCGAAATACCGCTTGACGGGCTTTGGTAAAACTCAGGGCGGGCCGCGAAAACATTTGCGGCTCAGATGGTTTCGCGTTCCTGTGCGGGTATGGTTCCCGCGTGGAAAACCGTCATAACCTGCAAGACCTGCGAGGACATCCTCTACCAAAAGGTCGGCGGCATCGCCAAGATCACCATCAACCGCCCGGAGAAGCGCAACGCGTTCCGCCCGCAGACGGTGTTCGAGCTGCATGAGGCGCTGCTCGATGCGCGCGAGGACCAGAAGATCGGCGTCGTGCTCCTGACCGGCGCCGGACCGGCAAAAGACGGCAAATACGCCTTTTGCGCGGGTGGCGACCAGTCGGTCCGTGGACATGGCGGCTACATCGACGCCAAGGGCGTGCCGCGCCTCAACATCCTCGAGGTGCAGAAGCTCATCCGCTCCATGCCCAAGGTCGTGATTGCGCTGGTCGCAGGCTACGCCGTCGGCGGCGGCCATGTGCTGCATGTGATGTGCGACCTGACCATCGCGGCCGACAATGGCATCTTCGGCCAGGTCGGCCCGAAGATGGGCAGCTTCGACGGCGGCTTCGGCTCCAGCTACCTCGCCCGCATGGTCGGCCAGAAGAAGGCGCGCGAAATCTGGTTCCTCTGCCGCCAATACAGCGCACAGGAGGCCCTCGCGATGGGCCTCGTCAACAAGGTCGTGCCCGTGGCCGAACTTGAGGCCGAGGGCGTCGCCTGGGCCGATGAGATCCTG